>NZ_PNJW01000003.1 GCF_013822155.1 Flavobacterium sp.
TCTGATTAAATTAACATAATTTTAACTTTTAAATTTAATGAAAAATAATCTTTTTACTAATTATAATCCGATCGCATTCTACCAATTCTACGGGTAATGCTTACTTTAAGCTTATTGTAATCATTAATCATGGTGATGATTTCTTCCGGTGAAAGTTCCGGAGTTTCTTCCTGCATTTGCAGCATTAATTCCCGATTCAATTTATTAATAAGGTATTCTCTGAAAGTTACAATCGTTTCAGAAACCAATCGGGAAAGTATTTCCAAATCATCTTTTTCTTTTACAAAAACCTGTTTTTTATCAAGCCAACCATGCAATTGGTATTTTTCGTCATTCATTACTATATCCGTAACTATTTCAGCATGTTCCGGAAGCAAGTTATTGAGGTAATGATTTTTATCTAACGTTTCATTTTGATGATATTGTGAAACTAAATCAACATAAATGGCATTGAAAACAGGATTTGCCAATTCAATTTCATCTTCCTGTAAGCTTAAATAAATCCGTTCGTAAATTTTGTGCTTTACTTTTTCAATCGTTTCAATTTCTTTTCCGTTTTCGTCAAATTGAATAAAGACATTTTCAAAATCCACCTCATGATGACCATACAACAATAAAATTTCAAGAATGGTTTTTTCAAGTAATGAAATGATGTCTACTTTTGAAACCGTTGCGGTTGTTTCATTCTTGACAACTTCAAATACTTTTTGTTCTTGTTTGAATTTTTTATTGGCTTCCGATAAATCCTTTTGAGCCATTTGAGCTAAAGTACTGAACAGCACTTCTTCTGAAATATCCATTATTCGGGCACATTCCTGAATATAAATCTCTTTTTTAATTCGGTCCGGAATTTTAGAAATGCTTGTCACCATATCCCTAATCAAATCCGCTTTTTTGATTGGGTCATTTTTGGCATCCTTCATTAACAAAGATGCTTTGAACTGAATAAAGTCTTTTGAATTTTCTTCTAAATACTTCACCAATTCTTCATAAGGTGTTTTTTTGGCAAAACTATCCGGATCATCCCCGTCAGGAAAAGTACAAACTTTTACGTTCATCCCTTCTTCCAAAATCAAATCGATTCCACGAATAGAAGCTCTCAATCCGGCTGCATCGCCATCAAAAAGAACCGTAATATTTTTGGTCAATCGATTAATAAGTCGGATTTGATTTGAAGTTAAGGCCGTTCCGGAGGAGGAAACCACATTTTCTATTCCGGCTTGATGCATTTGAATAACATCGGTATATCCTTCAACTAAATAGCAATTATCTTGTTTAGCAATCGCTTGCTTGGCGTGAAAAATTCCGTAAAGCACATTGCTTTTGTGGTAAATTTCACTTTCAGGAGAATTTAAATATTT
Organism: Flavobacterium sp.; assembly: GCF_013822155.1. Taxonomy (GTDB): domain Bacteria; phylum Bacteroidota; class Bacteroidia; order Flavobacteriales; family Flavobacteriaceae; genus Flavobacterium. Next base: position 1,362 of record NZ_PNJW01000003.1, read on the forward strand.
TGCTGCTTTTTTGTCATTGGTCAAAATTCTTCCGCCAAAACCTAAAACACGACCCGACATACTTTGTATCGGGAACATCACGCGACCTTTAAATCTGTCAAACTGCTTATCTTCACCAACGATAGTTAATCCCGTTTTTTCCAAAAACTCTAATTGGTAAGCTTTCCCTAAGGCTTCTTTGGTAAAAGCATCCCAAACATTTGGCGAATACCCTAAAGCAAATTTTTTGATGGTTTCATTAGTAAATCCTCTTTCTTTAAAGTAGGTAAATCCAATTGCTTTGCCTTCTTCTTCCTCCCATAAAACATGCTGAAAATACTTACTGGCAAATTCAGAAACCAAATACATACTTTCTTTTTCACTGGCTTCGATTTTGTCTTCATCGCTTGAAACGGTTTCTTCAATTTCGATGTTATACTTTTTGGCTAAATAGCGAATAGCTTCAGGGAACGAAAAATGCTCGTGCTCCATTAAAAAAGTAACCGAATTTCCTCCTTTTCCGGAGCTGAAATCCTTCCAAATCTGCTTGACCGGAGAAACCATAAAGGAGGGCGATTTTTCGTTTGAAAACGGACTCAATCCTTTCAAATTACTTCCGGCTCGTTTGAGTTGCACAAAATCACCAATTACCTCCTCAACACGGGCGGTTTCAAAAACTAAATCGATGGTATTTTGTGTAATCAAGTAAAAAAATTAAGATTTCAAAGTTACAAAGTTTTTAAATAGAAAACCCTTTCAAAGCAGAAACTCTGAAAGGGTTTAAAAAAAACTAATTCAAGTAATTAATTAAGATCGAAACGCAATCCTAAAGAAATGTTGTTTTGATCAATCGGATTATCTTTAAATAAACTGTTCAAATTGTATTTTACATATAATGAAGTTGAACCATAACCAAGATAACCACTCAATCCATAGACAAATGTTGATACATTAAAATCGCCTTTTTGCTTATTTTTAATTCGAATATCGTCTTCCTCATATCTTAATTTTTGAGTAGATTGATAGTTTAAACCTCCAAAACCACCCACTCCTAATCGCACGCTTTTGTGTGTTCTGAATTTTGAAACACCATCATCCCCAACTGTTTTTGGCGTGAAATCAAATTCCAAATGAACAGGCAACACCACCATAGAATTTCTGAATTTATTTTCATTTAAATCTCTATCAAACGTTTGCAGCTCCGTCACATCACCATCTTTTACAAAATAGCGATTATCTGTTGGTCTCAAATTATTGTACATTAATGACAATCCGTACTTAATATGAAGTAAATTATTCTCTTTCAAAATTCTGGTATTAAAGGTAAATCCCCATTCAAAGAAATTAGATCCCCAAGTTTTAAAATCGCTGTTTTCAAGAGAATTAGAATCCCCATCTGTAATTAAATTGTTCAATCCAAAGGCAAAAACAAATTGAGAAGTCGTTCTTCGTTCTGATTTTGATTTACATTTCCATCCTTTAAAATCGTCGTCATCTAAATCCCATTGAATTATCACTTTCTTGTTATTCACACTACTGCTGTCAGTTGAGCTTAGAAATTTTCCATCTACTTGATCTTTAACCAAATCATCTAGCTTTGCTTGTTCAGCAGCTATTCTGCGTTCAATGTTTCTTGCTCTTTCTTCTGCCGCTTTTAATTTTTTTTCATCTGCTTGAGTTGCAGTAATGGTTCCACTTTCAAGTAATTTGTTGATTTCTTCTACTTCCGCTTTTAAAGCTGTTTTTTCCTCTGTTGTTATGCTTGTAATACTATTAGCAATAACTTTAGCTTGTTGTTCAAACGTTTCCTGTCCGTAAATTTGGGTCAGGAAAGTGCATAGCAATGCTGCTACATAAAAAATAATTTTTTGCATAATTTTAAAATTTAACTGTTCGTGATTTGATTGTTTTTACTCGTTATTGCGATTAGCCAACATTGACTTTACCGAATTGTATTTTTTATTAATCGATTGAATAACTTTGTCTCTAAATGTTTCTTCGACTTCTTTTTCTGCCGAAGAAAGTAAAGTATTAGCATCTACTTTTACAGATGGTTTTTTTGAAAGTGTTGGTATTTCAAATTTTTCTCCGGTTTCGATTTCAGCCAGAAGTGATTCGGCATTGACGTATTTATTTATTGCTTCTTTTGGTTGATTTTCAACGATTACTTCTTCTGTTTTGGAATGATTATCTAATAAAAAATCTTTTTTAGGATTAATTGCAATAGGTTGTTCATCCATTTTTTTATTTGATTGATTTATTATGGCAACTTCTTCCTTATTGTCTTCGGATGAAATAGTGTTTTCTATTTCGTTTAGATTTTCAACTTTTTCTATTTCGCTTTCCAAAACAATTGGGTTAGATGGGATTACATTTTCAATAGAATTTTCTTTATTCAATATAAAAATTCCAATCAATGTGAATCCAACAAAAACAGCTGCAATGGAAAGCCATTTATAATTTCTTTTCGGTTTTTGTTCTGTAACAGAGAGCATCGCATCTAAACGATCCCATGCATTGGCTGATGGTTGAATCGTTCGTTGATTCAACTTCTCTCTCATTTTATTTTCTACCTTATTCGGTTCCACTGTCGTAATTTTTTAATTTGGTAATCTGTTCTTGCAGTAGTTTTCTGGCGTGAGATAATTGCGATTTTGATGTCCCTTCGTTTATTCCTAACATTACTGCTATTTCTTGATGTTTGTACCCTTCTATTGCATAAAGATTGAAAATCATACGGTAACCATCCGGTAAACCATCAATGAGAAACTGAATATCATCAACCGAAAATTTGCTTTCAATATCATTATGCCTTTCCTCAAAAAAAGTTTCTTCTTCGATGAATTTGACTTGTTTTTGAACTCTTATAAATGAAACACATTCATTAATCATGATTCGCCTAATCCAACCTTCAAAACTTCCTTTATGTTCAAATTTTTTAAGATTCGTAAATACCTTCATAAATGAGGTTAACATAACATCTTCCGCTTGCTGCAAATCTTTTATATACTGTCGGCAAACACTTAACATTTTAGGCGAAAATTTGGCATAAATTTGCTGCTGAGCAAATCGATTTTGTTCAATAGCCATTCGAATGGTAGTCTGTTCGTCTTGATGTAAGTTAATTACTTTCATTTTTTTAAAGGTAATTGGTAAATGGTCATGGGTAATTGATCACTTCCGTTTAACAATTTTTTTAAAATAAGATTCTATAGTTATAGACGAATGAAAGATGAAAAAGGTTGCATGGGTTTATAAAAAAAATTGAAATAAATCATAATGTATTTAATATCAATCGTTTAAATTGTAATTTATTTTGAGATTCTTCCTTCGTCAGAATGACAAGTTTGCTAAAAACTGTGACTGAAAACTACTTCTTTCGTTCAATTACATAATTCACCATCAAAAGCAGGGCTTCTTTGTAATCTGATGCTGGAAAATCTTCTAAAAGCAAAAGAGCTTCCTGCTGAAATTGGATCATTTTTTGTTCAGCATAAGTCAAACCATTACTGCTTTTTACAAAGGCAATGACTTCTTTGACTCTTTTTTTATCCAAATTATGGTTTTTAATAGAGTTGATAAGCCAGCTTTTCTCTTTTGAGGAACAAGTATTCAACGTATAAATTAAAGGAAGTGTCATTTTTTGTTCCTTGATATCAATCCCAGTTGGTTTACCAATAGCTTCCTCAGTATAGTCAAATAAATCGTCTTTTATTTGAAAAGCCATTCCTATTAGTTCACCAAACTTTCTCATTCTTTCAACTACTTCCATATTTTCCGGCAAAACGGAACAAGCTCCCAAAGAACAACAAGCGGCAATTAATGTTGCTGTTTTTTGGCGGATAATTTCATAATAGATGTCTTCTGTAATATCTAAACGACGGGCTTTTTCAATTTGAAGCAATTCCCCTTCACTCATTTCGCGAACAGCAACAGAAATTATTTTCAATAAGTCAAAATCGTTGTTGTCAATGGAAAGCAACAAACCTTTAGATAATAGAAAATCACCCACTAAAACGGCAATTTTGTTTTTCCACAATGCATTGATAGAGAAAAATCCACGACGACGATTGCTATCATCCACAACATCATCATGAACCAACGTTGCCGTATGAATCAATTCGATAACCGAGGCTCCTCGAAAAGTTCGTTCATTTACGATTCCGTCGGATACCATTTTTGCCGCCAGAAAAACAAACATCGGCCGCATTTGTTTACCTTTTCGGTTGACAATATAATAGGTTATTCGGTTGAGCAACGCCACTTTAGAAGACATCGATTCATAGAACTTTTTTTCAAAAAGTTCCATTTCAGCGAGTATGGGTTGTTTAATTTGTTCGGTGATTTTCATGAAAGTTCAAAGATAGTCAGAAAGTTAGAAAATCACAATAGCCATAATTAGGATATTGCTTCATTTTTATTCGCCAACTGACCACAAGCAGCATCAATATCTTTCCCTCGACTTCTTCTTACTTTGGCAATCACGCCAATTTTATCCAAAGCAGAAACGTAATGTTCTAATGCATCATCAGAAGCTTGTTGAAACATTCCGTCGTCAATTGGGTTATATTCAATTAAATTGACTTTACATGGCACATATTTACAAAACTTAACCAAAGCATCAATCGATTTTTTATCATCATTGATTCCTTTCCAAACCACATATTCGTAAGTAATTTTGCTTTTGGTTTTTTGGTACCAATATTCCAAACTTTCACGTAATTCCTTTAAAGGAAAACTTTTTGAAAACGGCATAATTTCAGCCCGAATTTCATCGATGGCAGAATGAAGAGAAACTGCTAATTTGAACTTAACTTCTTCATCGGCCATTTTTTTTATCATTTTCGGAATTCCGGAAGTAGAAAGTGTAATTCGTTTAGGCGACATACCCAATCCTTCCGGAGAAGTAATCATATCAATCGCTTTGAGCACATTATTGTAATTCATTAACGGTTCACCCATTCCCATAAAAACAATATTGGAAAGTGGTCGATCAAAGTACAATCGGCTTTGGTTATCGATGGCAACTACTTGGTCATAAATTTCATCCGGATTAAGGTTTCGCATCCGTTTTAAACGAGCAGTCGCACAAAAATTACAATCTAAACTGCAACCAACCTGACTAGAAACGCAGGCTGTTGTTCGGGTAGCTGTTGGTATTAAAACGCTTTCTACCACCAAACCATCATATAATCGAACGGCATTTTTTACGGTTCCATCTTCACTGCGTTGCATTTGATCAACTTTAATATGGTTGATAACAAAATTATCTTCCAGCATCTGACGGGTTTCCTTAGAAATATTAGTCATATCATCAAATTGATAGACTTTTTTACTCCACAACCATTCGTAAATCTGATTACCACGAAAGGCTTTATCGCCTTGTGAAACAAAAAATTCTCTAAGTTGTTCTTTGGTTAATGCTCGAATGTCTTTTTTGGTGGTATTCATGGTGCAAAAATAGGAAGTATTTGTGGATTAGGTAAGTTAGTAATTTGTAATTTTGTCCAAAATAAATTTTAAATGCATTTCCTTTCTGAAGATTTAGAAGATTACGTTGCCTTTCATTCACAAAATGAGCCTGAATTATTGGCCCAACTAAACAAAGAAACTTATCAGAAAATTTTACTGCCACGCATGTTGAGCGGTCATTTTCAGGGAAGAGTTTTAAGTATGTTATCAAAATTAATTCGACCAATATCTATTTTAGAAATCGGAACATATACCGGTTATGCAACATTATGTTTATGTGAAGGCATGCAAGAAAACGGAATGGTTCACACCATTGACATTAAAGAAGAATTAGTTGATTTTCAACGAAAATATTTTGATAAATCGCCGTGGGGAAGTCAAATTGTACAACATTTAGGCGAAGCTATTGACGTTATTCCAACGATAGAAACCAAATTTGATTTAGTTTTTATTGATGCAGACAAAGAAAATTACCTCAACTATTATGAATTGATTGTTCCGAAAATGAATAAAGGGGGAATTATTTTATCTGACAATGTTTTATGGTCAGGAAAAGTAGTTGAGTCCTTGAAAGAAGGTGATTTGAGTACTAAAATATTATTGGAATACAACAAACGATTAAACGATGACCCAAGAGTAGAAACAGTTTTGTTGCCTATTCGTGATGGTCTTACCGTTAGTCGGGTACTTTAATTCAAAGGGAAATATTTCGCTTGAAAAAGAATGTAAATTCTATAAAAAAGTGTCCCTGTAAAAAGACCAAAAATATAGCCTGCTAAAATATCACTTGGAAAATGTAATCCTAAATAAATTCGGCTGTAAGCAAAAACCAAAGGAAATAGAAATAATAGCAATCCAAAGCGATAATATTTTCTGAAAATCAAAAAAAAGAAAGTTGTAGAAGCCAAGGAATTCGAAGCATGGCCTGAAAAAAAACTATGAGAAACGCGTTCTTGAACGACTCGAATATAATCTTTTACAGCCGGATCATTACAAGGCCTAAGTCTTTCAAAACTAAATTTAAACAAATTTGTAATTTGGTCAGTTGCTACTATGAGTAACGCAAGAAAAAGCACAAAAAAACCAAATTGTTTCCACCCAATTTTTTTAATTAATAAATAAAATAATACTGCAAAAAAGGGAGCCCAATAAAATTGTTTAGTAATCGCTAGCCAAAATCCATCCCACTGTTCAGAGCCAAGGTTATTGAGAAAAAAAAGTGCTTTTTTATCGATTTCAATTAATTTTTCCAAAGCTATAATTGTCTTTTAATTGGACCGGTAATTTGTTCTATATCTTCCTTTGTTTTTTCAATTTCAGTTTTGAAAGCAGTATCTAAATCAGTTGGTTTAACAATGTCGTTAAAATCTTGTTTTACTTTTTGTATTTCCTGAGAAATTCCGGAAGATAAATTTTGTGCATCTAATCCGTTTGCATCGGCACTTTTTTGGATTTCACTTTTAATGTCATCCGTTGCATGTTTAAGTTGCCGCATCATCTTACCTAATGTTCTGGCAATGTCAGGAATCTTATCAGAGCCAAAAAGCATAAGAACCACAAAAATGATGAGAATAAACTCTCCTCCTCCAATTCCAAACATAATTAGATTATTATTTTGAGCAAATATACGAAGAATTTCAGCTTTGATTAAACCGGATTATTTCGTTTTTTCTGCTTCGTCAAATTTAGATTTTAACACTTCTTTTGGCCACATATTATTGCTCACATCAATATCTGCTGTTTCTAGTTTTGGATCTAATTGGATTTTCTTAACCTGTTTTTCTGTTGCAAACACTCGGGTTGCTGATTGATTACTTTTTCTCCAAATTTGTTCAGGAAATTTAAAGGTTTCGGAAGTACCATCTTCATATTGTAACTCAACTATAATTGGCATAATCATTCCACCGGGTTTGTCAAAAGTAACTTCATAAAAGTACTTTGGTGATTTTAAATTACGTTGTTCTTCCGCATTAAATTTAGTGGTAACAAAATCATTCAAGGGTTTAATTTCTGAAATAGTTAAATCCTTTTTATTTTTTTGATTGAGTTGTGGATTATTTCCTTCCACTAAATATACATAAGGTCCAGTTGCTGTGCCAAATCTACCTCTTCGGGTTTTCATATCTTTTAATTCCGCCGTAGGTTCATCGGTTACAAAGTATTGTTTGACTTCTTTGATTCCAATGTCAACATAATCAGTAGAGAAAAACCAGCCTCTCCAAAACCAATCTAAGTCAACCGCGGAAGCATCTTCTATTGTTCTAAAGAAATCTTCAGGCGTTGGATGTTTAAATTTCCATCGGTTAGCATACGTTTTAAAAGCATGGTCAAATAATTCACGACCCATGATAGTTTCACGCAAAATATTCAATCCCGTTGCCGGTTTAGAATAAGCATTTGCTCCAAATTGGTGAATACCTTCAGAATTAGACATGATTGGTTCTAAAAACTTTTGGTCGCCACTCATATAAGGCACTATTTTGTGAGCCGGACCACGACTTGACGGGTAATTCTCCATGAAATCTTGTTCAGCTAAATATTGTAAAAACGTGTCTAAGCCTTCATCCATCCACGACCACTGGCGTTCATCAGAATTGACAATCATAGGAAAATAATTATGTCCGACTTCGTGGATAATTACGCTAATCATACCGTATTTGATTCGGTCTGACACATACCCGTTGGCATCCGGTCGACCATAATTCCAACAAATCATTGGGTATTCCATCCCTTGGTCTTCAGCAGAAATAGAAATCGCTTTATGATAAGGATAATCAAACGTATGTTTAGAATATGTTTTTAACGTTTGTGCTACCGCTCTGGTAGAATATTGTTCCCACAACGGATTACTCTCATTAGGATAAAGAGAAATAGCCATCACATTTTTGGTTTCTAATTTTACTGCCATGGCATCGTAAATGAATTTTCTGGAGGACGAAAATGCAAAGTCTCTCACATTTTCAGCTCTGAATTTCCATATTTTTGTTTTGTCTGAAAAACCTTTTTCAGTAGCTTTAGCCTCGTCTGGTGTAACAATTAAAACGGGTTTATCAAATGTTTTTTCAGCAAGTTCATATCTTTTTACTTGTTCAGCCGTAAAAACTTCTTTTCTATTCAATAAAACACCGGTAGCTTCTAATACATGGTCTGCCGGAACAGTTATATTCACGTCATAATTCCCAAAAGCCAATGCAAACTCTCCTCTTCCCCAAAACTGCATATTTTGCCAGCCTTCCACATCATTATAAACAGCCATTCTTGGAAAAAATTGAGCAATAACATATAATCTATTTCCGTCTTTTTCAAATTCTTCATAACCGGAACGGCCACCATCTACTCTATAATTATTGATATTGTACCACCATTTAATTGAAAAAGAAACTTTCTCCTTTGGTTTTAATGGAGTTGGTAAATCAATTCGCATCATGGTTTGATTAATAACGTAGGAAAGTGGTTTTCCATTAGCATCATTTACATAAACCAAATTAAATCCACCATCAAAAGTTTTTTGCATGTAATTTTTCACAAATCCATCAACAGGAACTGAGCCTTCCATTTTTTGACTTTCAATTAATGGCGTTTTCGATTGTCGGGCTCTCATGTTTTGGTCTAACTGAACCCAAAGATATTCCAATGATTCAGGTGAATTATTGTGGTAAGTAATTGTTTCTACACCATCAATTCGTTTGTTTTTATCATCTAAAACAACATCCATTTTATAATCTGCCTGTTGTTGATAATAGGCAGGTCCGGGAGCACCGGAGGCCGTTCTAAACATATTTGGTGTAGCCAATAAATCATAGAGTTGGCTAAATTTATTCGTGTCGTAATGTCCTGATTCTCTTTTAGTTTCAGTTTTTTCTTGGGCCAACAATAAGGCTGGAAATAATCCGAAAAATAGCAGCTTCTTCATCTAAATTTTTTTTGAAGGAACTAAAATAAACATTTTAAGGAAGCAGAAATTTTTTTATCAGTAATTTAACAACTCGTTGGGATTATCAGGAGTTAACAAAGCACTTTGTTTCTTATTTAAAACTTGAGTGTGAATGATGTTTTGTTGTTCAACAATAAAATCAAATAAAAGAGTGTTTTTGACATCTATAGAATTCACTTTGGAAACATCACTTACTTTTAGATAAATGATAAATACATCATCTTCTATTTCTTTTTGTACAAATTGAATCTCTTTATATTTTGCATTTACTTTAATGGAAAAATTATCTGAAATATACTTTTTAAATTGTTCCAATTGAACTACCGACTCTTTAGAAGAACCCAAATAAAACTTAGTTTTATGTTTTTTTTCTAACGCATTATTCAAATCATCAATAAAAAATCGAGCTGTAATTTGGATTGTTTTCTTTTCAGGAACAAAATTAATTTGTGTCACAGAAACATAAAATTTATGCATCGTGAAAGAAGATAATCCTATAAAAAAAATAGCTATAAAAACAATTTTTATCTTTTTTCTCATTTAAATTAATCCTTAGGAAGGTTTTTATATTCTTTGCTTTTACTGATTAAAAAGTCTATTAAATCAATTTCTCTATTTACAGCTAACAGCTCTTTCACCTTTGGATCTGAATCACAATATGCTAAAAACAACCCGATTTCGTCTTTGTTTAGTTCAAGTGTTTCCGTAAAAAAGTTATAGGTAAATTTATCTTTTACTGCTTCCTGAAAATTCTTTGAGGAAGTAAAAACCATTTCTTTGGGTTTGTCTTTTACGAAAATTTTTCCAATCATCTTACCAATTTTAACAAAGTCCATTCCGTACGTAATTGTTCCATCATAAATACCCGGATTTTTAGGAGTAGAACTGGCATCTTTTTCAAATTGTAAATCTGTAATCTGAGCACTGTTAAAAGCGGGATTCATATCGGTCACTTTCATGTTTTTAACATCTTTAATTAAATCTCCTGTTAATGTTTTTGGTGTCACGACAACTTCATCTAATTCGTTAATGAATTCCTCTAATTTAACATAAACAACTTCAACTTTAAAATCAATCTCAGCCAGAATCAATTTTTTTGATTTAAAAACTACACTGGAAAAAACTAATGTATCACTTGGTCTTGCATACAAAGCAAAGTAACCCAAATGATCTGAAATTGCTCCTTTGTTAGAAGAAATATTAAAAACAGTTACATTGTCAATTGATAATGATTCTGCAACAATTTTTCCTTTCAATACAACTCTTGGCACAAATTGACCATAGGAAAATTGTATTATAAAAAAGGTGACTATTAAAAGAAAATTATTTTTCATAAGAATTTAAATAAGTTAAAAATTCTTGCGACAACTCACCTAAAATAAAGGTAGTTCTCACTTTGTTTTTTGAAGTTAACGCTTCTGCTAAGTTAATATCTTCCACCACATAAAATTTAAATCCATTCACATATTCTTTTGGAATCTTAAGCGAATTTATAAAAAATGCATCTTCAAAATAACTTTCCAAACGAATAATTAATCGCTCTCTTTTTTCAACTTCCAGCTCTCTTTTCAAATCTTTCGTTCTACCGGAAACCCAATTTAACAACGGATCTAAAAAACCTGTTGTTGCCGTTCTAATTCTTCGTTCAGCCGGCGTATAACTTACCGGTTTGTAGTTTATAATTCCTAAATTTTGTGCGGTAATTTTAGTATTTTCAGAAACTACCACTTCCTCTAATTGATTAACTTTTGAAGTCATGTTAATTTCTACAAAACCATCATTAATCTCTTTTTTAGTGATGGTTTTTCGCCAATAATTGAGATGAACAGCTGAAAAAACCAATAAATCATCTTCCTTTACCTCCAAATAAAATTCTCCTTTTGCATTAGTAATCGTTGCTTTTTCGGAAACTAAATTTAAAACATGAATCCCTTCTACCGAAGCATTTTCAACTTTGATAATGCCACGAATTTGTTTTTCATTTTGTGAAAACACTTTGGCTGATGAAAAAATGAACAATAAAAATAGTAACTTATTCATATTCTTCCATGTAGATTAAAAAATCAGTTGCCAGTTTCGAGATTCGAAAATTGCCCTGTATTTTATTATTTGACTGTAAATAATTCATTAATTCATCGTCATAAATGATATAATATTTAAATCCATCAACAAATTCCTTTGGAATTTTCAGTTGATTTGCATAAAACTCATTGTCATTCCAATCGTTCAACTTCCTTAAAAGTAGTTCTTTTTTTTCAATTTTCAAATCGTTTTTAAGCATTTTTGTTCGTCCCGTTGCCCAATACAATAATGGATCTAAGGGTAATCTAAAAGCCATCAGACCTATTAAATCCATTTGGGTTATTTTAGTTGGGCGTAACTTTCGTTCGGCAGGAGTATATGCTTTAGGTTTATAGTTAATTATCCCTAACTCTTGTGCATTAATTTTGGTGTATTCCGTTAATACCACTTCATTTAATTTCACTTCTTTAGGAGTCATTATCACTTCTAAAAATCCTGTTTTAAAATCATTTTCCTTAATGCTTTTTCGCCAATAGTTTAAATGAACTGCCGAAAAAACTAACAAATCACCTTGTTTAGCTACAATTGAAAAATGTCCATTTCGATCGGTAACCGTTGCTTTTTCGGAAACTAAATTTAAAACATGAACGCCTTCAACCGAATTTGATTCACAAATAATTGTTCCATTGATTACTTTTTCAGCCATGTCTTGAGCATGGATAAAAAAGGAATAAAAGAAAAGCAACATTTTGACCAAGTAATATTTTCTCATAAACTATCTAAGAAATACAATTGCATTTTGAACTGATAATTATTCATACTCTTCATCAAATTTATTTTAAAAAAGTAGCACTTCGTCCAGCAACTCCTGAAGATTAACTTATTTATAACAGGTTGTATTTACGTACATACTTATACAGGCATCCGATTTTGACCAAGTTGCCATAGATTTATCTCTATTGTAGATAGTAAAATAAGGCAACATTGCCGCATAAAACGCAAAACGCCAATTTTTATCATCCCTTTTTTTGCTTTCCAACCATGTTAAAGTAATCGCTACTTGTTCTTGTTCCTTTTCTAAATAAATTTCATAAGGTTTTAAATCAAATTGAACCCAGTCCGTTTGACCATTCTTTACTTCAATTATAATGCTCTTATTGAGGATATTTTCATACGGCATTCCGTCTTTTAAATTGTAAATATTCATTCGAAATTTAATCGATTTAAATTCATTGCCACTGATACAAAAATTAAGATTGTCTATTCTACAATCATTTTCAATATCAAAAAGCATCCCTTTCTCTCTTCCTAATTCTACATTAATTTCTTTTTCATAGGTAGAATAAAAACTAATATGCATCATTCCGGCACCTTTTGATGTGCGACCTATTTTTTTCGTCCAGGTTTTGGGAGAAATTAAAACCACTTCATTCAGTTCGTTTACTGATGGAACTAGCCAAATTTCGTTTTGTTTGGATAAATTTTTCAAACTTAATTCAATCGTTTCAAATCCAATGTGCGAAAAAATCACTAGCTCATCCAAACTGATATCTTGATTGATGGTTAGTACAAAATTTCCGTTTTTATCAGAAATGGTTCCAACTTCTTTATTTCTTATTCCAATATTTACATAGGCCAATGGCTCTTTTGTTGAAAAATTGGCAACACTACCTTTGATAACTACTTGTGAAAAACCTTGAGTAAAAAAAAGTAAAAACAAAAAAAAGATTAGTCCCTGATTTTTCATAATTGAATTACTTAATTGAAAAAGTAATGGTAAAAATATTGTGTTTTCTTCCCAATATCCTCCCAAAGACTTTGTAATTATTTGTTAAACTGAAACAGTTTTAAAAAAGATAAACCCTTACTTTTGTATAAATTCCAATGAAATGAAAAACCTAATTATTGCCAGTACCTCAACTATACACGGCGGAAGTTACCTTGATTATTTATTGCCAATTCTGAAAGTACATTTTGCTGCTTGTCAATCGATTCTATTCATTCCTTATGCCCGACCGAGTGGAATTTCTCATGAAGTATATACTCAAAAAGTTGGTTCTGTTTTTAACTCCATTGGTATTTCCGTTAAAGGAATTCACGAATTTTCAAATCCAATTGAAGCCATTGAGCAAGCGGAAGGCATTTTTACGGGAGGCGGAAACACCTTTTTATTAGTTTCACAATTGTATGAAAATAAAGTGATGGCTGTTTTAAAACAAACCATCGAAAAGGGGACGCCTTATTTAGGTACAAGTGCCGGTAGTAATATTTGTGGGTTAACCATGAAAACCACGAATGATATGCCCATCATTTATCCTCCTAGTTTTGACACGTTGGGAGTTATTCCTTTTAATTTAAATCCGCATTATTTAGACCCGGACACCCATTCAACACATATGGGCGAAACGCGTGAAACCAGAATCAAAGAATTTCATCAATTCAATACTCCTGCCGTTTTTGGATTACGAGAAGGAAGCTGGTTAGAAGTAAAAGGAAACTCCATTGTATTAAGAGGAACTTTAACCGCTCGTTTATTCAGACCAAACCAAGAAGCTGTTGAGTTGGAGAGTGGAAGTGAGTTGAATTTTTTAAAGTAGATTATAAAAAAAGAAAACCCCAAACTTTCGTTTGAGGTTCTTAGCAGAGCGGAAGACGAGGCTCGAACTCGCGACAACCAGCTTGGAAGGCTGGAGCTCTACCAACTGAGCTACTTCCGCTTTTGTGAGTGCAAATATAGATAATTACTTTACTTGGATGCAAATTTTTTTTGAAAAAAATTATCTTAAAGCTTACTTAAATTGTAATGGTTTTATTCTTAAATTGTTATATCTTTAGGTTAATGTAATTAATGATAATGAATTATGCTTACCATAAGAGAAATAACTGCATTAGAAACCTATTCTGTCCGACATCCCGTTTTGAGAGAAGGCAAACCTGTTGAAAGTTGTCACTTTGAAGGCGATGAACTTCATTCTACAATTCATTTAGGGCTGTTCATTAATTGTGCTCTAATTGGTGTAATTTCTTTATTTAAGAACAAAAATGTCAACTTTACTGAAAAAAAACAATTTCAAATTCGTGGTATGGCGGTTTTAAAACACCATCAAAAAATGGGCTACGGCATAAAACTCGTTAAAGAGGCTGAACATATTATCCAAAAATACAATTGTAATTTGCTTTGGTTTAACGCCCGTGAAACAGCAGTTGATTTTTATAAAAAAATGGGATATACAGTTATTGGAGAATCTTTTATTATAAAAGACATTGGCACTCATTTTGTAATGTATAAAAAATTGATTTAGCCCATTATACATTTTATGAAAAAAATTTTCCTTTTATTTCTTGCATTAGTATTAATTTCTTGTAATGACGACAGGAATAAAAAGGCTGATAAAGACACAACCCCTATTGTTACTCTTACTAAAGAAGGTAAAATTTTAGCTATTGATTCAACTGTACTTCATAAAAGTAAAGATTCGACCGTAATTGCTTTTTATCATTCAAATAACAACAAAACGTTTTGGTTAGCCTTCAATTGCAGAGAATCACTTATTGATGAACTTAAAAATGTAGAAGACGAAGGATTGAATCGTGCCGATTTTGATTTGAAAAAAATAATCAAATTTGAAAATACTATTGGCACCTTGTCGGACAAAGCATTAATAGAATATGATATATTACTAACCGAAAATCTTAGTAAATATGTCAAAAAAGTTGCTAACGGGACTTTAAATCCAAAAGAACTCTACAAAGATTGGGATTTAAAAGACAGCAAAATTAATCCGAAAAAATTACTTTTAAATTTTCAACGAAAAGATTCGTTTGATTATGCTTTGTATGCTGTAAAACCAAATCATATTGTTTACAGAAAACTTAAACACGCCTTAAAACTCATTAACCAATTTCCTGATAAGAATTTTGAAGTATTAGAAGCAAAAGATAAAATAGTTTATAAAGACACGCATGATTTGCTTCCTGAAATTAAAAAACGATTAGTCTATTGGCATGATTTAAAAATGCCGGATTCGATAACTTCCATTTACGATGAAAACACCTTAATAGGTGTGAAAAAATTTCAATCCCGCCATGGATTAGCTCCTGATGGCGTGATAGGAAAAGGAACTCTTTCTGCTTTAAATTATTCAAAGAAAAAAAGAAAAGAGCAAATCATTGTCAACATGGAACGTTGGAGATGGTTTCCTAAACAATTTGAAAAAGAATATATTCTTATCAATATTCCTGATTACACACTCAACGTCGTTAAAAAAAATGACACTATCCGAACGCATCGGATTATTGTTGGAAAATCAAGCAGAAGTACACCTATTTTATATTCTAAACTTAGTTATGTTGTGTTTAATCCCACTTGGACATTGCCTCCTACAATATTAAAAGAAGATGTCATTCCGGCTGCCACAAAAAACAGAGACTATTTTGCAACTAAAAATATCACTATTTATAATGGCAATATAGAAGTTAGTCCGGACGATTGGAATCCGGCTAAAGCGAAATCATATCGCTATGTTCAACCTCCCGGTTCTTCAAATTCTTTAGGGTTGGTAAAAATCATGTTCCCAAATAAGCACTCCGTTTATTTACACGACACCAATTCAAGAGGTTATTTTGGTAGAGAAAATCGCTCGTTGAGTTCCGGTTGTGTTCGAGTACAAAATCCATTTGAACTTACAGAATATCTTTTAGAGGATTCAATTAATTGGACAAAAGCAAAAATTGATGAAGTACTTGCAGAGGCTGAAACCAAAAATGTATATTTCAAAAAAGACATTTATTTACACATCCTTTATTGGACGGCATGGAGTGAAGGTGATAAACTTCAATTTAGAGATGATATATATCGCCTGGATTTTGATTTGTACAAAAAACTACGAAATTAATTTTGAAGAAATCTTATAACTTCCGGATGGATGATAGATGAATAAACAGGATTTGTTTTTAATCGTATTAATTATTTCAGGAGTCAATTCTTCTGGCAAAGCAGGACAACCTTGACTTCTTCCTAATCGTTTATTCTGTTTAATAAACGAATCAGAAACATAATCTGCCCCGTGAATTACGACAGCTCTGTCTCTTGCTTTATCGTTAATCCCTTTTTCAAGGCCGTCTAAACGCAACGACTGACCATGTTTGCCTTGATAAACCTCTCCGGTAATATAAAAACCTAAGCTGCTTTGATAAGATTCTGCTTTGTTAGAAAATTTTGTAGCAAATTCTTCTCCTGAGTTCCGTCCGTGAGCAACCAAAGATTGAAATAAAATCGTGTTGGAATTCATATCAATAACCCACAATCTTTTTACGTTTGAAGACAAACTAAAATCAATCAGCGTTAAAATATTATTTTGAATCAGCCCTTTTTGTTTTAATTGATAAAATCCTTCCAAAGCCTTAGAAAAACTTTCTAATTGAGGAAGTTTATAATTATTTGAATTCAAATTATTGTATAATAAATTCACTTTCGATTCGAAAGTTGCAGTAGTATTTTCAGCAATAATTTTTGGGTCTGTGGTATTTTTTGTAGGCGTTGTAAAGGATAATAATCCGAAAAACAAAACCGGAATAAGCTTGTATATCATTGGTATTCTTTAGGTTAAAACTCGATTTGGGTTGGCCAAAAATATAAATAAAATCAATATAACCAAATTAATTTTATCTTAATTATTCATTTTTTGGAAATAATTCATTTTAGTGAATCAATTGAATAACGCTTTCTTTTTCAAATTAGTATCTAAAAACTGTAACAATTCAATAAAAAAACGTCTTTATAGTATATTATCTTAAGGAAATGATAAAGTAATTGCACTTGGAAAAGCTTTATCTAATTTTGAACATTATTTACTTTATGAAGCATTTTAGCCAATTTTTCTTATTTGTTTTTCTCTTTTTTGGAATTGATGTTGCTTTTGGCCAAAAAAAATCAGTTCAGGCTATCCGAATAACAGAAAATATTGTTGTAGACGGCACATTAAACGAATCATCGTGGGAAAAAGCTCCTCTTGCAAAAGATTTTGTGATGTATGAACCGGATAATGGTGCATTAGAAAAACCCGAAAAAAGAAGTGAAGTTAAAATTATATATAATGATAACGGTATTTATATTGGGGCATCACTTTATGATAATGAAACTACAAAAATTGAAAAGGAAATCACCCAAAGAGATATTTTTGGAACTGCTGATATATTTGGAATATTTCTAAATGGTTTTAACGACGGTCAACAAGATTTTCGTTTTTTTGTTACAGCCGCAGGAGTTCAATTGGACTGTTTGGCAACTGAAAATGGGGAAGATTTTTCTTGGGATGCCATTTGGAAAAGTGAAATTTCCGTTACTGATTTTGGTTGGGTTGTTGAAATGGAAATACCTTATGCCGCTTTACGCTTTTCTAAAAATGATAAACAAATTTGGGGACTTAATATTTTTAGAGAAATTCGGCGAGACAGACATAATTATGTTTGGAGCCATATTGATAGAGCGAAAGGCTCTGTTATCAACCAAGCAGGAATTTTAGAAGGAATTGAAAACATCCACACTCCAACCCGATTATTTTTCATTCCCTATACTTCCGGTTATATTGAATCAAACGATAAAACCACAAATAGCACCGGGAAAATTGGAATGGATATTAAATATGGAATTAATGATTCTTTCACTTTAGATGCAATTTTAGTGCCTGATTTTGGACAAACTGCATTTGACAATGTCGAGTTAAATTTAGGCCCATTTGAACAACAATTTAATGAAAACAGACCCTTTTTTACAGAAGGAACTGATTTGTTTTCAAAAGGTGATTTGCTCTACACAAGAAGAATTGGCGGGCCTCCCTCCACCTACCCTACAACAAATGAAAATGAAACGGTTACAGACTATCCAAATACAGTTGACCTGATTAATGCCGTAAAAATTTCAGGAAGAACGCAAGATGGACTTGGTATTGGATTTTTAAATGCTGCAACTGCAAAAACGTATGCTAAAATAATTAACAACGAAACAAATGAAACCCGCGAAGAACTGGTTGAACCTCACACTAATTATAATGTTTTAGTGTTTGATCAACGTTTTAATCAGAATTCGTCAGTTTCTTTTATCAATACAAATGTGACAAGGTTTGGTGATTTTCGTGATGCAAACGTTACCGGAATTGTCTATAATTTAAACACAAAGGGGAATAAATTTAATGTTTCCGGAGATGTAAAAATGAGTAGTATTTATGATGATGAAAAACCAAATGGTCATACGGCTTATTTAAATTTAGCTAAAACATTTGGCCGATATCGTTATTCTGTTGCTTCAAAATATGTTTCAAAAGATTTTGACAATAATGATTTAGGAATCAATTTTGTTACGAATTATCATAATGTTTATGCTAATTTTAATTACCGAATAGTAAAACCTACTAAAACCTACAATTCCTTTCAACTTAATTCAAATTATTATTTAGAAATTGAAAACACAACCGGAAAATTGCAGGAAAATTGGATTAATGTCAATGTAAACTCCTCCACTTTAAAAAACGACTATATCGGTTATGGCTTTTTAGTAAGTCCATTTGTTACTTATAATTTTTACGAACCCCGTGTTCCTGGGAGGTATTTAGCTTTTCCTGCCACGGGAAATGCCTGGGTGTTTTTCTCTTCAAATTACAACAGACGATTTGCAATCGACGTTGAGCCCTCAGTTCGTTTTTTTGATCAAAAAGATAGAATTAATTATAGTTTATATGTCAGCCCAAGATACCGATTTAATGACAAATTCACTTTAATTTATAATGTATCTTTTTCAAAACAAAACAGTGATATTGGTTGGGTCGATCAAGTTGATTCTGAAATTATATTAGCCGAAAGAAATCGATTTACTTTCAATAACGGATTTTCAGGGAAATATGCACTGAATAACAAAATGACTATCAATTTAACTTCTCGTTATTATTGGTCATTTGCTGAAAACATAAAGTTTCACACCTTACAAGAGGACGGTACATTTATACCAAACGATACTTATAATGCTGATAAAGATTCTAATTTTAATGTTTGGAATTTTGACGTTTCCTATTCTTGGTGGTTTGCTCCGGGAAGTCAGATTACTGCTTTATATCGAAACAATGCTCAATACTTTACAAATGAAATAAACAAAGATTTTGGCTCAAACGCAAACAACTTAATAGATAACAGTTTGAACCATGTTTTTTCTTTAAGTCTTCGCTATTTTATTGATTATAACAAAGCAAAAAATTGGTTTAAAAAAGCCTAATTCTTCGCTTATAAAGCTATACATTCTTTATCTTTGTTCTAAATTTTAATCTAATGAACAAGAAAGTAATCCTGATGATTTTAGACGGATGGGGACATTCGCCAGATCCTAAAGTTTCCGCAATTGATAATGCCAATACCCCTTTTATTGATTCTCTTTATAAAAACTATCCAAATGCCGAATTACGTACAGATGGTTTAAACGTTGGACTTCCTGAAGGTCAAATGGGAAATTCTGAAGTAGGGCATATGAATTTAGGTGCCGGTAGAATTATTTATCAAGAATTAACACGAATAAATTTAGCCGTAAAAAACAAAACATTGAATGATGAAAAAGTGCTCCAAGATGCTTTTTCTTACGCCAAAATCAATCATAAAAAAGTTCATTTTTTAGGTTTGGTTTCCGATGGTGGAGTGCACTCTCATACTTCTCACCTAAGAGGATTATTAGATGCCGCTCAAGATTATGGTTTAGATAATATTTATGTTCATGCCTTTACCGATGGACGCGATGTGGATCCAAAATCAGGAAAGGGATATATTGAAGATTTAGAAAAATATTGTGCAAAGTCAAAAGCAAAATTGGCTTCTGTTTGTGGTAGATATTATGCTATGGATCGCGATAAACGTTGGGAACGTGTAAAAATCGCTTATGATTTATTGGTTAATGGCATTGGAACTCTTTCAACTAATGCAACAGAAACCATTCAAAAAAGTTATGATGCGGATATTACCGATGAATTTATCCAACCTATTTTAATGACCGATTCTAATGGAAATGCTTTGGCAACCATTGAAAATGGTGATGTAATAATCTTTTTCAATTTTAGAACAGACAGAGGTCGACAACTTACCGAAGCTTTATCTCAAAAAGATTTCCATGAACAAAATATGCATAAATTGAATTTGTATTATGTAACAATGACCAATTATGACGAAACCTATCATAATGTAAAAGTGATTTATAATAAAGATAACATCACCGAAACTTTAGGCGAAGTTTTAGAAAAAAACCACAAAAAACAAATAAGAATTGCCGAAACAGAAAAATATCCACACGTAACTTTCTTTTTTTCCGGTGGACGCGAAGAACCGTTTGAAGGCGAAACACGTATTTTAAGAAATTCTCCAAAAGTAGCTACTTACGATTTAAAACCTGAAATGAGTGCTTTTGAATTAAAAGATGCTTTGGTCCCTGAACTGCAAAAAGAATCAGTAGATTTTGTTTGCTTAAATTTTGCCAATGGCGACATGGTTGGCCATACAGGTGTGATGGAAGCCGCAATAAAAGCTTGTGAAGCGGTTGACACTTGCGTGAAAGAAGTGATAGAAACGGCATTGGCACATAATTATACAACTATAGTAATAGCTGATCACGGAAATTGCGAAACTATGATTAATCCGGATGGTAGTCCAAATACAGCTCATACCACAAACCCGGTACCGGTTATTTTAGTAGACAAAGATTTAAAATCAATTAAAAATGGCGTTTTGGGCGACATCGCTCCTACAATACTTCATTTAATGGGAATTGCAAAACCTGAAGCGATGACAAGGGAATCGTTAGTTTAAAATTACCTGATTTTTTTAATTAAAGCCATTCAAATCGAATGGCTTTTTTTATTAAAAATAAGTTAATTACTTTCAAAATCAATAGTAATACTATTATTTTTGCGGTGATAAAAATCACTAAAAAGAATTTAATGAAAAATATCTTAGAAGGATTAAAAGTAAATATCAGTAATAAAATCTATATAAAAGACCCGGAGACCTCGGATTTGGGCAAAAACATTATAGAAAACAGCATTCTACTTATCAATGAAATTGGTTTTGACAATTTTACTTTTAAAAAATTAGGAGAAAAAATCGGTTCCAATGAAAGTTCGATATATCGCTATTTTGAAAACAAACACAAACTGCTTTTATATTTATCTTCTTGGTATTGGGGCTGGTTGGAATTTAAAATTGTGCTTGCCACCACAGGCATTTCTAATCCAATGGAAAAATTAATTAAAGCTCTAGAAATTGTTACAGAAGAAACTACTGAAGACAATAATCATCCGCATATCAACGAGGTAATTTTAAATAACATAGTAGTTTGTGAATTTTCAAAATCCTATTTAACAAAAGAGGTGGATGACGAAAACAAAGAAGGTTATTTTTTAATATACAAAAGAGTAATCAATCGTATTGTAGAAATGGTTGTTGAAGTGAATCCTAATTATCCGACTACAAAAAGTTTAATTTCAACAGTTATTGAAGGTTCATTACATCAACATTTTTTGAAAAACCATTTTAAAACAATAACAGACTGCAACGACAAAACCACACCAACCGAGTTTTTTACAGCATTGGTTATAAAACAAATTAGTTAGTCAAATGAAAAAAGAATCAACTTCGTTAACCCCTTTAAAAAGATTTATTAATTTATTGAAATTAGACAAAAAAGATATTTATCAAGTATTTTTTTATGCTATTTTCTCTGGAATTGTGAGTCTTTCGTTACCATTGGGAATTCAAGCAATCATCAATTTAATTCAAGGTGGAAGAGTTAGTTTATCATGGATTATTTTAGTTTTTGTTGTCATTATTGGAGTAGCCTTTAATGGTGTTTTAAAACTCATGCAGCTAAGAATTACTGAAACTATTCAACAAAAGATATTTATTCGTTCCTCTTTTGAATTCTCTTATCGCTTTCCAAAAATTAAATATACGGAATTCAACAATTCCTATCCTCCTGAATTGGCCAATCGCTTTTTTGACACACTTACCGTTCAAAAAAGTGTAGCGAAACTAATTTTAGATTATTCAGAATCATTATTACAAATCATTTTCGGATTGTTGTTACTTTCTGTTTACCATCCTCTATTCATACTTTTTGGATTGCTATTATTCATTGTTTTATATTTAATTTTTAAACTATCCTTTCAAACCGGATTGAAAACGAGTTTAACTGAATCAAAATATAAGTACAAAGTTGCTCATTGGATACAAGAAATCGCTCGAAATTATTTTGGGTTTAAAAGCAAGGTTGAAGCTGATTTTGCCTTATCAAAAAATGACAGATTGGTGACAGAATACCTAAAATCAAGAGAAAGCCACTTTCAAATCATCAAAAGACAATTTATTCAATTGATTGGTTTTAAAATTTTAATATCTGCCGGGTTATTACTAATTGGTGGATTCTTAGTGATTAATCAACAAATCAATATTGGACAATTTGTAGCTGCTGAAATTATCATTTTGTTAATTATCAATTCCGTTGAAAAAATAATCATTGGTTTAGAAACTTTTTATGATTTGCTGACTTCGATTGAAAAAATCGGACAAATTGTAGATATGGAATTAGAAGAATTTTCAGATGAAGAGCACAACTATTGTTATAAAAATATATTATTTGAAATTGATAGTTTGAACTTTTCATTTCCAGATTCCAATAAGAAAGTATTAAACAATATTTCTTTAAAAATCAATCAAGGGGAAACCATATATCTGGATGGAAATAACGGTTCAGGCAAAACAACTTTCATGCGAATTTTAGCCGGTTTAATTCAAACCAATACCAATTCGATTTATTTAAACGATGAGAACTATAAAAAAATTAATATTACACAGTATCGTTCACAAATAGGTATCATCACGGCCGGACAAACAACTTTTGAAGGAAGTATTCTTGAAAACATCACATTTAACAATAACTCGGTAGCTCCTGAACGCTTAAAATGGGTTTTGGATAAAGTAAAACTCACAGATGAAATTAAAAAAATGTCCAATGGCTTAGACGAATATATATTAACCGACGGAAAACAATTATCTTCTTCTATTACTCAGAAAATAGTATTGGCTAGAGCGATAATAAATCATCCAAACATATTGTTTTTAGAAGATCCTTTTGACAAAATGGACAATGAACAAGCCAAAGAAATCATCGATTTTATTGTTTCCAAAGAAAACAATTGGACCGTTATTGTGACTTCTAAAAATGAATATTGGAAACAAAAATGTGAACGAATTATAACACTGGAGAAAGGAAGATTAATTTCAGATACAAACTAATCATGCTAAATATTTCTAATAATAATATCAACAAAAAAGTAGATTTAACTCGTTTTGAAACAATTAAACAGTTAAGTGTAAGACCCTATTTTAAAACTTTTAACCGATTGTTAAAATGGTTTTTAATAGGGAGTGTTTTATTCCTATTATTACCTTGGACACAAAATATTCAAGGTTCAGGTTATGTTACCACCGTTTCTCCGGAACAAAGACCTCAAACCATTCATACCGCTATTGCCGGAAGAATTGAAAAATGGTATGTTGCCGAGGGTCAATATGTAAACAAAGGCGATACGATTTTGTTTATTTCAGAGGTAAAGGAGGATTATTTTGACCCTAATTTGGTTGCCAATACCGAAAATCAAATGAAAGCCAAAATGCTTTCTGAAGGTTCTTATGAAGATAAAGCAAGTGCTTTGTCAACACAAATTACTGCAATTGAACGAGAACGAATTTTAAAATTAGAACAAGCCAAAAATAAAATAGAGCAATCACTTTTAAAAATCAAAAGTGACAGTATGGATTTGGAAGCTGTAAAAACACAATTAAAAATCGCTCAAACACAATTTAAACGTTCGCAAGATTTGAATAAAGATGGTTTAAAACCAATGACAGATGTAGAGGACAAACGATTGAAACTTCAAGATGCAGAAGCAAAAATCATCACACAACAAAACAAATATTTAACTTCAAAAAATGAATTACTCAACGCAAGAGTTGAAATAAACAGAATTACAGCTGAATATACCGATAAAATTTCAAAAGCTCAAAGCGATAGATACACAGCACTCAGCAGTCAGTTTGATACTGAAGCACAAGTGAATAAATTGCAAAATCAGGTTACTAATTACAAGATGCGTAACGAACTTTATTACATAAAAGCTCCACAAAATGGCTATGTAAACCGTGCGTTGCAATCCGGTCTTGGCGAAACAATTAAAGAAGGTACTCCGGTTGTGAGCATTATGCCTTCTAAATATGATATCGCTGTGGAAACCTATATTGACCCAATTGATTTACCACTAATTCATAAAGGAGAAAAGGTTAGAATTTGGTTTGACGGATGGCCTACTATTGTTTTTAGTGGATGGCCAAACACTTCCTACGGAACTTTTGGAGGTTCCATCGTTGCTGTTGAAAATTTTATCAGCACGAATGGAAAATACCGCATTTTGATTGCTCAAGATCCATCCGACAAACCTTGGCCTAAGCAACTAAGCATTGGTGCGGGAGCTCAAACTTTCGCCTTATTAGACAATGTGCCGATTTGGTATGAACTATGGCGGAAATTAAATGGTTTTCCACCCGATTTTTATACGCCAAAACAAACCAATGAATCAAAAAAATAAGGAAATCATGAGAACAATAATTGCTTGCTTTTTGCTTTTTTCTGTTTATTCTTGGTCGCAAAACAAAGCTTCTGATAGTATTTTAACGTTGGACGCCTATTTAGGCTATGTCAAACAATTCCACCCCTTAGTAAAACAAGCTAATATTCAAGTGAGCCAAGCTCAAGCAGGAATTATTGCAAGTCGCGGTGGATTTGATCCAAAAATAGAAGTGGATTACGAAAACAAACAATTTAAATCGACTGAATATTATGATTTATTGAATACCACCTTCAAAATTCCCACTTGGTATGGCGTTGAAATAAAAGCAGGTTTTGATCAAATGGATGGTGTGTATTTGAATCCGCAAAACACTACTCCCGATAACGGATTAGCAATACTCGGAATTTCGGTGCCTTTAGGTCAAGGCTTACTTATTAATAATCGCATGGCCGACTTAAAAAAGGCAAAATTATACGCAAAATTATCGCAAGCAGAACGTGATTTGGAAGTAGCTAATGTTCTCTATTTAGCCTCTAATAGTTATTTCAATTGGTACAAAAACTATAATGAATTCAAGCTATATGAAACTTTTTTAAAAAATGCAAAAGTAAGATATGATGGTATTACAAGTTTAATATCTGCCGGTGACCGGCCGGCAATTGACAGTGTTGAAGCAGGAATTTTGGTAAAATCCAGACAATTAAGTTTAGAACAATCGCGATTAAAATTAGTTAAATCAAAATTAGAACTTTCAAATTATTTGTGGTTTGACAATAATTTACCGTTAGAATTACAAGATTTTATTACACCGGAAACTGCCTTGGAAAAAACAGTTGAAAGTACGTTAAAAACAAATGGATTATTGCTTGCTAACATTGATTTTGAAAATCATCCAAAAATAAAATCACTTCAAAATAAAGTCAGCATTCTAGAAGTAGACAAACGGCTCAAAGGGAATCTGTTATTACCAACCATTAATTTAAATTACAATTACATCTCGGAACCTGAGTTTGTTGAAGATTTTAATACGTTAAATTATAAATATGGTGTAAACTTTAGCTTCCCTTTATTTCTAAGAAAAGAAAGAGGTAATTTTAAAATAGCCAAATTCAAATTGCAGGATGCTGAATTGGATTTACAGTTTGAAAATCAGGTTTTGAAAAATAAAATCGAATACCAATTGGAAGAAATTAGTTCGTTAAAAAATCAAATAAACATTGCAAATGAGTTAGTAGCAAATTTCAAAACAATGTTAGATTCTGAAGAAAAACTATTTTTATTTGGAGAAAGTTCTTTGTTTATAATCAATTCTCGTGAAAACAGCCTACTTAACACCAGTTTGCAACAAATTGATACACAAGTAAAGTTTTGTGTCTCAAACTCCGATTTATTTAAATTGATTGCAAATCCGGAATTTAATAATTAAAAAACTGCTTTGCTTTTCATGAAAAACAAAGCAGTCAATAATCTATCTTAGCAAACTAATGGTTTGATTTCCATCAGCTCATAATAAGCTTTTTCAATCCATTCGCGATGGTTCGGATGAGCTATTTTGACCATTTCTGAAACTCTTTGCTTTAATGTTTTACCATAAAGATTAGCAATTCCATATTCAGTTATGATGTATTGCACATGTGAGCGAGTTGTTACCACACCGGCTCCTTGTTTTAAAAAAGGAACTATTCTGCTTTCTCCTTTTTTAGTAACAGAAGGTAAAGCAATGATGGCCTTTCCACCAACACTCAAGGAAGCTCCACGTATAAAATCCATTTGTCCGCCAACACCTGAATACATTCTACCACCAATTGAGTCTGCACAAACCTGACCTGTCAAATCGACTTCAATAGCAGAATTAATGGCCACCATTTTTGGGTTTTTTCGAATTCGGGCTGTATCATTTACGGCTGATGATTCTTTCATTTCAATGAATGAATTATCATCTACAAAATCATATAAACGTCTAGAACCCATCAAAAATGTGGCTAAAACACGTCCACGAGTAGTTCCTTTATAATTACAATTGATAATATCTTTTTCAATTAAATCTATTACTCCGTCCGAAAACATTTCGGTGTGTAAACCTAAATCTTTGTGATTATACAATTTACTTAAAGCTGCATTTGGAATTGACCCAATACCCATTTGTAGTGTGCTTTTGTCTTCAATAAGTGAAGCAATATATTCTCCAATTTTTTCTTCTTCAGGGGTGAAGGCTTCTATCCCGTGAGAAAAAATGGGCACATTTACTTCAACCAAATAATCAATTTCTGATTCGTGCAAAATACCATCCCCAAAGGTTCTAGGCATATTTGGATTGACCTGAGCCACAACAATTTTAGCATTTTCTACAGCCGCCAGCGAAGCTTCCACAGAAACCCCTAAAGAACAATAGCCATGCCTATCAGGTGGTGAAACATGAATAAAAACAACATCTAAAGGCAATACTTTTTTTCGAAACAACATTGGTAATTCACTCAAAAAAACAGGCGTGTATGAGCCATTTCCGGCTTTCAATGTGTGGCGAACATTAGCCCCAATAAAAAAAGAATTAACATGAAAACTTTCAGCTAATTCAGGGTTTGCATACGGAGCATCTCCTTCGGTATGAAGGTGACATATTTCTACATTTTTTAATTCGCTGGCTCTTTCTGCCAAAGCTTTTGTCAAAACAGTTGGGGTTGCAGCAGCTGCTTGTATATAAACTCTATCACCTGATTTTACGGCCTTAACGGCTTCCTGTGCGGATACATATTTACTCATAATATTAAATTTTAGACAAAGATAAAATCAAATTTATGCATCAAAGATGATATTTCTCATTGTTTTTATTTTTTTGGTTAGAAAAGGCGTTCGTGCCAAAAGTAAAGCTACTAAAGAAAATAATAAAAACAACAAAAAAGTGTACCTTTGTGCCTTTAATTTTTGAAAATGATTATCCCAAAAACAAGAGAAGAAATTGAATTAATGCGTGAAAGTGCATTGTTGGTTTCTAGAACATTAGGTGAAATTGCGAAAGAAATCAAACCCGGTGTTACAACATTATATCTAGATAAATTAGCTGAACAATACATCCGAGACAATGGTGGTATACCCGGTTTTTTAGGATTATATGGTTTCCCAAATTCACTTTGTATGAGTCCAAATGCTCAAGTAGTTCATGGTATCCCAAACAACAAACCTTTAGAAGAGGGCGATGTTATTTCGGTAGATTGTGGTGTTTTAAAAAATGAATTTTACGGTGACCATGCGTATTCGTTTGAAATTGGCGAAGTAGCTCCGGAAGTAAAAAAATTATTAAAAGTTACTAAAGAATCACTTTATGTTGGTATCCGCCAATTTAAAGCAGGTAATCGAGTGGAAGACGTGGGAAATGCTATTCAAACCTATTGTGAATCGCATGGTTATGGAGTTGTGAGAGAATTAGTAGGTCATGGATTAGGTAGAAAAATGCATGAAGATCCGGAAATGCCTAACTATGGCAAAAGAGGTCGCGGAAAGTTATTTGTAGAAGGAATGGTTGTTGCTATTGAACCGATGATAAACATGGGAACAAAAAACATTAAGCAATTAAAAGATGGTTGGACAATTTTAACTGCTGACATGAAACCAAGTGCTCACTTTGAACATAACGTCGCCTTAATTGATGGTAAACCTGAATTACTTTCTACTTTTAAATATATTTATGAAGCTTTAGGAATAGTTAGTCAAGAGGAAGATGAATTTAGAAAAAATCCTTTGGTTGTTAAATGAAAAGATTATTCAAATTTATTTTAAACACTATCCCTCGCCCGATATTAATTCGGTTGAGTTATCTAGTCCGACCAATTTTAGCTTTTTTATTGAAAGGAAATCGATATACCGACCCAATTGATGGAAAAAGTTTCAAAATGTTTTTGCCTTATGGCTATGGAAAACAGCGTAATAATGTGTTATCTCCAAGCACACTTTCGTTAGAAAGACATCGATTGTTGTGGTTATATTTGAACAAGGAAACCG
The DNA here is from genome assembly GCF_013822155.1 of Flavobacterium sp. Lineage (GTDB taxonomy): Bacteria > Bacteroidota > Bacteroidia > Flavobacteriales > Flavobacteriaceae > Flavobacterium. Next base: position 30,414 of record NZ_PNJW01000003.1, read on the forward strand.
ATTTTTTTACTGCACCAAAAAAAGTTCTTCACTTTGCTCCTGAACAAGCATTTTATAAACTATTTAGAAATCAAAAGAATTTAGATTACACAACCACTGATTTATTTTCGCCATTGGCGGATGTTAAAGCAGATATTTGTAATCTCCCTTTTGAAGATAATTCGTATGATGTTATTTTGTGTAACCATGTTTTAGAGCATATTCCGGATGATACAAAAGCAATGCAGGAATTATATCGTGTTTTAAAACCCGGTGGGATGGGGATTTTTCAGATTCCACAGGATTTATCAAGAACTACCACTTTTTCAGATGATTCGATTACGGATGAAAAGGAACGAGCTAAAATATTTGGTCAATATGACCACGTTCGGGTTTATGGTAGAGATTATTTTGATAAATTGAGAAGTATAGGTTTTACAGTACTTGAAGAAGATTATACATCAAAAATTTCTTCGGAATTAGTAGAAAAATATTGTTTGTCAAAAGGGGAAATTATCCCGGTTTGTTTTAAAACTAGTTAATAATCAGTTTTTCAAAATTAGCAGTTTTAAACTGTTGTATTTGATTATTTTCATCCGTATAAATCAACAAAACATACAAATCTGTTCTTTTTTGAAGGAGTTTTTTAGTTTCAACTAAATCCATTATCATAAATACAGTAGCAAAACCGTCTGCATCTATACATTTTGGAGCTAAAACGGTTGCACTCAAAATCGAGCTTTTTTCTGAAAGTCCTGTTTTTGGATTGATAATATGTACAAATTTCTGACCTGTTAAACTATCCACTTTTACTTTTCGATAGTTCCCGGAAGTAGCCATTCCTAAATTTTCCAATTTAATTTTAGCTATTAATGTTCGCTTTTCTGGAGATTGTGTTGGATCATCTATTCCAACAATCCAATTCTTTTTTTCAACAATATTTTTTCCAAAAGCGAAAATTTCACCTCCAATTTCAACTATGCCATTTCGAATGCCTTTTGATTTTAAAAAGTTGGCAACAACATCCACAGAATATCCTTGGGCAATAGCATTAAAATCGAAATAAGTTTCAGGATGTTTTTTAGAAATTGTTTTGTCTTCATTCAACTTAACTTTGTCAAAACCCACAAATGTCAGCAAACTATCAATTTTAGACGGGTTTAAATCTATTTTTTCTTTAACCGGTCCAAATCCATAGGCATTAACCAAAACACCTATTGTAGGGTCGAAAAGTCCGCCGGTTTCTAGATATATTTTTTGAGAAGTTTTGAATGTTTCCACAAAAAAATCATCTACCACAATGGTAGAGTCGCCCGAATTAATTTTTGAAATTTTTGAATCGGGTTTATAGGTTGAAAGAGATAAATCAAAGGCTATTAAAAGGGAATCAATTGATGCTTTTGTAACTACTTCATTTGAATTAACATACTTAATTGCATAAGTACTTCCTTGTGCTTCACCTTGAATCAAAAAAACTTGTTCACTTTGATTATCTTGACAACTTATCAAAAGTAAAATAAAAACTATTGCACTAACTAATTTCTTTAATTCCATTATAATTGATCATATAATCTTCATTTTTTGTAACCGGTTTTTCATAGTCATTAGCATTAGCAATTCCTACTCCTGCATAAAGGACTTTTGCTTTTAATTTGACAGCATGTGTTTTAAACGTTTCCATCCAAATTTCATCATATTCCTCCGGATTATTGGGATAATTATAAACCGTAACCAACACGAAATGGAGCGTATTGGTTGGTTTATCTACACAAACAAATTGCGGATATTTTTTTAACTGACTATTCACAGCAATGAACTCAAATCCTTGACTTTCGAGTTCTTTCCCAACATGATTCATGGCCAGATTGTGAAGTTCTTGTTTTGATAAACTTTCCATAAAACAAAAGTAAGGAGAAATAGGAAAAACAACTCTTAATAAAATCAAAAAAGGATTTGAAAGTTCTAGCAAAAATTAAACCATTAAGAAATTAAGCTTTATACTTTTTCTTAATGGTTTAAAATAAATTAACCTTTGAAAGTTTATAAAATACTATCCACCAAAATCATCAAAACGAATATTTTCAGGAGGCATACCGAAATCTTCACCCATTTTTTGAACAGCATTGTTCATCATTGGCGGACCACAGAAATACAATTCAATATCTTCAGGACTTTCGTGTTTTGACAAATAATTATCGATTACACAATTATGAATAAAGCCAACAAAACCATCGCCTTCACCATTAATGCCATCTTTCACTTTCCAATTATCTTCCGGCATTGGTTCTGATAAAGCCAAATAGAATTTAAAATTAGGAAAATCTTTTTCTAATGCTCTAAAATGATCTACATAAAATAATTCACGTTTTGAACGACCACCATACCAATATGTTACTTTTCTACCTGTTTTCACAGTTCTGAAAAGGTGGTATAAATGAGAACGCATAGGTGCCATTCCAGCTCCACCACCCACATAAAGCATTTCTGATTCACTTTCGTTGATGAAAAATTCACCGTAAGGTCCGGAAACCGTTACAGGATCACCTGATTTTTTTGAGAAAATATACGACGAAGCAACACCGGGATTAACTGCAGCCCAACCATTTTTAGCTCTATCCCAAGGTGGGGTAGCAATACGAACATTCAACATGATTTTTCTTCCTTCTGCAGGATAAGAAGCCATGGAATAAGCTCTTTCTACTAATTCAGGATTTTTCATCACTAATGGCCACAAATTAAATTTATCCCATTCCGCTTTGAATTTTTCAGGTTCGCCCGGATGCTCTTCAGGATGTGCCGTGATATCAATATCAGCATATTTTACTTCACATTCAGGAATTTCTATTTGAATATAACCTCCGGCTTCATAATGCATATCATCGGGCAATTCTACAATAAATTCTTTAATAAAAGAAGCCACATTGTAATTTGAAAATACTTTTGCTTCGAATTTTTTGATACCGAATACCTCTTCAGGAACTTCAATAATCATGTCATTTTTTACCTTTACTTGACATCCTAATCTCCATCCATCAGCTAATTCTTTTCTAGTAAAATTAGGTACTTCAGTTGGTAAAGCTTCGCCCCCTCCCTTTAGTACTTTACATTTACATTGTAAACAAGTACCACCACCACCACAAGCAGATGGTAAAAATATCTTACTATTTCCTAATGTAGATAACAAAGTGCTTCCTGCATTTACTTCAATTTCATTTTCTCCATTAATCTTAATTTTTACGGCACCTGAAGATACTAACTTTGATTTTGCATACAATAGCATATAAACCATTAGTAAAATAAGCACTAAAAAAGCTAAAATTGAATATATAATTAATTCTGCTATACTAAACATGAGTTTAATTTTAAATGTTATGTTATTACTTAACTACCTGATTTGAATCAACTTTTACAGAATCAACAGCTACTTGTAAAGAGTCTACAACCGGAACTATTTCTGGAGTTACTACTGGAATTTCAGCAACTTTTGGTTGTGGCTTTTTGTTAAATGCATTAAGATCTACACCGCCAAAACTCATGAAACCAATAGCCATTAAACCCGTAGTTATAAATGTTATTCCAAGTCCTCTAAGTGGAGGAAGAACATTTGAATATTCCATTTTTTCACGAATGGCAGCTAATAAAACAATTGCTATTGCCCAACCTATACCAGAGGAAAATGCAAATGTTAATACATGTCCAAAATTTGCATAAGTCCCTGAATCCACACGTTGTTGCATAAATAAAGAACCTCCTAAAATTGCACAATTAACTGCAATTAAAGGAAGAAATATTCCTAAAGTATTATATAATGAAGGTGAAAATTTCTCAACAATCATTTCAACTAATTGAACAATAGTTGCTACCGAAGCAATAAATAAGATAAAAGTTAAAAAACTTAAATCCAATTCAGCCATTGTAGGATCTAACCATTGCAGAGCACCTGGTTTTAATATATACTCGTACATTAAATAGTTTAAGGGAACGGTCATAACTTGCACAAAAGTTACAGCAATACCAAGACCAAGAGCTGAGGAAACTTTCTTAGAAATTGCCAAATAAGAACACATTCCTAAGAAGTATGCAAAAACCATATTCTCGATGAACATGGATTTCAAAAATATATTAAAATATTCAAACATAATTATTAATTTTTCTCAATTAATTTTTTATTTATCCCCCTCTGAACCCAAATAATCAATCCAACAATTATTAATGCCATTGGAGCCAAAAGCATAAAACCATTGTTTACATATCCCGAAGCATATGCTCCCGTTTTTTCAACAGAACTTCCTATTAATTCTATACCAAATAATTTTCCAGACCCTAATAATTCTCGAAAAAAAGCAACTATCATTAAAATGATACCATAACCTAATCCATTTCCTAATCCATCTAAGAATGAAGGCCAAGGTTTATTTCCTAAAGCAAATGCTTCAAAACGACCCATCAAGATACAATTGGTTATAATTAAACCAACAAAAACCGAAAGTTGTTTACTAACGTCATATGCATAGGCTTTTAACACTTGGTCAACACAAATTACCAACGCAGCTGCTACAACAAGCTGAACAATGATTCTAATTCGGTTTGGAATCAAATTTCGTAATAAAGATATAATCACATTACCAAATGCAACAACAACTGTAACAGATAGAGCCATTACAAAAGCATTTTTCATTTGAACTGTCACAGCCAATGCTGAACATATACCCAACACTTGAACGGTGACAGGATTATCATCATTAAATGGATTTGTAACTAACTTAATATTACTTTTTGAAAATAATCCTTCTTTTTTATCTGACATCTCGATTATTTTTTATGTGATTTTAAAAATTTTTCGTAGGGCTTCAAACCAGATGCTAACATATTTGTAACCCCATTTCCTGTTAATGTGGCTCCTGAAATAGCATCTACTTCACCGTCTTCTTTGTTATCTCCTCCTGTATATCCTTTAACAACTTTAACAGCTTGTAAACTACCGTTTGCATCAAAAATACTCTCACCTACAAATCTTTTAGTGAAAAAATCTTCTCTTATTTCAGCTCCTAAACCAGGCGTTTCTGCTTTGTGATCAAAAACAATTCCATCTACTTTAAGCTCTTCATTTATTGAAATATAACCCCAAATTGCATCCCAAAGACCCACACCTCTAACAGGTATAACATAAAATTTATTTCCTTCTTTTTCAGTAACAAATACTGGAAATTTATCTTTAGTCACTGCAATATCAATATTAAATGCATCATTGCCTATTTCATTTCCATTCACATCAAAAACATATTCCGCTTTAATGTATTTTTTATAAGCCAAAACAGAAGAGTCCCTCTCAACATTAATTCCAAACGATTTTAGGATATATTGTCTTTTTTCATTTTGAATGTTTTCATCCTGAGCCGGTTTTAATGTTGTAGCAGCAAATGCAAGTGCTGTAGCAACTATTACAACCATAACCGTAGCAAATAAAAAGGTATAACTATTAGCTTCTCTATTCATGATTATGCAGTTTTAATATTTTTTGACTTTGCCAATCGCTTCATTCTTTTGCTTATATTACTATTTACAACATAATAATCAATTGTTGGTGCAAAAGAATTCATTAATAATATTGAGAGCATAATTCCTTCAGGATATGCCGGGTTAAAAATTCTAATGGTCATAGCAAAAAAACCAATTAAAAAACCATAATATATTTTTCCTTTTGCAGTTTGAGCAGCTGAAACGGGATCGGTTGCCATGAAAACTATTCCAAAAGCAAATCCGCCAACAATTAAATGTTCATACCAAGCAAAACTCATTAAAGAAGTTAAACCGAATGCGTTGAACATTAAAGTAGTAACTATTGCTCCTAAAACACCTGAAGCCATAATTCTCCAACTTCCAACACCTGTTACAATCAGCAACAAAGCACCAATTAATACCGCCAAGGTAGATGTTTCTGCAACGGACCCCGGTATAAACCCTAAAAACATATCCATTGTTGAATAAGTAACTTCTTTACCTTGTGCTAATGTTCCCAAAATAGTTTCACCTGAAATTGCATCTGTGGTACTAGCTTCACTTACCCAAATTTTATCACCTGACATAAAAGTAGGATATGCAAAGAATGCAAAAGCACGAGCCAATAATGCCGGATTAAAAATATTCATTCCGGTACCTCCAAATACTTCTTTACCTATTACCACCGCAAAAGCAACCGAAATAGCTAACATCCATAACGGAAAATCAATTGGCATAACCATTGGTATTAGCAATCCCGTCACTAAATACCCTTCATTTACCTCATGACCTTTCCAGATAGCAAAGCCAAATTCAATTCCTAAACCTACTACATAAGATACAATAATCATAGGTAATACTTTCCACAAACCATGCGAAAATAAATTCCAAAATGACATATCAGCACCTTCAATTTGAACAAAATGTTGATAACCTGAATTGTAAATTCCAAATAATAATGCTGGAACCAAAGCCAACACCACCGTAATCATGGTACGTTTTAAATCCACAGCATCTCTGATATGGGCCCCATGTTTTGTAGTATGATTAGGTACATATAAAAAAGTATCTAATGCATTAATTGCAGGTGCAAATTTTTCAAATTTTTGCCCTTTCTCAAAAGGCTTTCTAATTTGGTCTATTTTATCTCTTAAAAACTTCATAACTATATTATCCTACTTCTTTAATCATTAAATCAAGAGCTTCACGAATTATTTCCTGAGCTTCTAATTTTGACGTGTTAGTATAATCAATCAAAGCAAAATCTTCTGGTGCTACTTCATATATTCCTAAGCTCTCCATCTTATCGATATTTCCAGCCAAACAAGCTTTTAATAATTGCATTGGATAAATATCTAAAGGCATCACCTCTTCCATTTCCCCCGTTACAACCAAAGCTCTTTCTTCACCATTTAAATTAGTGTTAGGCTCATATTTTTTTCCGGGCATTAACCATGATAAACCTGTTCTTGATGCACTATGTATGTTTGGGGAAGTAAAAGGCATCCATCCAAACATTCTATAATTATTACCTTCAGGAATAACAGTTACCATATTGGTGTAGAAACCAATATTTCCGTTCAAAGTCACTTTATTGCCAGATAAAACATCACCAGAAATAATTCTTACACTAACCCCTTTTAATTTTTCGGACACTAAATCTTCAACTTGTGCACCGATAATAACATTATAATATTGAGGCTCTTTTACTTCAGATCCAGCTAAAGCTATCGTCCTAGTTGCATTAAACTTTCCGCTTAAAAACAACTCACCAATTACAGCAACGTCTTGTGGCTTTACTGTCCACACCTTTTCTCCAGCGTTAATTGGTGAAATTTTTGAAATTTGAACTCCAACATTACCTGCTGGATGCGGACCATAAACTTGATGTAATGTAACTCCTTTAACAGCTTGAAATATAGATTTTCCTTTACCATTAATTGACAAATGAACTTTTCCATTCGATAATTTAGCTAAAGCATCAACACCCGCTTGAAAAGCTTGTAATTTATTTTCTAAAACATACTCAACATCTGCAGCTAATGGAGCAGTTGAAAAGGCAGAAATAAAAATAGCTTTAGGAGTATCAGCAGAATTAGCTATTACATCGTAGGGACGTTGATTAATGAATGGCCAACATCCTGAAGCTAATAAATGTGCTCTCACTTCTTCTGCTGACAAATCATTTGGATTTTTCTTGCTATGCTCAATAAAAACATCTTGAGTATCGGCAGCAATAAGAATCTCTAAAATGACTCTTTTTTCACCGCGTTTAATCTCTTGAATTTTTCCGCTTACAGGAGCAACAAACTTTATTTTCTCATCTGTTTTAGAGTAGAAAATTACTTCTCCTGCTTTGACGTTGTCCCCTTCTTTTAAAACCATTTTTGGAGTTACTCCATGAAAGTCAGAAGGTTTAACAGCATAGACTTTCGATCGAGCTACATCAGCATTTTTTTTTGCTGACTCACCCTTCAACTTAAGGTCTAAACCTTTTTTAATTCGAATGTCTTTAGACATATGTTATGAAGATATGATTATTAAATGAATTTACTTAATTGAAAACGGTGCAAATTTAAAAATTTTAAAACAATAGACATTAAGGATTAACAAATGTCTAATCGATTTTTATTTATTTATATTAATTCTAAATAAAACCCTAGATCACTTTATCTTTATATTTTAATTAAAAAAACATAACCGTTGATATTCAACCAAAAAAAAAAAATGCTTCAATGACAACCTGAGTTGATTTATAAATAAAAAACATAGAATCAAATTAAATTTGGCATCTTTTATGTAAACAAATAATATTATATTTACTTTTTTGTTTTTAACAATCGACAACATGATTCAAATTCGTCTTATACTTATTATCTGTTTTATTTCATCGTTTTTGTTCGCTCAGCCCGAACAAGAAACAAATCCGCCTTTTAACATTAAAACCATTTCTTTTATCCAAAATAATCAAAATGTTATGCCCATTTTTAAATTAGGCGAACAATTTCAATTTGTTTTTGATGATTTATATGGAGATGAAGCCAATTATTATTACACCATAACCCATTGCGATTATGATTGGACTAAATCTGATTTAAATTTAAATGAATACCTAGTTGGGCTAGATAATCAACGAATAATAACATATGACAATTCATTTAACACCTTACAAATGTATTCAAGGTACAGAATTATGTTCCCAAACAGTATTACAAAAGGATTTAAGGTTAGTGGAAATTACATCATCAACATATTAAACAATAATCAAGAAGTTGTTTTCTCCAGAAAATTCATATTATATGAAGAATTAGTTAACGTACCCATGCTGGTTAAAAATCCCCGTGATGTTAAAGATTTATATTCTAAACACAATCTGGAATTTTATGTAAAACCCGCTAATATTGTCTTACAAAACCCTATTCAAAATGTAAAAATTGTGTTGTTGAAAAACAACATTTGGCACACGGCCATTACGAATATAAAACCAATGTACACACTAGGGACTGATTTATATTATAAATATGATAAAGAAACACAGTTTTGGGCAGGTAATGAGTTTTTATATTTTGAAAACAAAGACATTCGAAATGCCGCCAACAATGTCAGAAGAATAACCCTTACCGGAATTTATAACACTTTTTTACAAACCAATTTTCCCCGGTCCACTTTAAAATATACCTATGCACCCGATGCTAATGGTGTTTTTGTTATTCAAAATATTGATGCTCGGGATGATGTAAATGTAGAATCTGATTATTCTTGGGTGTTTTTTTCACTAAGTGCTCCGACTTTTTATGAGAAAAAAGACATTTATGTAACCGGAATGTTCAACAACTACGCCTTAACTTCTGAAAATAAGATGGATTATAATAAAGAAAAAGGAGTTTACGAAAAAGCCATCATCATCAAACAAGGATTTACCAATTATGAATACACTATCGCGGATTCAAATGGGAAAGTGGACTATGAAAAGGCAATTGACGGTAATTTTATTCAAACAGAAAACAATTACACTTGCTTGGTTTATTATAGAGGTAATAATGACCGATATGATCGAATTATTGGCAGAGGAATGACCAATTCTATCTACATGACAAAATAAACAACAAATAAAGATTAAACGTGTCAACAAAGAGACTTAAAGACTACCGTGGTATTTCTTGCCTGAATTGCAATCATCCATTGGATATTTCAGATAAATTTTGTCCAAATTGTGGGCAAAAAAACACAACCAAACGATTAGCATTGAGGGATTTTATTGATGAATTTTTAGCCAATTTTTATGCCTATGATTCTAAAGTAAAACACACAATAGTTTCTTTGTTCACAAAACCCGGAAAAGCGGCTAAAGAATTTATTGTTGGCAAAAGATTATATTATGCAAATCCTTTTCGATTTTACTTAAGTGTATCTTTAATCTATTTTATTTTTAGTGGATTGGTCGAAAAATTCGGCGAAGTTGAAAACACCGATTTTACCATAGGAAATGAACAAGTGAGCATAAATGACAGTATTGCAAAATACCAAGAAAAGGAAAACTTACAAGAAAAAATAGATTCATCAACGGTAAAAAGGAAAAAAGACAGAAACAACATATTCTTCGATGAAACAAAAATAAGTGACACTTTATACACCGAAAAACAACTTGAAGGTAAAAATATTTTTAAAAGAACTTTTCTAAAGATAGACACTTATACCACTTTTTTAGAAAAATCAAAAGAAAAAGATTTTGATAAAATATTGGATACATTGAAACACGAAAACAGCAATTGGAATAAATTTTTATTGAAAAAAAGTTTTCAAGTCAACGAATTTAATAGCAAAGACGATTCAGCGGTTGAAAAATTCGCAAACTATCTAGATGAAAAACTACCTTTTATTCTTTTCATTTCGCTGCCTTTTCTAACCATTGTTTTTGCTATTATTTATTTTAGAAGTAAACTGAATTATGCAGAACATATGGTTTTTGTTTTTAGTGTTATGAGTTTTGTTTTTTTATTATTTTTTCTTGCTGAATTGATTAATTTACTGATTAATATTGACTTATCATACTTCATTCCTGTTGTATTATTATTTTACTTGTATAAAGCTTTAAGAAATTTTTATCAACAAAGCCGTTTGAAAACAATTTTAAAATTTGTACTTTTGACCTTTATGTTGCCAACTACCGCACTTTTTGTGGCGGTAATCATGGTTTTTATTGGTTTTATTTTATATTAATTTATGGTTTCACAAATAACAAGAGGCATAAAAATTTCAGTTTCAACTAGTTTTGAAGGCACGTACTTCAAGAACTATAAACTTCATTTTGCTTTTAGTTATCACATTACCATTGAAAATCATAGTAAAGATTCAGTACAACTCATGTCTCGCCATTGGGAAATTTTCGATTCTTTAAACAATGTAGAGGTTGTTGATGGAGAAGGAGTTATCGGTAAAAAACCAGTGTTGAAACCCGGTGAAAATCATACCTATAGTTCCGGCTGTTTACTCTCTTCACCCTTCGGAGCGATGAAAGGACATTTTAATATGATTAATTTTACAACCACTAAAAATTTTAGGGTTATTGTACCCACTTTTAAATTGAGTGCTCCTTTTGCATTGAATTAATTCAACTATTTCCATTTTGCTTTGTAACTTTTGTTATCAAAAATTCAAAAAAACCTTTGTACTTTTGTGTTCTAATTTATAATTCCTAAGAATTACAGGTTTTTTTTATCAATTTGTTTAATTTTAAACACACTTTATTATGTTAAAAGGTTTTTTTCATGTTCCAAAAGCGGTCAATGAACCCGTTAAATCATACGCTCCAAATAGTCCTGAAAAGACAGCTGTATTAGCTGCTTATAAAGAAATGTGGAATACTAAAATTGATGTTCCATTATACATAGGTAGTGAAGAAATTCGTACCGGTAATACTCGGAACATGAGTGCTCCACACGACCATAAACACATCGTTGGGACTTATCATTTAGCAGAAAAAAGTCATGTAGAAAAAGCTATTTCAGATGCATTGGAATCCAGAACAGCATGGGCTGCGATGCCTTGGGAACAACGTGCTGCCATTTTCTTAAAAGCGGCTGAACTGATTGCCGGTCCATATCGTGCAAAAATAAATGCTGCTACTATGATTGCTCAATCAAAAACTATTCATCAGGCAGAAATTGATGCCTCTTGCGAATTAATTGATTTTTTGCGTTTCAATGTACAATTCATGACGCAAATTTATAGTGACCAGCCATCTTCTGATTCTTCTGTTTGGAATCGAGTGGAATACCGTCCGTTAGAAGGTTTTGTCTATGCCATTACACCATTTAATTTTACCGCAATTGCAGCTAACCTTCCCGCTTCAGCAGCCATGATGGGTAATGTTGTGGTTTGGAAACCAAGTGACAGCCAAGTATTTTCTGCTAAGATTATAATTGATGTTTTCAAAGAAGCCGGTGTTCCCGATGGCGTTATCAATGTTGTTTTTGGAGATCCTGTCATGATTTCAGATACCATTTTTGAACATCCTTCTTTTGCGGGAATTCACTACACCGGTTCTACTTTTGTTTTTAAGGAAATTTGGAAGAAAATTGGAACCAACATTCACAAATACAACACCTATCCACGAATTGTTGGTGAAACAGGCGGAAAAGATTTTATCATAGCTCATCCAAGTGCAAATGTAAAACAAGTTGTAGCTAATTCTATTAGAGGTGCTTTTGAATTCCAAGGTCAAAAATGTTCGGCAGCCTCAAGAGCTTACTATCCGAAAAGTTTATGGCCGGCTATCAAGGAAGAAATGGCGAAAGAAATGGCAACCATAAAAATGGGTTCTCCTGAAGATTTTTCTAATTTCTTCACCGCTGTAATTCATGAAGGTTCATTTGACAAATTGGCAAAATACATCGATCAAGCAAAAAGCGATGCTGATGCAGAGATTTTATTTGGTGGTAATTATGATAAATCAAAAGGTTACTTTGTTGAGCCAACAGTTATATTAACTACAAATCCACATTATGTAACTATTGAAACTGAATTATTTGGCCCTGTTTTAACTGTTTACATTTATGACGATGCTAATTGGAAAGAAACTTTAAAATTAGTTGATCAAACTTCAGAATACGCTTTAACCGGAGCAGTTTTTAGCCAAGATAGACATGCTATAACTGAAGCAACTCAGGCTTTAGAAAACTGTGCCGGTAACTTTTATGTGAATGACAAACCAACCGGAGCTGTAGTAGGAATGCAACCTTTTGGTGGTGCTCGTGCTTCCGGAACCAATGACAAAGCAGGTTCTGCTCAAAATTTATTGCGTTGGGTTTCGCCAAGAACAATCAAAGAAACCTTCGTAACTCCTGAAAATTATCGTTATCCATTTTTAGGTTAATCGATTTAAAAATAATATTTTATGAAGTCCGAGCTGTTTGTTCGGACTTTTTTTTATATTTGAAAGAAGTAAACCATTCACTATCAAAACAAACCATTGGCTAATGAAAACAAAAATTACTCTTTTATCACTTTTTACTATTTTATTTTCATTCGCTCAAAATGGAAAATACGAACTATTAAAAGACAAAACAAAAACAAACATCTTATATGATCAAGTTTTTGAACTTTCTAAAATCACCACTGAAAAAAAAGAAATTATTTCATCTCTATATTTCAAACAGGTTTATCACGAAATTCAAAGAGCTGATTATATACAACGTTTACCTAAATATGACATTTTAAAAAAAGAGGCAGATAATGCTTTTTTTTCAAAACAAATTCCTTTAGCACTTTTAATTTCAGAAGTTGAAACAATCAAACCGGAAGTTTTTGAGAACCGTCAAATCACAAAAAATAATCGGGAACAACTTGTTTTAGACCCAGCAGTCTCAAATGCTTTTCAACAACATGAAATTGTATTGATGGCTCCGCTGGTTTCCAAATCAAAAAGCAAAACAGTTGAATTTATTTTGAAAGACAAAAATATTTTCAACACAACTTCCAAAACTATTCAGGCAATTTACATGAGCTTTACCGATAACAATCTTTGGTTAAGTGTTTCTGTAAATCAAGCCCTTAAAATCGATTTTAGCACATACGGCAAAAAATCAATTTCGTTTAAAATTGAATTTACAAACGGAGAAAGTAAAGTTATCAAATCAACATTTGAAATACTAGGAAATTCAAATTTGGCTAATCGAAACGGAAACGGAATTTTAGCCGAAACAATTATGGCAACAATTCCTTTTCAAGGATATGGAGAAAGTGCCGCTTATTTGGGTCAAGGCGAATATGAAATTTATTTAGACAACGTTGACCAAGTTTTAGATAAACCTATTTTTCTTGTAGATGGATTTGACCCAGGCGACACAAGAGACACAAACCTCATCTATTCCTTGCTAAATTATGGAACTTCTGGCGAAAATTTAGGCGACATCGTTCGAAACGAAGGATTTGATGTTGTCGTTTTGAATTTCCCTCAATATTCGCCTGAGGACGGAGTGATTATAGATGGGGGTGCCGATTTTATCCAACGAAATGCGATGATTTTAGTGGAACTCATCAATCAAATCAATGCTCAAAAAGTAGGTGACGAACAAAATGTAGTGATTGGCCCAAGCATGGGTGGTTTGATTTCCCGTTATGCTTTGCGTTATATGGAACAAAATCAAATGGAACACGATACACGCTTATATCTTTCTTTTGACTCCCCTCATTTAGGAGCAAATGTACCTATTGGTTTTCAACATTTATTTAATTATATGGCTTTTGGACCGCTTGGTGATGTAACATTACAAGGTGTTGTAAATGAAGTTTTCAAAAGTCCGGCTGCCAAACAAATGCTTTTGGATCATTTTGAAGGACATCTTCAAAGTGGTAGTTTAACGGAATTTAATAATTCAAACCAACTTCCTACCGGTGCTCCAAATTTCAGAACTCCATTTCAAAATGAGTTAACTGCAATGGGTTTCCCAACGGAAACGAGAAATATTGCTATTTCGAATGGTAGCGGAAACGGAGCAATGACCGGAACTCCCGGTATGTTTGTCTTAAATGATTATACCGTTGATGCCAGTTCAACACAAAGAGCAAAATTTGATGTTCGTTTTACTCCGCCTGCAGGTGTTTCAAATCAACTGGTAAGTAGGTTTAGAGCACAGCAATATATTTTATTTTGGTTAACTGTTTTTTCAAGTACCGCTAATGCCGCTTCGCCTTCAACATCATCCGGTTTAGACTCTGCTCCCGGCGGAATGTTTAACGTAGCTGATTTTGCCGCAGGCGGAAGTGGAAATCCCACTTTAGATGATTTTTTAGCAAATTTATTAATTGACAAATTTTGTTTTATCCCAACATTGAGTTCTTTAGCCATAACAAATCCAAATTGGTATACGAATGTTACCGGAAGTTCAGAAACACCATTTGTAACCACTTATGTTCCAACTGAAAACGAAGCTCACGTAACCTTAACTGAGGGAAATGTTACATTCGCTTTAAATGAAATTCTAAATCCGCCTTTAACTTTAGAACAACCTGAATTATTGAAAAACATAACAATCAAAAACCCCATACATAATAGTGTGGAAATTTTCAGTCCGTTTACTATTTCAAATGCATCGATATCCATCGTTGACGCTTCAGGAAAAAAAGTCTTTGGTCAAAAAAGTGTAACTTTTGAGGGAAATTTTCAAATACCTATTAATTTAATGAATGGTTTTTATTTCATTAAAATTGAATCCGCAGAAAAAAGCATAATCCATAAATTGATTAAAAATTAATTTATGAATATTTTTTAGCTTCGAATTCACAAATAATAGATTGTGAATTCGAAGTTTTTTATACCCTGTATTTTATTGGTAAATGAACCACTTTCTTGGTCTCGAAAAAATCTTCAGAGAAGTAATCCGATAAATTATATTGTGTAGCTTTTGGAAAATCTTTTAATTCCTCCGTCAAATCTCCTCCTTTAAGATATAAAACACCATTTTTTAGTTCGTGTTTTTGCTGCTTCTTGATTTTATCGTTTATCCAAGAGACAAAATCAGGCATATTCGTGACGGCTCTACTCACTATGAAATCAAAATCCCCTTTGACATTTTCAGCACGAATCTGTTCCGCTTTGACATTTTCTAAACCTAATGCAATCGCTACTTCATTCACAACTTTTATTTTCTTAGCAATCACGTCTATTAAATAAAATCGTGTCTCGGGAAACAAAATTGCCAACGGAATTCCGGGAAATCCACCACCGGTTCCAACATCTAAAACTGTTGTTTTGGGTTGAAATTCCATCACTTTAGCAATTCCCAGAGAATGTAAAACATGTTTAATGTACAGTTCATCAATGTCTTTTCGGGAGATAACATTGATTTTTGCATTCCAATCGTGGTATAATTCTTCCAATTTTTTAAATCGAAGAAGCTGATTTTCAGATAGATTAGGAAAATACTTTATAATTTCTTCCATATTGTGCTATTTTTAACAAAAGTAAACAATTTGGTGTTGAAATTTTATTGTTTGTTCATCGTTATGATTTATATTAATACTTACCTTTGGGGAAAATTTATAAAATACATGAATACCACAATTCCAACTTTTTCAAAACAAGACAATCTAAAGTTTTTTAGAACCCTTAATAGTCGTGTTAACAACTATTTCAAAGATAATAACATTCAAAAAACAGGTAATTGGAAACTTCACTTGAAAACAATAGTGATGTTTACTATATTCTTAACTCCTTATTTTTTCCTATTAACAATGGATATGCCTTTTTGGACCTATTTACTGTTAAATGTAGTGATTGGTGTGGGAATGGCCGGTGTGGGAATGAATGTTATGCATGATGGCAATCATGGTTCTTATTCAAACAAACCTTGGTTGAATAAAATAATGGGTGGAAGTATCTACATTTTAGCCGGAAACGTTTTCAACTGGCAAGTGCAACACAATGTTTTGCATCACACTTACACTAACATTGTTGGTCATGATGAAGATTTAGATGCAGGACGTGTTATTCGTTTTTCAAAACAATCGGAATGGAGATATTTTCATAAATTTCAACACTACTATTCTGTTTTTCTATATGGTTTATTAACTTTCAATTGGGCAATTACAACTGATTTCAAACAAATGAGAGCTTATTTGAAACGTAAATTATCTTATGGAGAACCTAAAAGTCCAAAAATTCTTTGGACAACTTTAATTATCACCAAAGTTATTTATTTCTCCATATGGTTGGTATTACCAATGGTATTAGGCATCACATGGTGGAAAGTAGTTCTTGGATTTGCTGTAATGCACTATACTGCCGGATTAATTTTAAGCATTGTGTTCCAATTGGCTCACGTTGTGGAAGAAACTACAAATCCAGTGCCAGACGAAAATGGCGAAATTGAAAACACATGGGCTGTTCACCAATTATTTACAACCGCTAATTTTGCACCAAAAAATTGGATTGTGAATTGGTACACAGGTGGTTTAAATCATCAGATTGAACATCATATTTTTCCTAATATTAGTCACGTTCACTATGGTAAAATCAGTGAAATTGTGAAAGAAACTGCCAAAGAATGCAATCTTCCTTATCACGAATTCAAAACGATGCGAAGTGCTGTTATTGCTCACTTTAAACATTTGAAAGAATTAGGTCAAGAGCCACAAATGGCATAATTAAATTTACACAACTACAAAACATACTACAATGAACCCGTTATCGGATAGGATTAATAATTTATCTACTTCTCAAACCTTGGCTATGGCAGCATTGGCAAGAGAGTTAAAAGCTCAGGGTAAAGACATCATCAGTTTAAGTTTAGGAGAACCTGATTTCAACACACCTGACTTTATTAAAGAAGCAGCAAAAAAAGCTATTGATGAAAATTACAGTACCTATTCACCAGTAGATGGTTATGCTGAATTAAAAGAAGCTATCTGTCGAAAATTCAAAAGAGATAATAACCTGGATTATAAACCGGCAAATGTTGTGGTTTCAACCGGTGCCAAACAATCCCTTTACAACATAGCACAATGCATGTTGAATGATGGTGATGAAGTAATTTTACCGGCTCCTTATTGGGTGAGTTATTACGAAATTATCAAAATGTCGGGTGGAATTCCTGTCGAAGTTCCTACTTCTGTCGAAAGCGATTTCAAAATTACACCTGAACAACTTGAAAAAGCCATCACACCAAAAACAAAAATGATTTGGTATAGTTCGCCATGTAACCCAAGTGGTTCTGTTTACAGCCGTGAAGAATTTACCGCTATTGCTAAAGTGTTGGAAAAATACCCCAACATATATATTGTTGCCGACGAAATTTACGAACACATCAATTTCTCAGGAACTTTTTGCAGCATTGCATCAATTCCGGGAATGTTTGAAAGAACCATAACTGTAAATGGAGTTGCAAAAGCATTTGCCATGACAGGCTGGAGAATCGGATATATTGGAGCACCTGAATTCATTGCAAAAGCGTGTACAAAAATGCAAGGCCAAGTGACTTCAGGAGCCAATTCTATTGCTCAACGAGCTACGATTGCCGCTGTAGATGCCGATCCGAAAGTATTGAATTATATGGTGGAAGCTTTTCACAAAAGAAGAGATTTAGTTGTAGGATTAATTAAAGAAATTCCTGGTTTAAAAATAAATGTTCCTGAAGGTGCTTTTTATGTATTTCCCGATGTTTCCTCCTTCTTTGGAAAAACGTTACGCGGTACTTTAATCAAAGACGCAACCGATTTCTCCATGTATTTGTTAGCCGAAGCCAATGTTGCAACAGTAACCGGTGACGCTTTTGGAAATCCGGATTGTATTCGATTTTCGTATGCAACAAGCGAAGAATTACTCACAGAAGCCATGCGAAGAATTAAAGAAGTTTTAGCTTAAGCATATAGTGCCTCAAGGAAACTTGGGGCTTTTTTATTCATAATTTACACAAGAAATGTCTAAAATCCTCCTACTCGGTTCCGGAGAACTCGGAAAAGAATTTGTCATCGCCGCACAACGAATCGGTCAAACCATCATTGCCGTAGATAGTTATGAAAATGCTCCAGCCATGCAAGTGGCTCATGATTTTGAAGTCATTAATATGTTGGATGGTGCCGAATTAGACAGAATCGTTGCCAAACACCAACCTAATTTTATTGTCCCGGAAATAGAAGCAATCAGAACTGAACGTTTTTATGACTACGAAAAACAAGGTATAACCGTTGTTCCTTCAGCGAAAGCGGCCAATTTTACTATGAATAGAAAAGCAATTCGTGATTTGGCAGCCAAAGAGTTAGGACTAAAGACTGCGAATTATCGCTATGCAACTTCTGCAGAAGAGTTACAAAAAGCAGTTTCAGAAGTAGGTATTCCATGTGTCGTAAAACCTTTAATGAGTTCGTCAGGAAAAGGGCAATCAACAATAAAATCAGAAGAAGATATTTCGAAAGCTTGGAATTATGCGGTAGAAGGTTCCCGTGGCGACGTGGTAGAAGTTATCGTTGAAGCCTTTGTGAATTTTCATTCAGAAATCACTTTATTAACCGTTACACAAAACAATAATTTACCCACTTTATTTTGTGCTCCCATTGGTCACCGACAAGAGCGAGGCGATTATCAAGAAAGTTGGCAACCGGCAAAAGTTTCAGAAAAAGACATTTTGAAAGCTCAAGACATGGCAAGAAAAGTAACCGAAGCCTTAGGTGGAGCCGGATTATTTGGAGTGGAATTTTTCCTAACAAATGAGGGTGTTTATTTCTCTGAATTATCCCCAAGACCACACGATACCGGAATGGTAACATTAGCCGGAACACAAAATTTTAACGAATTTGAATTGCATTTACGAGCTATTTTAAGTTTACCAATCGCTGAAATTACCTTAGAAAGAGCTGGAGCCAGTGCGGTTATTTTAGCTGCTGAAAATTCAGTCAATCCAACTTATACCGGAATTGAACAAATTGCAGGATTACCCAAAACGGATTTCAGAATTTTTGGAAAACCTACATCGAGACCCTATCGCAGAATGGGTGTTTCGTTAGTGAATGACACCTTAGAAACTCCTATTGAAAAAATTATTGAAAAGGCAAAAGAAGCCGCTCAATTGGTAAAAGTGCATGCATAATGGCATTAATTCTTGACAACATAGCAAAAATTGTATCACTCACAGAAGCCGAGCAAAATTTATTTTTGTCAAAAGTCGAAACCAAACATTTCAAAGCTAAAACCATCCTGATAAATGCCGGAGAAATTTGCAAAGAATCCTATTTTGTCAATTCAGGATTACTAAGAAGTTTTACAATCAATGACAATATCGTTGAACATGTTTTACATTTTGCATGTGAAGGCTGGTGGATTGGCGATATGTATAGTTTACTTTCTCAAAAACCCGGAAATCTTTTTATAGAGGTTATTGAAGACTCAGAAATTGTTTTATTATCCAAAGAAAATCAAGAACAATTGTATTTTGAGATTCCGAAACTGGAACGTTTTTTTAGAATCTTAACTGAAAATTCCTTGGTTGCTCATCAAGAACGATTGATGGACAATTTGAGTTTGTCGGCAGAAGATCGTTTTGAAAAATTTTGCAAAAGATATCCAACCCTTATCCAAAGGGTTCCTCAAAAACAAATCGCTTCTTATATTGGTGTAACTCCTGAGTTTTTTAGCAAAATGAAAAGTAAATTGCTTCGAAAATAAGACGAGAGTTTTACTTATTTAATTCTAATTTCATCCATCAGCTCCATTAAATCCATTGACATTTTTAAAGGCATCAAATAACTTTCTTTCAATCCTTGATACAAACATTCATTCACGTGTTCTATTTCGTGAAAATAACCATATCCTATCTTATCACTTTCAACCAATTGGTCTGCTAATCCTTCTATCATAATTTTGTGGTGACTTTGTTCATGAAAATTAGTAGGAATGATGATTCTTCCTTTTGTACCATAAATTTCACATTTGATAGCGGTAAATGTTTCAAAAGAGGAGAACAAACTTGCAGTTTCTTCATTCGTATAAGAAAGTAAAACTGTACAAGAAGCATCTACTCCTGATTTTGTATAACGTAAAGAAGACTGAATTTTAGACGGTTTACCCATTAAAAGAAGGCTCATATACAATGGATAAATTCCAATATCAAGTAACGAACCTCCTCCCAAAATTGGGTCAAAAAGTCTACTTTTTGGGTCATAATCGGCTTTAAAACCAAAATCAGCCTTAAGATGAATAATTTCTCCGATTCTACCACTCTTAATAGTGTTTTGAATAGTTAGAATGTTTGGCAAGCAACTTGTCCACATGGCTTCCATTAAAAACACATTATTTTCATTTGCTACTTGAATAATCTCTTCCAATTGAACTTTATTTAAAGCGGATGGCTTTTCACATAGGACTGCCTTTTGATTTTTTAAACACAATAAAGAATGCTCCAAGTGAAAAGAATTTGGAGTGGCAATGTAGATTACATCAACATCCTGACAAGTAGAAAGTTCCAAATACGAAGCATAAAAATAAGAAGCATGGTGTTTCTTCGCAAAGCGTTCACTTTTTTCAAAAGATCTTGATGCACAAGCTAAAAGGACTGCATTTTTACTCAAAGCTAAGTCACTAGCGAATTTTTCTGCAATTTTTCCACAACCTAAAATTCCCCATCGTATTTTCTTGTCTCTACTAATCATATCCACTATTTTAAATAAAATTAGACAATTTATACCAATGATTCCATAAACTAATAAACATTACAAGTCAAAAAGATATTTCTTAATCTAAATTAAGCGATGCTCAGAACAATCAATCGTAAATTTGTTTCATAAATAATAATAAATTCTTTAAGTTATGAAAAATACCGTTTTACACAAAGCCAATGAAAGAGGTCATGCAGACCACGGTTGGCTAAATGCTTACCACAGTTTTAGTTTTGCCAATTGGTACAATCCTGATAAAGTTCAATTTGGAGTTTTACGGGTGTTAAACGACGATACTATTGCACCAGGTATGGGTTTTGGCACCCATCCACATGATAATATGGAAATTATTACCATTCCGCTAGAGGGCGATTTAGCTCACAAAGACAGCATGGGAAATGCCGAAATTATCAAATTTGGCGACGTGCAAGTAATGAGTGCCGGAACCGGAATTCGCCACAGTGAGTTTAATCCGAATGCTGATAAACGTACAAAATTGTTACAAATTTGGTTGTTTCCAAACAAACGAAACGTGGAACCTCGTTACCAGCAAATCACTTTGGATGTGAACGACCGACAAAACAAGTTGCAACAAATTTTGTCCCCAAATCCGGAAGATGCAGGTGTTTGGATACATCAAGACGCTTGGTTTCACATGGGAAAATTTGAAAATGGAATAACCAAAACTTACACTGTTAAAAGAAAAGAAAATGGTGTTTATGCTTTTGTTATTACAGGTAGTGTGACTATTAACGGACAAGCTTTAGAAACCAGAGATGCATTGGGAATTACAGAAACTGATAAATTAGAGATTACAGCAACTTCTGATGCAGAAATTTTGTTGATGGATATTCCAATGGAATAATTTAGTAACTTTACCTGTCAGATATTTTTACTTGACAGGTTTAAAACCAACTTGCCATGAATGAGCAAATTAAACTAGAATCAAACGACAAAAATGGTTTCTTTTCTGTAGAAATTGATGGAAAAACAGAGGCTAAAATGACTTTTGTTTTTGCTGGCACAGACAAGATTATCATTGATCATACAGAAGTTAATCCGGGAAATAACGGAAAAGGATTGGGAAAAAAAATGGTGGCTGCTTCTGTTGAAATGGCTCGGGAAAAAAACTTAAAAATAATTCCGCTTTGTCCTTTTGCTAAAAGTGTTTTTGACAAAACTTTAGAATTTAGAGATGTTTTATAATCCTTACTTTTAAAACTATGGAAACTAATGAATCTAAAAAAGAATATACAAACGGAGAAATAACGGTCGTTTGGGAGGCAGGAAAATGTATTCATTCTGCCAATTGTGTTCGAAACAATCCTACTGTTTTTCAACCAAAAGAAAAACCTTGGATTAAAATCGACGGTTCCTCTTCTGAAAAAATCATGGAGACAGTTAACAAATGTCCGTCAGGTGCTTTAACATTTTACAGAAATAAATAGTATTTTTGTTTAAGTTTAATTAGACTTTAAAGTAAAAATAATGAAAGCATACGTATTTCCGGGACAAGGAGCTCAATTCACAGGAATGGGCAAAGAATTATATGAAACTTCTGCAGTAGCAAAAGAACTATTCGAAAAAGCAAATGAAATCCTTGGTTTCCGAATAACGGATATCATGTTTGAAGGAACTCCGGAAGAATTAAAAGAAACGAAAGTTACACAACCAGCCGTTTTTTTACATTCGGTAATTTTAGCAAAGACGTTAACCGATTTTAAACCTGATATGGTTGCTGGACATTCTTTAGGCGAGTTTTCCGCATTAGTTGCCAATGGAGCATTATCTTTTGAAGATGGTTTAAAACTAGTTTCTCAACGAGCCTTAGCTATGCAAAAAGCCTGCGAAATTAAGCCTTCAACAATGGCTGCTGTTTTAGGTTTAGATGACAGAATTGTCGAAGAAGTTTGCGAAGCTATTGATGGCGTTGTTGTTGCCGCAAATTATAATTGCCCTGGGCAATTAGTTATTTCAGGTGAATTTTCTGCGGTAGAAAAAGCTTGTGAAGCCATGAAAGCTGCTGGAGCAAAAAGAGCATTATTACTTCCTGTTGGAGGAGCATTTCACTCTCCAATGATGGAACCGGCAAGAGAAGAACTAGCTGCTGCAATTGAAGCAACCGGTTTTTCAAAACCTATTTGTCCGGTGTATCAAAATGTAACAGCGAGTGCCGTTTCTGATGCTGAGGAAATTAAAAAGAACTTGATTATTCAATTAACAGCACCCGTTCGTTGGACACAATCCGTTCAACAAATGATTGCCGATGGAGCAACAAGTTTTACAGAAGTAGGTCCGGGAAAAGTATTAGTTGGATTAGTAAATAAAATCAACAAAGAAGTAGAAACAATTTTGGCTTAAACAGAAAAATAAATCACAATAAAGGAACAAATTTTGAATTAAATTTGTCCCTTTTTATATTCAAATTTTTAAACTAACTTCTAATTTTTTGCTCCCATTTCCAGGCACTCGCTAAACTTTCTTCCAATGTTGATTGTGCTTTCCAACCTAACACATTATTTGCTTTATCAGTATTAGCATAAGCTGAAGTGATATCCCCTTCTCTTCTGCCAACAATTTTATAAGGTAATTTTTGACCGGATACTTTCTCAAAAGCATGAATAACTTCTAAAACCGAACTTCCTGTTCCCGTTCCTAAATTGAATGTTTCTATTTTAGATAAATTCTTTTTTTCAATTAATCGTTGTAAAGCAACGACGTGAGCTTTTGCTAAATCAACAACGTGAATATAATCGCGAACTGCTGTTCCGTCCGGCGTTGGATAATCATCCCCATAAACAGATAATTCTTTACGTAAACCAATTCCTGTTTGCGTAATAAACGGCACTAAATTTTGTGGAATACCAATTGGTAATTCACCTATTTCTGCCGTTGGATGAGCTCCTATAGGGTTGAAATAACGCAATAAAATAGCGTTAATTGAAGATACTTTGGTAACATCCGTTATAATTTCTTCTCCTATTTGTTTTGTGTTTCCATAAGGAGACATGGCCGGTTGAACCGAGGCATCTTCTGTGATTGGCATTTTTTCGGCTTGACCGTAAACAGTACAAGATGAACTGAAAATAAAATTTGCTTCCGGTTTTTGTTGTAATTCTTGTAAAATATAAACTAACGTATTAATGTTGTTTTCATAATACAATAATGGATTCTCTACGCTTTCACCTACAGCTTTTGAAGCCGCAAAATGAATGACACCTGAAACATCATGGTACTTTTTGAAAAACTGTTGAACAGCTGCTTTATCACGTAAATCCATTTGTTCAAAAAGCGGTTTTTTCCCGGTAATAGTTGTAATTCTATCTAAAACTTCAATCGATGAATTTGACAAATTATCTATTATTATAGGCTCAAAACCTACATTTTGCAATTCTACAACAGTGTGAGATCCAATAAATCCAAGGCCTCCGGTTACTAATACTTTCATTTTGTTTGGTTAAAGGTTAATTGATAAAGGCTGATACTTTAAAATTAGTTGAAAAATTCTAAAACAGAATCAGTTATAAATTTAATTTGTTCTTCGTCTAATTCTGTATGCATTGGCAGTGAAATTACTTCTTTCACTAATTGATTGGTGATTGGAAAATCTTCTTCTTTATATCGCGAATCGATATAAGCTTTTTGCAAATGCAAGGGAATTGGATAGTAAATAGCACATGGTATTCCTTTGCTAAGTAAATAATCCATTAAACCATTACGGTCGCCGTCAATAATTCTCAACGTATATTGATGAAAAACATGACAGTCACAAACATCACAAATAGTTGGAGCAATAATATTTTTATGCCCTTCAAATGCTTTTGAATATTTTCGGGCAGCATTTTGACGTGCGGCATTATACTCGTCTAATAAAAATAATTTTGTGTTCAATACTGCCGCTTGAATACTATCTAATCTTGAATTTACACCTACAACATCATGATGATATCGAACATACATCCCATGATTAACAATTCCGCGTATGGTATGAGCTAACGCATCATCGTTAGTAAAAATAGCTCCTCCATCACCATAACAACCTAAATTTTTAGAGGGAAAAAATGAGGTGGCTCCAACATGACCAATCGTTCCGGCTTTCTTTTTTGTTCCATCAGAAAAACGGCAATTGGCTCCAATCGCCTGAGCATTATCTTCAATAACATATAAATTATGTTCTTTTGCAATTTGCATAATAGCTTCCATATTGGCGGCTCTTCCAAACAAATGAACAGGAACAATTGCTTTTGTTTTTGGAGTAATTGATTTTCTAATACCCTCAAGCGATATATTCATATTCACTAAGTCAACATCAACCAAAACAGGTGTTAATTGTAATAACGCAATCACTTCCACGGTTGCTGCAAAAGTAAAATCGGCTGTAATTACCTCATCACCGGGTTGCAAACCCAATCCCATCATAGCAATTTGAAGTGCATCGGTTCCGTTTGCACAAGGAATTACGTGCTTTACGTCTAAATATTCTTCTAAATTTTTTTGAAATTCGTGAACCTTTGGCCCGTTAATATAGGTTGTTGTATCCAAAACTTCTTGAATTGAAGCATCAACGGTGGTTTTAATTTTATCGTATTGACTTTTTAAGTCAACCATTTGAAGTTTACGCATCACTTTTTCTTTTGTTTAAAGTTTAAAAGTTTAAGGTTTAAATGGCATAGCACATTTGACACCTTAAATAATAGAACAAAAGTAATTATTTAAGAAGTTATAACAATGAAAATTCTTCAAAGTGATGTATTTTAGCGACACAATTCTTAGTCTATGTTTTTTTTATATAATATATTGGTCTATTTCGCCGGATTCTTATTAAAAATCAGTGCTGTTTTTAATCCGAAAATGAAACTTTTTGTAGAGGGCAGAAAAAATATTTTTGAAACCCTGAAACAGAATATTTCCACGAATGACAAGACAATTTGGTTTCACGCTGCCTCATTAGGCGAGTTTGAGCAAGGTCTTCCGGTGATGGAAAAAATCAAAATCAAATTTCCTTCACATAAAATAATTGTCACCTTTTTTTCTCCTTCCGGATTTGAGGTCAGAAAAAACAATTCTGTTGCTGACCTTACGATTTATTTGCCATTAGATACAAAAGAAAATGCAAAACTATTTTTAGAATTAACTCATCCTGAATTAGTGTTTTTTATTAAATATGAATATTGGCCAAACTATTTGAATCAACTGAATAAACAAAAGACTAAAACCTATTTAATTTCAGGAATTCTAAGAGAAAATCAAGTGTTTTTTAAATGGTATGGTGGATTTTACAGAAATTGTCTCCAAACATTTGAGCAATTTTTTGTACAAAATGAATCTTCAAAAAAATTATTGCAATCGCTGGGTTATCAAAACGTGAAAATTTCCGGCGATACTCGTTTTGATCGCGTTGTTTCGATTTTAGAAAGAGACAATTCTTTGGGTTTTATTGAAGAATTCAAAAACAACACCACTACAATCGTTATTGGAAGTTCGTGGCCAAAAGATGAAGAATTATTGGTGAATTTCATCAATCAATCATCTGAAAATTTAAAATTCATTATTGCTCCTCATAATATAAAATCGGAACAAATTCAAGAATTAAAAAAATCAATCTCCAAAAGTGTAATTTTATTTTCTGAAAAAGACAGCAAAAAATTAAACGAATATGCTGTTTTAATTATAGATACCATTGGCATCTTAACCAAAATCTATAGTTATGCTGATATTGCTTATGTTGGCGGAGGATTTGGAAACCCGGGTGTTCACAACATTTTGGAACCGGCCACTTTTGGTATCCCAATTGTAATCGGGCCAAATTATGCTCATTTTGCTGAAGCAACTGCTTTAGTGAGCTTAGAAGGCTGTGTTTCTATTTCAAGTCAAAATGAGTTGAATGATGCCTTCTCAAATTTAATTTTGAATCGTGACATTCGTCATGAAAAAGGACATGTCTGTAGCACTTTTGTACAAATGAATAAAGGAGCAACTGCCGTTATTTTGAAGCATATCGAAAATGACTACTTATAATCCAATCTCTATTTCAGATATTGAAAACATCATTCAATTGATGGAGGAATTTTATCGCATTGACAATTACCCATTTGATAGCAAAATTTCCGAAGAACTTTTCAATCAATTCCTTGCAGATGAAAATCTGGGAAAAGCTTGGTTGATTCTACATAAAAATGAAATTGTTGGTTATGTAATTCTAACCTATGTTTTCAGTTTTGAATACCAGGGTAAAATTGCCTTTTTAGATGAATTGTACATCAGAGAAAACGCTCGTGGCAAAGGAATTGGAAAAGAAACAATTGCCTTTATTCAACAAGAAGCTCCTAAATTATCGTTAAAAATCATCTATTTGGAAGTTGAATCACATAATGATGCGGCTCAAAAATTGTATATTGCAAAAGATTTCGCCATTCATAAGCGAAAAATCATGAAATATATTGTAAACTAATCGAATACATAAATTTAGTCCTATGAAATTTTTACGCTTACTCCTATTATTTATTTCTTTTTCCACTTTTGCTCAACAAGGAGGCATGTGGATTCCCTCTTTATTAGAAGGAATGAACGAAAAAGAAATGAAATCGCTCGGCATGAAAATGTCGGCCAAAGACATTTATGATGTCAATAAATCGAGCATGAAAGATGCTGTGCCACAATTTAATGGTGGTTGTACTTCGGAGGTGATTTCCTCCAAAGGATTACTATTAACAAATCATCATTGTGGATATGGTCAAATTCAATCCCATTCAACCGTAGAAAATGACTATTTGGAAAAAGGATTTTGGGCCATGAATTTGGCGGAGGAATTACCGAATCCGGGAGTAGTAGTCACTTTTATTGTGAAAATTGAAGACATTACTGCAAAAGTTTTAGAAAACACACAATCCTTGTCTAACGAAGCCGAAAAACAGAAAAAAATTCAGGATAATATTTCCGCACTAAACAATTCTTTACCAAAAGAAAATTGGCAAGAAAATAAAATCAGAACATTTTATGACGGTAATCAATACATTTGGTTTGTAACAGAAACCTTTAAAGACGTTCGATTAGTTGGTGCACCACCTTCATCGATTGGAAAATTCGGTTCAGATACAGACAATTGGGTTTGGCCACGTCATACAGGAGATTTTTCTTTATTTAGAATTTATGCCGACAAAAACAACCGCCCGGCTGAGTATTCAAAAGACAATGTTCCTTACACTCCTAAACATTATTTTCCTGTTTCCATAAGTGGTGTTCAAGAAAATGATTTTACCATGGTTTTTGGTTATCCCGGAAGAACGCAGGAATATTTGCCTGCCGTTGCCGTGGAACAACTTGTAAACGAATTAAATCCTGCCAAAATTGAAGTCCGCGATGCCGCCCTGAAAGTACAAGATGGTTTTATGCGAAAAGACAAAGCCATTAAAATTCAATATGCTGCAAAATATGCTTCAGTTGCCAATTATTGGAAAAAATGGATTGGGGAAACGAAAGGTTTAAAGAAATCAAATGCCGTTCAAATTAAAAGAGATTTTGAAAAAGATTTCATGACCAAAGTAACTAATGCAGGCAAACAAGCGGAATACGGAAATGTACTTTCAGAATTTGAGGCTAACTATAAAGCGATTGCCCCTTATGCTTTAAGTCGTGATTATTTCATAGAGGTAGTAATGCGAAATACTGAATTATTGAGTTTTGGGTATCGATTATATCAATTAGAAACCATTTATACAACTCGCGGTGAAAAAGCATTTAATGACCGAAAAGCAAATCTGATAGAAGGTTTTGATGAATTATATAAAGATTTCAATGCCAATGTAGATGAAAAAGTAATGGAGCAACTTCTAGAAATTTATGCGACCAAATCACCAAAAGAATTTTTACCACAGGAATTCGTGAACCAAGATTTAAAAGCTAAAACTTCCGAAATTTTTAAAACATCAAAATTGACCAATTACAATGGACTGAAAGAATTATTAAATGGTGATGCAAAAACGGTATTGGAGTCTATGAATAAAGACAGTGGATTTGTTTTTGTGAAAATGTTAGCTGAAGCTTACACTAAAAATGTTGTTCCAAAATATGAGGAATTAAATTTGAAAAATACTGCTTTGCAACGCACGTATATGAAAGGAATTTTGGAATTAAGCCCAAAAGAAGCCAGAATATTTCCGGATGCCAATTCAACTTTACGAGTAACATATGGAAAAGTGAAAGGTTATGCTCCAAGTGATGCAGTCTATTATAGTCCTGTTACTTATTTAGACGGAGTGATGGAAAAATATATTCCCGGTGATTATGAATTTGATGTTTCCCAAAAATTAATTGATTTATACAATAAAAAAGATTTTGGCATATATGGTGAAAATGGAAAATTACCTGTCAACTTTATTGGAACAAATCATACAACGGGTGGAAACTCAGGTAGCCCGGCTATCGATGCATATGGAAATTTAATTGGATTAAATTTTGACCGCGTTTGGGAAGGAACCATGAGCGATATTTATTATGACCCTGCCATTTGCAGAAACATTATGGTAGACGTTCGTTATATTCTTTTTGTAATAGATAAATATGCCGGAGCCAAGTATTTAGTTGATGAAATGAAAGTTGTACATCCAAAAAAGAAGAAAAAAACAAAGTAAAAAGGAATATTGATTTTTCAAACGCTAAAACGTCAATTTTTAAATCAGAATTATCTTAGATTGACTTACTCAAACGTTTGAAAAACAAATAGTTTATTTTTTTTAAAAATATTTTACTAAAATATTTTGTTGAACCAAAAAATTTATATCTTTGCCCTGAATTAATAATTAACCTTTTATAATTTAGTAAGATGAAAAAAGTAATTTTAAGTTTAGTATTTGTTGCTGCTTTAACAGTAGTATCTTGTAAAGAAAAAGAAGCTGAAGTAACTGAAGAAGTAGTAACTGAAGAAGTTGCTGCTCCTGTTGTAGAAGAAGCTGCTCCTGTAGTTGATTCTGCTGCTGCTGCTACTACTGAAGCTCCTGCTGAAGCTCCAGCTGCTACACCAGCTCAGTAATTAGTAGTAAATACTAAGAAAAAATCAATCCTGAACAATGTTCAGGATTTTTTTTGTTTATAGAAGTTTGCCAAATTTAAAAAGCTCCATTAAATAAACTAATGGAGCTTTTTTATGTGTGAAAATGAATTAACTTATTATCTAAAATGTATAACCTACTTTTATACCAAATCTACCTGCCCATTCATCAACATTTTTATTGTCAATAAAACCTGATCCATCCATTTGTATAACCCATTGTACACCAACACTTGGGTCTACTGAGAAATTTTCCCCAAATTTAAATTTGTAACCTACCGTTGGACTAAAAAAGCTAAAATAAGAATATGTCCCTTTATATGTAACTCCTCCTTCAACTTCCTCAAACTTAATATTACCGTAAGCCAACGTATTTTGAGAATAAACGCCGGAATCTTTTTTATTAAAATAACCTCTACTGCCTAATTCAATAACATATCCATCTCCGTTTGACTCATAACCGCCCACTTCATAGGTCATGGTTCCGTAGGCAACTTGCAAAATAGATGAGGATCCACCAGTGCCATACATGTTTCCATAATTCAACTCAAAACTTAAACCATAATGAGATGGCTCTGAAAATAGATAATAGGGAGAAACTGTAATATTAGATTGCTTATTTTCGTTTTCTTGAGCAACCGCTGTAATACATAAAAAAAGTAAAACTAAAGATGTAATTTTTTTCATAATAGATAGATTTTAAAATAGTTAATATTCTCAAATGTAGAAAAAAATATCACAATTTGTAAAATTAGATTTGAAAATTTCATTATGAAAAACAAAAAAGCTCCAAACATAGTTTGAAGCTTTTGTACTCAAGGCGGGACTTGAACCCGCACGAACATTACTGTTCACTGGATTTTAAGTCCAGCGTGTCTACCAATTCCACCACTCGAGCCTGATACAAATAAAATTATTTGTACTATTAGGTAGTTGAGCGAAAAACGGGACTCGAACCCGCGACCCCGACCTTGGCAAGGTCGTGCTCTACCAACTGAGCTATTTTCGCATTCAAATTTTTATAAGAACAGCACCACTTGTTCAGTAATGCGGATGCAAATGTACTATAATTATTTACTTTTACAAGTGTTTTTTTGAAAAAAATCAAACTGTAAAAGTAACTTTTTGAATGCTAATTCAATAGCGATTACTTTTTAATCAACATTCTTTTGATTTCATTCAATTTCATCAATGCTTCAACCGGAGTTAAGGTATTGATGTCAATGTTTAAAATTTCCTCTTTGATTTCCTCTAATAAAGGATCGTCTAAATTAAAAAAGCTGAGTTGTAATTCATCTTTACTAGATTTTATACCGGATAATTCCTCACTAGAATGATTTTTTTCTAATTTCTTTAATATTTTCTGAGCCTTTTGGATAACTGTTTGAGGCATTCCGGCCATCTTTGCTACATGAATTCCAAAACTGTGAGCGGTACCGCCTTTTACTAATTTTCTAATAAAAAGCACTGTATCTTTTAATTCCTTGACAGAAACATTAAAATTATGTACCCGTTCAAATGTCACTTCCATTTCATTTAATTCGTGATAATGGGTTGCAAATAAGGTTTTTGGTCGATTAGGATGTTCATGCAAATATTCAGCAATAGCCCACGCAATTGAAATGCCGTCATATGTACTGGTTCCTCGTCCAATTTCATCCAATAAAACCAAACTTCGTTCGGAAATATTATTCAAAATCGAAGCGGTTTCATTCATCTCTACCATAAAAGTTGATTCGCCCATCGAAATATTATCGCTTGCTCCTACTCGGGTAAAAATCTTATCAACAATTCCCATGCGTACAGCTTCTGCTGGAACAAAACTTCCCATTTGGGCCAATAACACAATTAAAGCCGTTTGACGTAAAATAGCCGACTTCCCAGACATATTAGGCCCGGTTATCATAATAATTTGTTGAGAATCTCTGTCTAAAAAAACATCATTGGCAATGTAAGGAACACCAACGGGTAATTGTTTTTCAATCACCGGATGTCTACCATTGGTAATCTCTAACTCATATGAATCATCCAAAATAGGTCGAACATACTTATTATCTATGGCCAATTGCGTGAAAGAATTCAAACAATCCAATTGAGCTATCAAACCGGCATTTAACTGAACAGGTTTTATGTATGTCCCAATCCAAATGACCAATTGTTCAAATAATTGTGTTTCTATGAGATGAATTTTATCTTCAGCTCCAAGAATTTTTGTTTCGTATTCCTTTAATTCTTCGGTGATATATCGTTCTGCATTCACCAAGGTTTGTTTTCTGATCCATTCGGGCGGGACTTTATCTTTGTGTGTATTTCGAACTTCAATATAGTATCCAAAAACATTATTGAACGATATTTTTAAGGAAGATATTCCTGTTCTTTGTGATTCTCTACTCTCTATTCCTTCTAAATATTCTTTCCCGGAGGTAGAAATCGCTCTTAACTCATCTAATTCAGCGTTAATCCCTTTTGCAATAGCATTCCCTTTGTTGATGGAAACCGGAGCATCGGGATTCAACGTTGTTTTGATTTTTTCACGTAATAAATCACAACTGTGCAAGCTATCGCCTATCGCTCTCAAGGATTCATTTGAGCTGGCTAGGGCCAAAGTTTTAATTGGAATAATTGCATCTAACGAATAACACAAATTCATCACTTCACGAGGAGATACTTTTCCGGTTGCAACTTTTGATATCAATCGTTCTAAATCAGAAATTTGCTTAATTTGATATTGAATTTGATGTAGCACTTCTGAATTTTCTTTTAAAAAAGAGACTACTTCATGTCGGGATTGTATTTTGATTATATCTTTTAATGGCAAGGCCAGCCATCGCTTTAAAAGACGAGACCCCATTGGCGAAAGCGTTTTGTCAATGACATCCAATAATGTTACAGCATTAGGATTTGTACTATGGTATAATTCTAAATTTCTTATTGTAAAACGATCCATCCAAACATAAGCATCTTCTGCAATACGCTGAATTGACGTAATGTGTTGAATTTTATTATGTTGGGTTTCTGACAAGTAATACAAAACAGCTCCCGATGCCACAATACCTTCTTGTAAATCTTCGATGCCAAATCCTTTTAAAGAATTTGTTTGAAAATGTTTTGCCAATACTTCCTTGCCATAATCTTCATTATAAACCCAATCTTCAAGAAAAAAAGTATGGTAATCTTCCCCAAAAACTTCTCTGAAATGTTGTTTATGATTTTTGGTGACTAAAATTTCACTGGGTATAAAATTTTGCAATAATTTATCGATGTATTCCTCATTTCCTTGTGCCGTTAAAAATTCTCCGGTAGAAACATCTAAAAAAGAAATTCCAATTTGTTTTTTTCCAAAATAAACCGAGGCCAAAAAATTATTTGATTTAGACTGTAAAACTTCATCGTTCATTGAAACTCCCGGAGTTACCAATTCAGTTACGCCTCGTTTCACAATTGTTTTAGTCATTTTTGGATCCTCTAATTGATCACAAATGGCCACTCGAAGACCCGCTTTAACCAATTTAGGCAAATAGGTATTTAAAGAATGATGAGGAAAACCAGCCAAAGCTGTTTCAGTTTCAGAACCTGCTCCACGTTTCGTTAAGACGATGCCCAATATTTGCGAGGCTCTAACCGCATCTTCGCCAAAAGTTTCATAGAAATCCCCTACTCGAAATAACAAACAAGCATCTGGATACTTTCGTTTGATTTCGTTGTATTGTTTCATTAAAGGAGTTTCCTTAGGCTCTTTGACGATAGTGGCTTTGGCTGACAAGTTGATTGGTTTTAGGTTTGGATTCAAAAATACGGAAATAAAGTTTCAATGGCAAAAATCAATATCAATATCAAATATTGAATTTCAAATTCATTTCTTAATTTTGTCACATGAGAAAATTAGCTAATTCCGAACTAGAGCGAAAAAACATAAATGAGTTTAAAGACGCAAAAAAAACGCCCATTATTATAATTTTAGACGACATCAGAAGTCTGCATAACATTGGTTCCGTTTTTAGAACGTCAGACGCTTTTTTGATTGAAAAAATTTACTTGTGTGGAATAACTGCAACTCCCCCTAATAAAGAAATTCATAAGACTGCTTTAGGGGCAACAGACACAGTGGAATGGGAATATCAAAGAACTATTTTAGATGTTATTACAAAATTAAAAGCAGATAAAGTTGCTATTTACGCCATAGAACAAGTAGAAAATTCTACACTACTGCAAGATTTTAAGGTAGATAAGAACAAAAAATATGCTTTGATTTTTGGCAATGAAGTAAAAGGTGTTTCACAAGAGGCTATTCAACTTTGTGAAGGAGTAATAGAAATTCCGCAACTTGGAACCAAACACTCCTTAAACATCTCTGTAAGTGCCGGTATTGTGGTTTGGGATTTGTTTCAAAAATTATCTAATTCCTAGTTAAATTCGATTTTATAAACTAAAATCTTGTAACAATTTCTTATTTTTACAGTATGAATAGTCCGTCGATAAAACTTT
Organism: Flavobacterium sp.; assembly: GCF_013822155.1. Taxonomy (GTDB): domain Bacteria; phylum Bacteroidota; class Bacteroidia; order Flavobacteriales; family Flavobacteriaceae; genus Flavobacterium. Next base: position 65,071 of record NZ_PNJW01000003.1, read on the forward strand.
TAATATTAATTCCACTCTTTTTTATTTTTTTAAAAGTTTTTCCTTCTTTTAACGGTTTTGAGTTTACTAATTCTAAAAAGGCTTTACCTGAAAGTTCCCCATTAAATAGTGCTCCTATCTTAACCGCAACAGGAAATCAGGTTTATTGTCCGGGAACACAAATGAAAATCGTAACAGACATGACCATCGTTGACCCCGATGATACCGGAATTGATGCTATTTATATTCAAATTTCTTCCGGATATGTGAGTGGTCAAGATTTATTAAGTCTTACCGGAAATCACCCAACACTTAACAGCAGTTGGAATACCCTAACAGGGAAATTAACTTTAGCCGGTGTTTCTACGCAACCTACTTACACCAACTTAATTGCGGCTATAAAAGATGTTGTATTTTCAAATTCTTCAGCTAATCCTTCCGGAATAAGAACTTTTTCTATCACTGTTGGTCAAGCCAATTATTTACCCTCAAATGGTCACTATTATCAATATGTCCCCAATATTGGAATTACTTGGTCAAGTGCAAAATCAGCCGCACAAGCAAGTACATATTATGGGTTACAAGGTTATTTAGCTACCATTACTGCTGCTGACGAAGCTCAACTTTCGGGAGAGCAAGCAGCCGGTGCAGGATGGATTGGCGGTAGTGATGAACAAACAGAAGGCGTATGGCGTTGGATGACCGGTCCTGAAATTGGTACAGTTTTTTGGAACGGTGGTGTCAATGGTTTTTCTCCAAATTTTGCTTTTTGGAATAGTGGTGAACCTAATAATCTAGGTGATGAAAATTATGCCCATGTTACAGCTCCGGGAGTTGGCATTAATGGTTCTTGGAACGATTTGTCAAACTCAGGAGAAACAAGCGGCAATTACCAACCCAAAGGTTATATTGTAGAATATGGCGGAATGCCCGGAGATCCTGTTTTACAAATTTCAACTAGTTCAACCATTGTGATTCCTTCGATTACCTCAACAGTAGCACAAAGCAGATGTGGAAATGGTACCGTAAATTTGAGTGCAACTGCATCAAACGGCACTGTAAAATGGTATGCAAATTCAACAGGAGGAACACCCATTGCAACCGGAAACAGTTTTACAACTCCGGTTCTTTCATCAACCACATCCTATTATGTTGACGCTTTTGAACCGAACTGCACTACTGCAACGAGAGCAGTAGTTACCGCCACAATTATTCCAATTCCAATTGTAACAGTCACTCCTCCCGCAACAGTATGTGGAAATAACTCAACGGTGCTCATAGCGTCAACTTCAGCAGGAATAATCAGTTGGTTTGATACCGCTTTTGGGGGAACATCACTTGCAACCGGAACTAATTTCACTACACCAAATCTTACTCAGAATACAACTTACTATGTAGAGGCAACAAATAACGGCTGCTCATCCGGAAACAGACTTCCGGTTGTGGTAACTATATATGACATTCCTGACGTTTCAGACGAAAATAAAATTCTTTGTGAAGGTATTCCGTTAACGTTAGATGCCGGAATTTTAAATGTTTCCTATGTCTGGTCAACTGGAGAAACCACACAAACTATTCAAATTACAGATGATTCGGACTATTCCGTCATTGTTACTTCACTGCCTCCGGAGAATTGTTCGAACACAAAACATTTTTTTATCACAAAACATACTGCCCCAATTATTGAAGAAATTTTAGTAACAAACCAAACGGCTACCATACTTATTTCCGGCATAGGGGAATTTGAATATTCAATTGATGGCTACAGCTATCAAGATTCAAACGTATTTGCTGTAGAAGAAGGAGGATTATATACCGCTTATGTCAGAGAAAAATATGATTGTGGTGAAGACAATGATCAATTTGTAGTAATCAATATTCCTAAATTTTTCACCCCGAACAATGATGGTTTTAATGATGTTTTAACCATTAAAGGAATTGAATACTTTCCAAATGCTTCACTGACTATTTTTGATCGGTACGGTAAATTTATTAAAAAAATTGACCAAACAAACCCAGATTGGAATGGCACTTTAAATGATAAAAAATTACCGTCAAATGATTATTGGTATATTTTAAAAACAGGTGATGGTAGACCTGATACAAAAGGTCACTTTTCAATAATTAGATAAATTACTGTATTTTCTGTTGAATTTCATCAAGAATACTGACATAGTCAATCTGATTTTCAACAAAATCTTTATTTGAAACGTCAATAATTAACACCTTTAAATCGGTTTGGGTTTTAATATAATCCAAATAACCTCGATTGATTTTATCTAAATATTCTGCCGGAATTTGCTGTTCGTAACTTCTTCCTCTACTTTTTATATTCTTCAAAAGTTGTTCGGTATTTTGATACAAATAAACGTACAAATCCGGTTTGGGCATTTCTTTATGAATAATATCAAACATGGTTTTGTATAACCTGAATTCATCTTCTGCCAGCGTAACTTTGGCAAAAATCAATGATTTAAAAATATGATAATCGGTAACAATGAAATCCTTAAACAAGTCAAATTGAGCTAAATCATCCGATAATTGTTGGTATCTATCCGCCAAAAATGACATTTCCAACGGGAATGCATAACGACTTTGATCTTCATAAAACTTTGGCAAAAACGGATTATCTGCAAAACGTTCCAAAACCAATTTTGCATTAAAGTCTTCTGAAATCTTTGTTGCCAATGTTGTTTTCCCGGCACCAATATTTCCTTCGATAGCGATATAATTGTATTTTTGTAGGTCAATTTTTTCAAGAGGAGATTTTAATTTTTGTACAACTTTACAATTGCTTTTATCCTCTGAAAGCTGAACCAATTCCGGTAAATATTTTTGCAATATGGGATGACGCCAATCTAAATTCAAATCCCGCATGGGCAACAAAACAAAAAGGCGATTTTGCATTTGTGGGTGTGGCACTTGTAATTTTTCGGTTTCAACGATCTCTTCGTTATAAGTGATTACATCAATGTCAATAACTCTTGCTTGATAACCTTCCGCATCATTTCGAACCCGTCCTAATTTAATTTCTAAGATTAAAATTTCATCTAAAATTTGCGGAGCCGGTTTTAGGGTTTGCAATACCAAAGCACAATTATAGAATGAATTACTTTCAAAACCCCAAGCCGGCGTTTCATAAAGTGATGACACTTTTACCACGGTAGCTATTGAATTATGAATAGCATCAATAGCCAATTGAATGTTTCCCAATCGGTTACCTAAATTACTTCCCAAAGATAAAATGACTTGACTTTGACTATTCATAGAAAAGCAAAATAACTAAAACTATTTTAGAAATAAAGTATCTTTGCCGAGTCTGTTAATAAGTTTCTGTATTATTAAAAGCTTTTCAAATAATGTGTAACATAATACAATGATTCACTACTAATTAGATGAATTAATAGTTGTAAATAAATAATAAATAATGAAATTTTTAGGAAATGTATTGGCCACTATCATCGGATTATTTGTATTCTGTATGATTTTATTTTTTGGTTTATTGATATTTAGTGCAATTGCTGGCAGCGATTCCGATGTTGCCAAAGTAAAATCTGATTCTGTAATCGAATTAGATATGGAAAATATAGCGTTGGATTATACCGGAAAATTCAAAGATCCATGGGTGACTCTCTTATCTGACGAGACATCTGTTGGTTTAATCGATGTTTTAAACGCAATAGAAGAAGCTAAAACAGATGATAAAATTAAAGGAATTTCAATTGTAAACAGTACCAGCAATTTAGGATTAGCTCAGTCAAAAGCGTTGCGAAACAAATTAAATGAATTTAAAAAATCAGGAAAATTTATAGTTTCTTATGCCGATTTTTTTACACAAAAAGAATATTATATCAATTCTGTAGCTGACACTATTTATATGAATCCGGTAGGAGAAATGGATTTTAAAGGCCTTTCTACAGAAGTCATGTTTTTTAAAGAAATTCAGGAAAAAACCGGCGTAAAAATGGAAGTCATTCGTCACGGAAAATACAAAAGTGCTGTTGAACCATTTTTAGAAAATGAAATGAGTGAGGCTAACCGTGAACAAATTTCGGCTTTAATAAATTCCGCTTGGAGTTCTATTGTTTCTGATATTTCTTTAAGCAGAAACATTTCTGTGGATTCATTAAACAACATTGCCAATCAATTAAGTGCCAGAACTCCTGAAATGGCCTTGTCAAAAAAATTAATAGATAAAATTGGCTATGAAGACCAATATCATAATGGCATCCGAAAAGCGTTAAAAGTTGATAAAGACGAAGATTATAACAGTGTGAGCATAATGGATTATGCGAAAAATGTTGCTAAGTCGCCACAAAAAGTAGATTCAAAAGATAAAATTGCTATTATTTATGCTCAAGGTGAAATTGCTGGTGGCGAAGGTGATGTAAACGTTATTGGTGAAGAGGCGATGAGAACATCGTTACAAGAAGCCCGAAAAGATGAAAAAGTAAAAGCAATTGTTATTCGAGTAGATAGTCCGGGTGGTAGTGCGTTAACTTCTGAACTAATTTGGCGTGAAATTGAAATTACTAAAAAATCAAAACCGGTTGTGGTTTCCATGGGAAATTTAGCTGCATCCGGCGGGTATTATATTGCTTGCAATGCCAATAAAATTATTGCCGAACCTAGTACAATAACCGGTTCTATTGGTGTTTTTGGTATTCTGCCGAACATGACAGAACTCTCTAAAAAAATCGGCATTAATACTTCACAAGTAAAAACACATAATCATTCTGCTGAGTATAGCCCTTTTCGCCCAATAGATGAAAAATTTAAAGAAGTTACCACCGAAAGTGTGGAACACATTTATACAACATTTGTACAGCGTGTTGCCACCGGCAGAAAAATGACTGTTGAACAAGTGGAAGCCGTTGCTCAAGGTCGCGTTTGGACGGGGTCAGAAGCCTTAAAACTTGGTTTAGTGGACCAATTAGGCGGCTTAGATTTAGCTTTAAAAGAAGCCGCTACTTTGGCAAAAATCAAAAAATTTAAAACACAAAATTATCCCGAGTTTGATAAATCAATTATGGATTTTATCAGTGAGAAAAACAAGTTCCCCTTTGCAAAGTCAAAAGAAACAATAATAAAAGAAGAAATTGGTGTGGAAGCTTATGAGACTTTAAAACAGGTCAAAAAATTAACCGCTCACAAAGGAATTCAAATGCTAATGCCTTTTGAATTGAAAATTCAATAAAAATAAATTTGTCTACTAAAAAGTCCGATTGAGTAATTCTATCGGACTTTTTTCTTTACTATTTGATTTTTCATTAACAACTGTTTGCATACGAATGTTTATTTTTGTTAAAAAAAGCATTGGAAACAAAAGACAAACTATTTGCCTATAAAATCTATTTTGCCTTAGGAGCTTTATTTATTGCTTCTTTAGTCGTCTCTAATTTAATTTTTCAGAAATTTTTTTACTGGGATTTCTTCGGCATTTATCGGTTTGAAATTTCAGTTGGTATTTTACCATACCCTTTAACCTTTCTAATTACAGATATCATTTCTGAAATATATGGTAGAAAAAAAGCCAATCAAGTCGTAACCTCCGGAATTTTTGCTTCTATTTTTTCGTTGATGATTGTATATGTTGCTAATGCAGTTCCGGCAATTGAAAGTTCTCCGGTTAATAATGCAATGTTTTCAAAGGTTTTTGGTCAAACTGCTTTAGCCGTTTTAGCCTCCATGATTGCCTATTTAGCTGCTCAATACATTGATATTTATATTTTTCATTTTTGGAAAAAAGTAACCAAAGGAAAGATGCTTTGGCTAAGAAATAATTTTTCCACTTTCACTTCACAATTCGTAGATACATTTGCGGTATTGTTTTTGCTCTGTAGTTTTAAAATATTACCTTGGGACTTGTTTCCTAAATTAATGCTAAGTGGATTTTTGTTTAAAGTAATTTTTGCTCTTTTAGATACGCCCTTCTTGTATGCAACGGTATATTTATTTCAAAAACGATTTAACCTGAAAAGAGGCGAAGAATTAGTATTAGATTAACACCATAGTAACAACAAAAAAGAATAACTTTTCGTTTAAGAAAGTAAGTCCAAATTAAATCATAAGCAGATGTTCAAGAAAATTTTAAAAGGATTAGGTATTTTTTTAGCAATCGTAATTATCGCTTTAGCTATTACTCCCTTTTTATTTAAGGATAAAATTAAAGAATTGGTTTTAAAATCAATTAATGAGAAAGTAGATGCTACTGTTGCCTTTGAAGATGTCAGTTTAAGTTTGTTTAAAAATTTTCCAAAAGCAAATATTACGATTGATAAATTAAGCATCATCAACAAAGCACCCTTTGCAGGTGATACACTTTTTTATTCCGGTGAATTGAACTTGAAAATGTCTGTCAAGGAACTTTTCAAAGCTGATGGTGAAGCAATGGAATTAGAATCATTTTCAAGTAAAAATGGCTTAGTAAATATCATTTTTAACAAAGATGGTATTGGAAATTTCGACATTGCCCTAAAAGACCAAAAAGACGATACTTCATCCAAAAGCGAACCTTTTAAACTCAATATTCAAAACTATTCAATTAGTAATTTAAAATTCAAATATCTTGATGAAGCTTCAACAATGAAGGTAATTATTGATGATATTCAACACAATGGAAAAGGAAATTTTGCCGCTTCTAAATTAGATTTAATAACAAATTCATCAGGAAATTTAAGTGTAGACTATGACAAAATCAATTACATGAACAAGGTTACCATTACGCTTGATGCAGTTTTAGGTCTTGATTTAGAAAAAAGTAAGTACGAATTTAAAAATAACAAAGCCGTGGTAAATCAATTACCACTTGAATTTAAAGGATTCATCCAATTGGTTGAAAACGGACAGTTGTATGATTTAACGTTTAACACGCCAAGCTCTTCATTTAAAAATTTTTTAGGTTTAATTCCATCTGCCTATAAAGGTGATTTAGATAAAATTAAAACATCAGGTGATTTTGTAGTTTCGGGTTTCGCAAAAGGATTGTATACCGATTCAACCATTCCGAAATTTGAGTTGGTTATTGCATCAACTAATGCCTCCATCAAATATCCCGATTTACCAAAATCGGTTGAGAACATCGTTATTGATACCAAAATCATAAACGAAACCGGTCTGATGAATGATACCTACGTTGCTATTGATAATCTTTCGTTTAAAATTGATCAAGACGTTTTTAATGCAAAAGCTTCTATAAAAAACATAACTGAAAATGCTTTAATTGATGCGGCTTTAAAAGGAACAATTAATTTGAGTAATTTATCGCAAGCCTATCCTATAAAAGTAGACAAACCGCTTTCCGGAATTTTAAAAGCAGATGTTACCACAAAATTTGACATGCAATCTGTTGAAAAAGAAGAATATCAAAATATAAAAAATGCCGGCTTAATTAGTGTTTCAGGCTTTAAATACATTGACGAAAACGGAAAAGGAATGGATATCAACGAAGCCATTGTTCAATTCAATCCAAGTAAGTTGAATCTTCAAAAATTTGAGGCTAAAACAGGGAAAAGTGATTTGAATGTAACCGGGGTTTTAGATAATTTTTATGGTTATTTGTTCAACAAACAAAACTTAAAAGGAAATTTTAATCTGACTTCAAATCAACTAGCGGTAGCTGATTTTATGACAACGTCTGAAACCGAAAATAAAGGTAAAAAGGAAACTGAAGCAATGAAAATCCCAGCCTTTTTAGATTGTGCTTTGACAGCAAAAGCAACAACGGTTTTATATGATAATTTAATCTTGAAAGATGTTTCAGGCAAACTGATTGTAAAAGACGAAAAAGTGACGCTAGAGAATATAAAGACCTCTATTTTTGGTGGACAAATTGGTTTAAATGGAAATGTATCCACAAAAACAAAAGTTCCGACATTCAAAATGGATTTAAATTTGAATCAAGTAAACATTAGCGAAACATTTACACAGTTGGATATGATGAAAAACATTGCTCCAATTGCCAATGTAATTAACGGAAAATTAAATTCTACCATCACAGTTTCAGGAAATTTAGATGCTAAAGAAATGACACCTGATTTAAAATCAATTTCGGGAGATTTAATGGGACAATTACTTTCCACAACCATAAATGCTTCAAATTCAACATTATTGAATGCTTTAGACAATCAAGTGAGTTTTATCGATTTAAAAAAATTGAATCTGAATGACTTAAAAACTTATTTGTCTTTTAAAGATGGAAAAGTAAACGTGAAACCTTTTGATATAAAATACCAAGACATTACTGTAAACGTTGGTGGAACGCATGGTTTTGATCAATCGATGAATTATAACGTAAAATTTGATGTTCCAACAAAATATCTGGGCCCTGAAATAAATAATTTAATAGCAAAATTATCTCCTGCTGATGCCGCCAAAGTCCAAAGTATTCCAATAACGGCATTAATGGGTGGAGATTTTACTAATCCAAAAATAACGACCGATATAAAACAAGCTACAACAAAATTAGCCAATCAACTTGTTGAACAACAAAAACAAAAACTAATTAATCAAGGAACCTCAGCTCTTACCAATTTAATAAATCAAAACACAAAACCGACTGATACTACTAAAACAAAGACGCCGGTTACTAAAGAACAAGAAATAAAAGATAAAATTAAAGAAGGTCTAAACAGTTTATTAAAACCTAAGAAAAAAGACAACTAAAAATTTCCCGACTGAATGGTCGGGTTTTTTTATAATGAAATCTTTACCACATACCCCTCAAAAGTTCGAATATTAAAAACCGTTCCGTCTTGAAAAAGTAAATATTGCCCTTTTATTCCGGAAAGTTTGCCTTGAAAAAGAGGTGTTTTATCTAAACTTAAACTGGTTACTTTTTTTGGATAAGTTAACACGGGATAATGAAACTCGTATAGATGGCTGTTATTTTCAGAATAGTAGTCTCTAACTTCGTTTGGTAGAAAGTTTCCCGATTTTAATCGTTCCTGTATCAAATCAACCTTTGGAACTTCATTTTTAAGCATTTTTTGCCAATTCGTTTTATCAGCATACTTGTTTTTTAAAGCCACTTCCGTTATTCCGGCCAGATAACGATTAGGTAGCTCCAGAATTGGAATAGCCTGTATCGCTCCTTGATCAATCCATCGGGTAGGAATTTGTGTACCTCTGGTAACACCAACTTTCACTTCACTTGAAAGAGCCAGATAAACAACATGTGGTTGTAATTGCACTTTCCTTTCATAGTCCAAATCACGGTCTTCAATATCCAAATGAGCAGTGCTTAATTCAGGTTTCATAATCCAATCCCCAACTGATGCACTTGACATAAAACAATCATAGCAATGTCCTTGACGGAAAATTTTCTTTTTCTTACCACAATGCAAACATTGATAACCTTGAAAACTGATTTCTAGCTCTTTATCCAACAATTGATTCAGGTTTAAAAAACTGTTTTCAAACACTAAATAATATTGAATGGGATTACCCAATTCTGTTTGCATTTTAGTGAGAACACCTTCGTAAATCATTCTTGATAAAGTTTAAGATTAAAAGGGCAACGTTAACTAAAAATTATTATTTTTGATAACGTTGTAAAGTTAAGTTTTGTAAAAGTAAATTTCAACTCTGACACAAACAATATTAAAACAATTTAACAATGCCATTACCTATAATCAATTCCATTGCCAGTTGGATATTAAAAAAACGAATTCACCAAATTGAATTGTTTATGAAATACCCGAATGAAGTTCAGGAGGAATTGTTGTTTTCATTGTTAAAAACTGCTGAAAACACAGTTGTTGGGAGGCAATATGATTTTAATTCCATTACACATTACAACGTATTTTCCGAACGCATTCCAATTTCGAGTTACGAAGATTTAGAACCGATGATAGATCAAACCCGAAAAGGAATGCAAAATATTTTTTGGCCCACTTCCATTAAATGGTTTGCAAAATCGAGCGGAACTACAAATGCCAAAAGTAAATTTATTCCCGTAAGCAATGAAGCTCTCGAAAATTGTCATTATAAAGCCAGTAAAGATTTACTGAGCTTGTACTTAAACAACAACGAAGATTCACAATTGTTTGTAGGCAAAAGTTTACGACTAGGAGGCAGCAAAGAATTATATGAAGACAATAATACTTTCTTTGGTGATTTATCCGCAATTTTAATTGACAATATGCCTATTTGGGCTGAATTCAGTTCTACTCCAAGCAATCGCGTTTCCTTAATGGGTGATTGGGAAATAAAATTAATGGCTATTGTTCAAGAAACCATTTATGAAGATGTGACTAGTTTAGCAGGAGTACCATCGTGGATGATGGTTTTACTAAATAAAGTTTTAGAAGAAACCGGCAAAACTAATTTGTTAGAAATTTGGCCAAATGCCGAAGTATATTTTCATGGAGGAGTAAGTTTTGACCCCTATCGGGAACAATACAAAAAGCTATTTCCAAAAAGTGATTTCAATTATTATGAAATCTACAATGCTTCAGAAGGTTTTTTTGCTATTCAAGATTTAAACAATTCTAATGACTTATTGTTGATGTTGGATTATGGAATATTTTATGAATTTATTCCAATGGAAACCTTCGGAACTGCAAATCAAAAAGTAGTTCGTTTAGCAGATGTTGAATTGTTTAAAAATTATGCCGTTGTTATAACAACAAACTCAGGATTATGGCGGTATTTAATTGGTGACACCGTCCGATTTACTTCCTTAAATCCACATCGAATTCGAGTTACCGGAAGAACTAAGCATTTTATCAATGTGTTTGGCGAAGAATTAATTGTTGAAAACACAGATAAGGCTATTGCCAAAGCATGTTTAGAAACCGATTCAGAAGTTGTTGATTATACTGTTGCTCCGGTTTTTATGGAAGGCAAGAAAAAAGGAGCTCACGAGTGGATAATAGAATTTAGAAAACCCCCGGAAAACATAGGTTATTTCAGGAAAATAGTAGACGACACGTTGCAATCCTTAAATTCTGATTATGAAGCTAAAAGACGCAATAACATGACATTAAATCCGTTAGTAATCAATGTTGCCCGTCCACAATTATTTTATGATTGGTTAAAAGAAAAAGATAAATTAGGCGGTCAACATAAAATTCCACGGTTATCAAATGAACGCACCTATTTAGAGCAACTTTTACGAATGCAATATGTAGCACAAGGCTAAAATGAAAAAAATAATTCTTTTCTTACTCTGTATTTTTTTATATTCTTGTGGGCCAAAACGTTTAGGTTGCGGACCGGGAAGACGATGTGAAATAAACTCCAAAAAAGAAAATTTTCAACTTATTCCACAAAAAAATCCTGAAGTAAAAACTTCAGGATTAGTATAATTTTTCTATTTACTTTTTAAGATACTGCTTTCAAACGTTGTAACATATTTTTATTTAACGTGTGTTCAGCGTAACTTTTTTCGATGTGCAATATTTTTTCGTCTGAACTAGGCAAATCATACATAGCATCCGTTAATATAGCTTCACAAAGTGAACGTAATCCACGAGCTCCTAATTTGTATTCTAAAGCCTTATCAACAATATAATCTAATGCCTCTTCAGAAATTGAAAATTCCACACCATCCATTTCAAACAGTTTTTTATATTGTTTGATTAATGCATTTTTAGGTTCTGTCAAGATAGTTCGAAGTGTTTCTCTATCCAAAGGATTCATATAAGACAATACCGGTAATCGCCCAATAATTTCAGGAATTAATCCAAAATCTTTAATGTCTTTTGGAATAATGTATTGCATTAAATTATCTTTATCCACATTGTCAACTTTAGATGAAGCACTATAACCAACAGCCTGACGATTTAATCTTTTAGAAATTATTCTTTCGATTCCATCAAAAGCTCCACCGGCAATAAACAAAATGTTTTGTGTATTTACTTCAATAAATTTTTGATCGGGATGCTTTCTACCTCCTTTTGGCGGAACATTCACTACTGTTCCTTCTAATAATTTCAACAAAGCCTGTTGAACACCTTCTCCGGAAACATCACGCGTAATAGATGGATTATCACTTTTACGGGCAATTTTATCAATTTCATCAATAAAAACAATACCTCTTTCTGCTTTAGCCACATCATAATCAGCTACCTGAAGTAATCGGGTCAAAATACTTTCCACATCTTCACCCACATAACCGGCTTCTGTTAAAACGGTTGCATCTACAATTGTAAGCGGAACACCTAACATTCGAGCAATTGTTTTAGCTACTAATGTTTTTCCTGTTCCGGTTTGTCCTACCATAATGATGTTGCTTTTTTCAATTTCAACGTCATCATCACTGTTTTTCTGCATTAACCGTTTGTAATGATTGTAAACCGCTACCGACATCACTTTTTTGGTTTGGTCCTGCCCAATGACATACTGATCTAAAAATTCCCGAATTTCTTTGGGTTTTTTTAGCACTAAATCGTTGCTTAGACCCTGTGAGTGTTTACTTTGTTTCAGTTCTTCTAAAACAATACCATGTGCCTGTTCAATGCATTTATCACAAATGTGTGCATCAATTCCGGCTATTAACAAATTCGTTTCGGGTTTCTTTCTTCCGCAGAAAGAACATTCCATCATTTCTTTTGCCATTTTATTTGGGTAAAAGGTTATGGGTAATTGTTAATTTGGCTTATGAGCCATACAAATTACCAAAACTATTTTCTTCTTAATACTTCGTCAATCATGCCATATTCTCTAGCTTCGTCAGCAATCATCCAATAATCGCGTTCACTGTCTTTGTGGACTCTTTCAAAAGTTTGACCGGAATGAGTAGAGATAATTTGATACAATTCATCTTTCAACTTCAACATTTCACGAAGATTGATTTCCATATCAGTTGCAACACCTTGTGCTCCTCCAGAAGGTTGGTGAATCATCACTCTTGAATGTGGTAAAGCAGAACGTTTTCCTGCTGCTCCGGCACATAATAAAACAGCTCCCATTGAAGCAGCCATACCGGTACAAATTGTCGCTACGTCAGGTTTAATGTATTGCATTGTATCATAAATTCCCAATCCTGCATAAACGCTTCCTCCCGGAGAGTTGATGTAAATTTGAACGTCTTTAGAAGCATCAACACTTTCTAAAAACAACAATTGTGCTTGAATAATATTGGCTACATAATCATCAACTCCTGTTCCCAAAAAGATAATTCTGTCCATCATCAAACGCGAAAAAACGTCAAGTTGAGAAATATTCATCTGACGTTCTTCGATAATGTAAGGCGTCATTCCGCTTACAATTTTATCATAATACATACTATTTACACCATGGTGTTTAGTAGCAAATTTTTTAAATTCTTTTCCTATATTCATTTTAAAAAAACAATTTTAAGTGCACATTTTTAAATGTAAAAGAGCGTCAAATATACATTCGACGCCCAAAGATACTACTTTTTTTGAAATTATTATTCTCCGTACATTTCTTTAACGAACTGCTCGTAAGAAACTTCTTTTGTTTTAGCTTTTACTTTCTCTTTAAACAGCCCTAGCATTTTTTCATTCATCACTTGCTCAGACAGTCTTTTCACTTCATCTTGGTTAGAAAGTACACGAGCTACAATGCCATCAATGTCTTCCTGAGTTGGATTCATTTGACCAAATTGAGCCATTTGTTTCTTAATTAATTCAGAGGTGAACGCTTTCAAATCTTCGAAAGTGATTTGCAAATTGTTTTCCGTCATTATTTTTCCTTCAATCAATTGGTAACGAAGGCCTTTTTCTGATTTTAAAAACTCTTCTCTGGCTTCTGCTTCCGTTAAGTGTTTTTCGCCCGCATGTTGCAACCATTTAATTAAAAATTCAGCCGGTAAATCAAATTTTGTGCTTTCTAACAAAAACTCAGTCACATCATTTAAAAACTTTTGATCCGCTTGTTGAACAAATTGTTTTTCAGCGTCTTCTTTGATTTTTGCTTTTACTCCATCGACTGAAGTTACGTTGCCTTCACCAAATAATTTATCGAATAATTCCTGATTTAATTCTGCTTTTTCACTGGTTGTAACTCCTTCAATTGTAGCAGAAACTTCAACATCTAAACTATGTACTAAATCATGATCAACTTTAAGATAATCCATCAATTTATGGTCGTCATCAAATAAACCTTTGGTACTTAATTCTACGCTTTCACCAACTTTTTTCCCAATGAATTTTTTGGCGGCTTTTTTATCTTTAAAAACATCTAACGAAATAGACGTTGTATTATTGATTCCGTTAGCTTCATTTGTAAAGGTTACATTCAAGTCATCACCTTCTTCAACCGTATCTTTAGAAATTAATTTTCCATATTGCTTTTGGATTCTTTCCACTTGGTCGTTTAACATTTTATCGTCAGCAATTATCTTGAAGCTGGTAATGTTATTTTTTGCAGCTAAATCAACTGAAAACTCAGGGGCTAATCCCAATTCGAAATCAAAAGAAAAATCTTCTTTATCCCAATCGAAATCTTCCGTTACTTTTGGAAGTGGATTTCCTAAAATATCTAATTTTTCATCTACTAAATATTTATTTAAATTTTCTTGCAAAACTTTGTTTACTTCTTCTAATAATACTGCTTTTCCGTATTGTTTATGAATTAAACTCATCGGCACAGCTCCTTTTCTAAAACCCGGAATAGAAGCATTTTTGCGATAATCAGCTAATACTTTTTCTACTTTTGAAGTATAATCATTTTTGGAAACCGCTACGGTAACCACCGCATTCAAAGCATCCACATTGGTTCTTGTAATATTCATTTCTTGTGATTTATATACTAAAATTGGGTTGCAAAAGTATAACTTTTTTGCAACCCAACCAAGTTTTTAAATGATTGTATTTTAGTTCATCAGCCGTAAAATTACTCTTCCCCACCTGTTAGTTTATAAACAATAGATTGCAAAACAGATAAGATGATACTAAAAAACAAAGCCGTCCAAAATGATTCAACATGAAAACCACCTACAATATTGCTGCACAAAAGAACTATAATTGCATTAATTACCAATAAAAACAACCCTAACGTTAGTATCGTTACCGGCAAAGTAAACAAGATAATAATTGGTTTGATAAACAAATTAAGTAATCCTAAAATAATGGCCACATAAATCGATTGGACAAAACTCTCCACTTTTACACCCGGAAGAAAATTAGCTATTAACATAACTAATCCGGCTGTGATTAAAATTCGAATAAGTAAATTCATAAGGTTTATTTTTAATAAAAATACAAAAAAATATTATGTATTCAAAAAACCAATTACAATTTCAAAAAATAGTTGAGGATTCTCGGCATGCAGCCAATGTCCAACATTTGGAATTGTTTCAACTTTTGAATTGTGAAAATGAGACTGAATAGTTTGAAAATCGTCGTCCAAAATGTATTTCGAATTTCCTCCTCTTATAAACAGAGTAGGCTTATCATATCGTTGACTATCTGTTAATGCTGTTCCGATTTGTTCAATTTCTTTATTAAAAACCTCCAAATTAAATCGGAAAGCCAATTGACCCGGTTCTTTCCAAAACAAACTTTTCATTAAAAATTGGCGGGTGCCAAAATCGGGAATATATTTCTGCAAGACTTCCTCCACTTGGTTACGATCCGGTTTTTGCGAAAAATCTACAGCGTTCAATCCGGCTAAAATATCCTGATGATGAGACGGATAATATTTTGGGCCAATATCCGCAACAACCAACTTTTCAACCATTTCAGGATGTTCAACCGCTAAAAGCATAGCTACTTTACCGCCCATGGAATGACCAATAATATTAATCTTTGTCAGTTGGTGAAAACGACAATATTCTGCCACATCGTTCATCATGACCTCATAATTAAATGCATCTGAATGAAAACTTCGTCCGTGATTTCTTAAATCAAGCATATGAACTTGAAAACCATTTGCTGCAAATTGAGTTCCGAGGGTTTTCCAATTATCAGACATCCCGAGAAATCCATGCAGAATTATGAGTGGTTTTCCGATGCCTTCTATTTTTGAATACAACATAAATTTTGATTTTAAAAGCAAAGTCAATTGCAATAATAAGTCGCAAGTTACTTATTTCATTTGCTAACCACAAGTTCCGGTTATACCTTTCGGTCTTTCCATTCGTATTTTCCAAACAAAGAATAAAGAGCAACTGCTGAGCTAAAAAAAGGATAAAACAGTGCTGTTAAAAGCCTATTAATCATACTTATTTGATAAAATGCTGCCGTTTGATTTGCCAATAACAAATCAACTGAAATTTTCAAGATAAAAATTGGTATTAGTTTAAAATTACCAATACTAAGGAAAGGTATTGCCATGATAAAGGCTAAATTTCCAAACAAGACTACTAAAGCTACAAGCTTTCCAAAGAAACTGGAATAGGCTGTTGATTTTCCCGCCCAACGAACGCGTTGATAAAAAAGTTCTTTCCATGATTGGGCACAATTTGTTTGAACAACATAATTTGAATTTAACAAAAACCCAACTTTTTCAGGAAATTGGACGACAACTTTTTGCAATAAAAAAACATCATCACCACTGGCAATAGTTGAATTCCCTTCAAAACCATTGACTTCATGAAATAATTTTTTGGTGTACGCAAGATTTGCACCATTACACATAAACGGCTTTTTCAATCCAAAACTACTAATCGTAACCGACTGTAGACTCAGCATTTCAATTTGTTGAAAATCATACAAAAACCCTTTTTGCTTTTTAAACAAAACCGGACCACAAACCATTTCTTTTTTTTCGGTTTGAATAAAAATATCTAAATCAAGTAACCAATTTTCCGGAACTACACAATCTGCATCGGTTGTAATGACCCAATCAAAATTTGAACCGGCAATCGCAGTTTGAATAGCATCTTTCTTAGGAGAATTTGAATTTTGTATATTTTTCAATTCAAAAACTCGAAACCCGTAGCTCGAAATCTGAAAACTATCTGAAGATTCATCATCAACTAAAACCACTTCAAATTTTTCAATCGGATAATTTAATTGTTCTATTGATTTTAAAAGTTGCGGCAAATTATGAGCTTCATTTCGAAAAGGAACAACAATTGAAAAAGAATGTTTAGGTTCTTTTGAAGAAGGTGAAAATCGCTTTACTTTTTTAAATGCTACACAAAATAGGAATAATAAAATCACATAAATTGTAATAGATATATAAATAAACTCCATTACAAATCCATTTTTGGTTTAAACTTCAACACAAAAAAACTCCCTAATAGCACAGGAATAACTAAATTAAAGAACCACATAATAATCGTAACCGAAGCAATTACCCATTCATTAACGCCTAATTTCCCAAATAAAAATAACGCCACACTCCCTTTTATAACTACATCCATCAAATG
Organism: Flavobacterium sp.; assembly: GCF_013822155.1. Taxonomy (GTDB): domain Bacteria; phylum Bacteroidota; class Bacteroidia; order Flavobacteriales; family Flavobacteriaceae; genus Flavobacterium. The sequence continues at coordinate 82,337 of NZ_PNJW01000003.1, forward strand.
AATACTAGGTATAACCGAAGCTAAAAAATACATGGTAAAAATGGTAAGAATAGCATCTGAATAAGGGATTTCTACTTGAAAAATCAATAACAAAAAATAAAATTGATGCGAAAAAATAATATACCTAAGCAACGAATATTGAACATTTACAAAGTGTTTTCGAGCAGGAAATAATTGCATTTTAACCATTATTTTCTCCACTGAATAACCATAAAAATTGATTTTTTTATAATAAAAAAGCAAAACAGAAAGAAGTATAACTAAAAGAATTGGAAGCCAGAAAATTAAACCCTTTTCATTTGCGTTGTATTCTATATCAAAAGAAAAAGGAGAAAAAATAAAATAAAAAAGCACGCCAAAAACCCCAAAAAAAATAGTTACCATCATCTGAGTAATGTTACCTAAAAAATTTAAAAAAATTATTCGCTTCGTTTTTTCTTTTGAATAATACAAACATTTTGCCACATATTCCCCAACCCGATTAGGCGTAAAAATGGAAGCCGTCAATGATCCCAACGATTGTTCAACGGATTGTTTGAAGGTTATTTTATGAAAACTGGAAACTAAATTTTTCCATTTCAAAAATTCAAAAAACCAATTCAAAAAACTTAACAAAATAATCCCCAACAAACTGAAAACAGAAAAATTAGATACAATTCCGTCAAAATTTGAAATGTTTTTTTGTTGCAATTGTTGGAACAAATAATAAAGTGCTCCGCCCACAAGCAAAAGTTTTGCGAGAACCAATGAGAATTGTTTAGCTTTGTGAGATAATGTAACCATCAGTACAAAGTAAAGCAAAACTTTACACTTTTAAATAGTAATCTTTTAAACTATAATTTTGGCAAACGAACGAATCATCTTAGGCATCGACCCCGGAACCACCATTATGGGATTTGGTTTAATTAAAGTCATTAACAAAAAAATGGAATTCATTCAATTAAATGAATTGATTTTGAGTAAATATGATGATCATTACACCAAATTAAAAGTGATTTTTGAACGCACCATCGAGTTGATTGAAACACATCATCCCGACGAAATTGCTATTGAAGCTCCGTTTTTTGGGAAAAATGTACAATCGATGCTCAAACTTGGACGAGCTCAAGGTGTGGCGATGGCAGCTGGATTATCCCGTCAAATCCCTATCACCGAATACGAACCCAAAAAAATAAAAATGGCCATCACCGGAAACGGAAACGCCAGCAAAGAACAAGTGGCTAAAATGCTGCAACAACTTTTAGGATTGAAAGAATTGCCTAAGAATTTAGATTCTACGGATGGTTTGGCGGCAGCGGTTTGTCATTTTTTTAATTCAGGGAAAGTGGTTGGCGAGAAAAGTTACACGGGTTGGGATACTTTTGTGAAGAATAATGAATCAAGAATTAAATAATTTTAAAATGTGCCAATTTGAAAATTATTTTCAACATAAGATTACATTTCCAAATTAATTAATTTTCAAATTATAAATGTCAGGTATCTACATACATATCCCTTTTTGCAAACAAGCTTGTCATTACTGCGACTTTCATTTTTCTACTTCCATGAAAAAGAAAGACGAGATGGTATTGGCTTTAGTAAAAGAAATCTCGATGCGAAAAGAAGAATTTAAAAATGATGTAATCGAAACCATTTATTTTGGTGGCGGAACTCCTTCTGTACTGGCTATTAAAGATTTGAGATTGTTGATTGAGGAAGTTTACAAAAACTACAATGTTGTTGAAAACCCTGAAATTACGGTTGAAGCAAATCCTGATGATTTGGATAATGAGACAATTCGTCAATTAGCCAATTCGTCAATTAACAGATTATCTATCGGCATTCAATCCTTTTTTGAAGACGATTTAAAACTGATGAATCGTGCTCATAACGCCGAAGAAGCAAAAAAATGCTTGGAAGAAGCAACTAAACTTTTCGATAATATTTCACTCGATTTGATTTACGGTATTCCGGGCATGAGCAACGAAAAGTGGATTCAAAATATCGAAACCGCATTGTCTTTTGGCATTCCACATATTTCCAGTTATGCGTTAACGGTGGAACCAAAAACGGCCTTACATTCGTTTATACAAAAAGGAATTATACCGCCACCGGAAGACGAAGTCGCTCAAGAACACTTTGAAATTTTGGTTGAAAAATTAGAAGAGGCCGGATTTATTCATTACGAACTGTCCAATTTTGGGAAGGAAAACTATTTTTCCAAAAACAATTCGAGTTATTGGTTAGGAAAAAAATACATAGGAATTGGTCCGTCTGCACATAGTTATGATGGTAAAAAAAGAGGCTGGAATGTTTCTAATAATACCTTATATATCAAATCGATTCTAGAAGGAAAATTACCACTTGAAACAGAAACCTTGTCCAAAACTGATCGGTATAATGAATATGTTATGACGGGATTGCGAACCATTTGGGGAATTTCTCTGGACAGAATTCAAACCGAATTTGGACAAACTTATTTGGATTACCTCAACCAGCAAGCAGCCAAATACATTGAAGATCACTTACTTTTTGTGGATGACAACATTTTGCGAACCTCGCGAAAAGGGAAGTTTTTAAGTGATGGGATTGCTTCAGATCTTTTTATGTTGAATTTAGTTTAATTTTCAATAGTAAGAAGTTAAGGTTAATTGAGGGTTTCATTAAGTCTTAACTAAATTTACTAAATTTGAAAATATTTCATTGTTTCTTAATGAAGCTTAATGAAAATTTCCTTAATCCCTTAATGTTAAAAAAGTTGAAACTTTGAAAGCAACTATCACCCACCAAAACAGTACCTTCCAAGTAGATTTATCAAAACCCATTGATATTTCGCTGCCGTTATCCAATACCGAAAAAAATCCGATTGCGTGGTATATCGAAAAACCGCAGATAGAACCCGTTCGTTTTGGTTCGTGGGTGGGAAGTGTGAAAGGCGGTGCCACAACCAATTTCAATAATATTTTTTTCAATCCGCATGGACATGGAACGCACACGGAATGTTTAGGACATATAACGAAGGAGTTTTACAGTATTAATCAAGCTTTGAAAACATTTTTTTTCACAACTGAACTAATTTCCATTCAACCGGAACAACAAGGAGATGATTTTATAATCACCAAAACCCAAGTGGAGAAAGCTTTAGGAACAACTACTCCGGAAGCGATTGTGATTCGCACCTTACCCAATTTAGAAGAAAAAAAGTCAAAAAATTATTCCCACACCAATCCGCCTTATCTACACGAAGAAGCGGCTACATTTATTCGAGAAAAAGGCATTCAACATTTATTGATTGATTTACCGAGCGTTGACAAAGAAAAAGATGAAGGCAAATTATTGGCCCACAAAGCCTTTTGGAATGTAAAAGATGTAAATGATTTAAATGAAGATGCACGAAAAAGTGCAACGATTACGGAGTTAATTTTTGTAGATGATGCTGTGAAAGATGGTTCGTATTTGTTGAATTTGCAGTTTGCTTCTTTTGAGAATGATGCGAGTCCGAGTAAACCACTTTTATTTAAAATGGAATAAATAATTAAAACTATGAATAGAAAACTAAAAATAGTTTTAATAATTATAGCAGGAATTTTGATAGCATTTTCTGCATATTTATTGATTTTTTTCTTTTCTGCAACTGACACTAAAAATATTGAGCTTGAAGGATATGTATATGATTCTCAATCAAAACTTGCAATTAAAGATGCAATTGTTACTATTGAAAATTATAGATATGAAAGTAATAGTGGCAAACAAAACTATGATGAATATCTCGGAAAAGATAATTTTGAATTAATCACAAATGAAAAAGGATATTACAAAATTGAAATTAGTAAAAGTGCATTTATTGTAATTGAAGTTAAAAAAGAAGGGTACAAATCTAAAACAGAAAGTGAATACTCTTCAAAATATGTGACTTTTAAAACTAATTTAGAAAAACAATAATAATTCTTTATTGAAATGAACATTCAGGATTTATATGATTTCTGCATCTCCAAAAAAGGCGTCACTGAACATTTCCCTTTCGACGAAGACACCTTAGTTTTTAAAGTAGGTGGAAAAATGTTTTGCTTAACCTCTTTAAAAGATTGGGAAAACGGAACCCCTTCTTTAAATCTAAAATGTGACCCTGAAAGAGCCTTGGAACTTCGTGCCGAATATGATGCGATTAATCCGGGTTATCACATGAGTAAAATGCATTGGAATACAGTTGCTTTTAACAGTGATGTGGATGATAAAATGATGCGAGAACTGATTAACCATTCCTATGAATTGGTTTTTAAAAGTTTATCAAAAAAATTACAAAACGAAATAATAATCTAGAATTAGTAAATTTATACTAGATTGTTTTTTTTTAAATTTTATCAAACCACGACGAATTTATCGTTTATCGAGATTTTTTTGTTCTAAAATCTTTCTTTAAAATTTACAAAAACCTGATTTTTATCATTTTTATTAACACCTATTTTATTTAAATTATAAAATTTAGCTTCAACTTTATAGCTTTGATTATCAATAGTTTAAATTAATTCATAATCTTTTTTTATATGTATCAATTGTTACAAATAAAAAAATTATAATGACTTAAATTTATAGTAGCAAATCAATAAAATTTGTTTTTACTACTAATTAAAATTTACGATTATGAAAAAAATTTTGTTACCCGTTTGTTTATTTCTACTATCATCTCTTGCTTATTCTCAAACAGGGCACATCATGCAAGGTGTTGGGGCTTTTAATATGTCAATGGGAGGAGCATCAACTGCACAGCCTTTAGATATTTCTGGGGCATTACAATGGAACCCGGCTTCTATTTCTGCTTTTAATGACAAAATCATTAAGTTTGATATTGGAATGTTTTATTCTTCCCCGGAATTATTTTCTACAGTTCCTGAATTTAACGAATCAGGGCAACCTACCGGTAATTTTTTCAGTGGTTCTACAAAAGATGATCGAGGTGTTTCGCCCATGCCGGCATTAGCTATGGTTTGGGGCAAAGAAGGAAGCAAACACACCTTTGGTGCCTCAGCATTCGGGGTTAGCGGGTTTGGGGTTACATTTCCGGAAAGCACAACAAACCCAATAAATATGCCTCAAAGTATGGGCGGTTTTGGAAGAGTTGAATCAGACTATATGTTATTACAAGTAGGTTTTACTTGGGCTTATGAATTATCAGAAAAATTTTCAATTGGTATTGAACCAACATTTAACTATGCAACATTAGAATTAATGCCTAATCCAACTGCAAATCCTTCTCAAGCAGGTTATCCATCTACTGACAAAGCAAATGCAACGGGATTTGGTGGACAAATTGGGTTATTTTATAATTCCGGAACTGGATTTAAAGCAGGTGCTTCTTATAAAACCGCACAATATTTCAGTGATTTCGAATTCGAAAATACCTATTTGGATAATTCAACCGGTACAAATAAATTCAACATGGATTATCCAGCAATTCTATCATTTGGTCTAGGTTATTCCAAAAGCGATTTTGATTTTGCTTTAGACTACAGAATGGTTGATTATGAAAACACAGATGGTTTTTCTGAAACAGGATGGACACCAACAGCTTCAGTTGCTGGATTTGGTTGGGATAATATATCAATAGTATCAGCCGGTATTCAATATAAAGGAGTGAATAAATTCCCTTTACGTTTAGGATATACTTATAGCTCAAACCCAATTAGTAGTGATGTTGCCATGTTTAATATTCCAGCAACTGCAGTGATTAAAAACGCCTATCAACTTGGATTTAGTTACTTAGCTGCAGACAACATTTCTTTAGATGCAGTTTATCACCACGGTACTAGTTCCGGCAAAACATCAGGACAATTGCTTAATCCAATGTTTGCCTCAAGTTCAAATCCTTATGGTGCCATTCCGGGCAGTAATGTTTCTTATGATATGACAACAGACCTAATTATGGTGGGTATATCCTATAAATTCAGTAAAAAACAAACAAACTAACAGATTGCAATTGAAGATTGAAAAGCGGTTTCTCTACAAAGGAATCGCTTTTCATTAACTTCTTTTCATCTTCATTTTTGTTTATTTGAACAAATCAATTTTACAAAGTAATTCTTCACTTCATTAAAGATATAATCACTTTTTTTATATTTAATTGTAACAATTGTCACATAGTAAATTTTAATAGAATTGTAACTTTGATAAGAGATTTAACATTACATAATTTATAAAAAATGAAAAATTTAGTAATACTTGGAGCAGGAACAGCCGGAACTATGATGGCGAGCCATTTAATTAAAAAATTAAATAAATCAGAGTGGAAAATCACAATAGTTGATCAATACAAAACACATTATTATCAACCCGGATTTTTATTTTTACCTTTTGACACTTACAAACCGGAAGATGTGAAAAAAACTATCGATGAATTTATTCCAAAAGGAGTGAAACTCGTTCGTGAAAAAATTGATAGTATAGACAAAGACTCCGATACCGTTTTATTAGAAACCGGAGAAAAATTGAAGTATGACATTCTTATAATCGCTACAGGAACCAAAACGGCTCCCGGAGAAGTAGAAGGAATGTTGGGAGATTATTGGTATAAAACAATCTTTGATTTTTATACATTCGAAGGAGCGTTAGCCTTACGCGACAAATTAAAAACATGGAAAGGTGGTAAATTAGTAGTTCATATTACTGAAATGCCAATTAAATGCCCGGTTGCACCTTTAGAATTTGCCTTTCTGGCCGATTCATTCTTCCTTACTAAAGGAATGCGTGATAAAGTAGACATAACTTATGTAACACCACTTTCAGCAGCATTCACAAAAGAAAAAAGTGCAGAAGCCTTAGGTTACTTGCTTAAAGAAAAAAACATTAAAATTGTAACTGATTTTGCCGTTGAACACATCGATGGAGAAAATGGAAAAATTGTTGATTATGGTGGGGATGAAGTGACTTTTGATTTATTAGTAACCATTCCAACTAATATGGGTGATGAAGTAATGGCTAGATCCGGTTTTGGCGACGATATGAACTATATACCTACTGATAAACACACGCTACAAACAACTGTGAAAGAAAATATTTTTGCTATTGGTGATTGTACCAATGTTCCTGCTTCAAAAGCCGGTTCTGTGGCTCATTTTCAAGCAGAAATATTAACCGAAAACATCTTATTGTATATTGACGGGAAAGAATTAAAACCGGACTTTGACGGTCATGCAAATTGTTTTATCGAAACTGGTCACGGAAAAGCACTTTTAATTGATTTCAATTACGAATATGAACCCGTAAAAGGCAAATTTCCATTCGCAGGAATTGGACCTTTAAATTTATTGACAGAATCTCGATTGAATCATTGGGGAAAATTAGCATTCCGATGGATTTATTGGAACATGTTGCTTCCCGCAAGAAAACTACCGTTCATCACACCAAAAATGAGCAAAGCAGGAAAGAATTTTAACTAAAAATAATGTTTAATTTAAAATAATAATAAAATGGAAAAAGTATATGCAGGAAAATCAGTTAGTGTTGACAGCAATGGCTATTTAACAGATTTATCCCAATGGAATAAAGAAATTGCAATTGAAATTGGAAAAGAAGAAGGAATAGAGGAAGTTACTCCCAAACATTTTGAGGTGTTAGCCTATTTGCAAGACCAACATAAAAAAGATATTGCTTTAACAATTCGAGGTGTTGGAAAAAGTGGTATAGTGGATATCAAAGAATTGTATGCTTTGTTTCCAAAAGGGCCATTGAAAATTTCCAGTAAAATGGCAGGAATACCAAGACCAAAAAGTTGTATTTAACTTAAATTTTTCAAAATGGAAACGAAAGAAAAAAAACCGCTCGAGAAAGTTTGTATAATTTGTGCCAAAGGAAATCTGGAAGATGTTTATGCCTCCTTGGTTATGGCCAATGGAGCCGTAATGGAAGGCATCGAAACAAATCTGTTTTTCACCTTTTTTGGATTGGAAGGCATTACAAAAAAATCGATGAATCATCTCCATACTGCAACAACTGGTAACCCTGCTATGAAAATGCCAGGCGGAATTCCATTTCCAACAATGTTGGGTGGTTTACCGGGAGTAGAATCAGCTGTTTCAAGCATGATGAGAAAACAGATGGATGAATTAGGAATGCCTCCTGTTGATGAATTTTTGGAAATGATTACTGCCGGCGGTGGAACTATTTACGCTTGTAAACTTGCTGTTGACATGTTTAAATTGACTAAAGAAGATCTGTCAGATGAAGTAACGGATATCATCACTATTGGTGAATTTTACGAATTATGTGATGGTGACAGAACCCAAATAATTTTTACGTAGTATTTAGTATTTATTTGAAAAAAGGCAATGGAAATTTAGTTCCCATTGCCTTTTTAAATTTATAAACTCTTTCGCTGCTTCTCTACAAAACCATCCGCTTGCAATTCTAACAATTCAATAGCTCTTTTTTTCTTGTAATCATATAAACCTTTGTCTTCTCGAATATCGGCATACACTTTATCGTAAATGGAAGCATCGGTTTGTTTTTGCAAATCACTTTGGTATTTGTTTTGGGATAGTACATTTTTTACCGCCAGTTCTCCATCTTCCTGTTTAAAATCATACTCTCCTCTTGGCGACAATAACTTGGCAATAATCGGAGATGTTTCAATAGCTAAGAAAAGTAACATAATAAAAAAAGAGGGCAACCAAGGCAATTTATCCAAGGCATTGATGCGAGCCATTAATCCGTCAAAACCATCGATAATGGGTTGTGTTTCGGTTATTTTTTTATCCAAGTCGGCTTGAAGAATTTTCCCTTTTGATTCTAATTCGGAGATTTTCGCAAGATTACTTGTTTTTAAAGTCGCTAATTCTTGTAAAGCCGCATCGTGTTTTTCACGTTTTTCCTTATAAACCGGACCTTTTCCGAGTTTTTTAGTTCCTGCAGTTCCTTCGGCTTCGGTGATGTAAACGGCGTATAAATCGTTGACTTCTTTTTCTTTTTTAATAATATCCGATTTCAAACTATCCATTTGAGCTTTATTTTGATCCACATCGGTTTGGAAATAATTAGCTACTTGTTTTTTATTATTCAAGGCCATTTCATTTTTCTCTTTCAACAAAACAGTATTAATTTCTTTTTCAAAAATTTTGATTTCCAATGGTTTTGAAATGACAATGGCGATGATAACCGCCAACACAATTCGAGGTGAAGCTTGAATGAATTCATCCAGAAAACTATCTCTTTTTTTGATAGTGGAAACAATAAAACGATCGAGGTTAAAAATAAGTAAACCCCAAACCAATCCAAAAAATACGGCTGTATAAATGTTATCAAAAACGGTATAGAGAGCATAACTGCCGGCAATAAAGGCCATAACTGCCGTAAAGAAAACTGTCGCACCGATTCCGGCATATTTGTTTTGTTCGCCATCGGAACAACTTTCGATGATTTGCTTGTCGGATCCCGAACAAAGCAGGAAGAATTTTTTGAGCATGATGATTGATGATTTTACTACTGAAGCGAGTTCAGTAAAATGATTGATGATTGATTAGTATGATTTTAACGTCAAAAGTTTCAAAATGTTGTAAATAGTTGAAAAGTTGAGAGTTAAAAAAACAACTGATTAGCTGATAAGTTTTCATATAGATTGAAGACTGAATTCCAAATCGGGGCAATAAAAAATCCGTTTATTCAATTGAATAAACGGATTTTTAGAATATTTTTCTATGGTTTATTTTGATAACTCAACAAAATATTTGTAAAACAACGGAATGGTTTCAATTCCTTTTAGATAATTGAAAATTCCAAAATGCTCATTAGGCGAATGGATAGCATCGCTGTCAAGACCAAATCCCATTAATATAGTTTTTGATTTTAATTCTTTTTCGAACAGTGCTACAATTGGAATACTTCCACCGGAACGAACCGGAATGGCAGGAACGCCAAAAGTTTCAGTATACGCCTTATTCGCTGCTTTATAACCAATGCTATCAATAGGTGTTACATATCCTTGGCCGCCATGATGTGGAGTCACTTTGACTTTCACTGATTTTGGAGCGATACTCACAAAATGATTTTTGAATAATTCAGTGATTTCCTCCCAATCTTGATTTGGAACTAATCGCATAGAAATTTTGGCATAGGCTTTACTGGCAATGACTGTTTTGGCTCCTTCACCGGTATAACCTCCCCAAATTCCGTTAACGTCTAATGTTGGTCGGATGGAATTGCGTTCGTTGGTTACATAATCGGCTTCGCCATGTATGTCTGCGATATCTAATACTTTTTTATAATTATCTAACGAGAATGGTGCTTTAGCCATTTCAGCTCTTTCGGCAGTGGTTAATTCTTCCACTTTGTCATAAAAACCGGGAATGGTGATATGATTGTTTTCGTCGTGCAACGATGCAATCATTTTAGCTAAAACATTAATTGGATTTGCTACTGCTCCACCATAAAGTCCGGAATGTAAATCGCGATTTGGTCCGGTCACTTCTACTTCTACATAACTTAATCCGCGTAACCCAGTCGTTATCGATGGTTGCTGATTGGAAATCATTCCCGTATCGGAAATTAAAATCACGTCGTTGGCTAATTTTTCTTGGTTATGTTCAACGAACCAACCCAAACTTTTAGACCCTACTTCCTCTTCTCCCTCAATCATGAATTTAACGTTACAAGGCAAGCAATTATTGGCAACCATGTATTCGAATGCTTTCACATGCATATACATCTGACCTTTGTCATCACAAGAACCACGGGCAAAAATAGCTCCTTCTGGGTGAATTTCAGTAGTTTTGATAACCGGTTCAAAAGGTGGTGATGTCCATAAATCCATCGGATCGGGTGGTTGAACATCGTAATGTCCATAAACCAAAACGGTAGGCAATGATTTGTCTATTGTTTTTTCTCCATAAACGATTGGATATCCCGGGGTATCGCATAATTCTACGAAATCGCAACCGGCTTTTTCAAGACTTGCCTTTACTGCATGTGCAGTGTCAATAACATCCTGTGAGTAGGCACTATCAGCACTTACTGAAGGAATCTTAAGTAAATCAATCAGTTCACTAATAAATCGTTCTTTATTTTGTTGAACGTAGTTTTTTATGTTGTCCATTGTAAAAAGTAAAAATGATAATGTTCAAAAATACAAAAAATAAAGGGCTAAAAAAATTCATCATTCATAATTTAAAATTCAAAATTATCTCTATATTTGCACCCACTTATTGAAACAGCAACTGTTTTATTCGACCGCGGGTATGGTGAAATTGGTAGACACGCCAGACTTAGGATCTGGTGCCGCAAGGTGTGTAGGTTCGAGTCCTATTACCCGCACAAAGCTCAAACGAAAGTTTGGGCTTTTTTAATGGAAATAAATTAAAATAAAAAAACCACCTGTTCTAGACTGCACACAGGTGGTTTTTCCTTTATACTATATATGAACTAAGTATTTTAATAATCCATTCTTGAAAACCCAAGATTCTCTGTACTTCCATTAAGCCTTTTGTATCCTTCTAAAAAAGGATTTACAGTAACTGAATAGGTCAAATCATAAATTAGTTCATAGCTACCGGAAGTTACCGTGTACTCACAAACTAAAGCTCCTTGTGGATTAAAACTCCAAGTTCCGGTTCCTGTTTCTCCATTATCTGTAATGGATAATGTTCCGTTCACATTAAAATAAATAACTAAATTGGAAACGGGTACCGTTGTTGAACTAGGATCTGAATTATATCCTCCGGTAAATTCTCCACCAAATTGATGTAAAAACAAAACATTGGTAACCGCAAAACCGGCAGAATTAGTTGCTGTTACCGAAATTGAATTACTACCCAATGGCAGATTCTCGTTCCAAGATAATACTCCAGTAGACGAATTAATACTTACTCCCTGATAATTATCATTCAAAGTAAAAATTCCAGATTCATTTCCCCAATTAATAGAAGGAAAATCAGTATTCCCATTAGTATAAAAAGGAATCGGTAATTCTCCTAAATAATAAAAATCAGAAGGTGCTGAAACAATATTATCATCAATATCATCAGCACAGGAAACTAAAAAGGGAATACTAAAGAAAAAAATAAATAACACTTTAACCGTTTTCATAAAAATTTATTTAAGATTTTACATTTTATTGAAATATATTAAAAAAATCAAATAAGTAGGAATTTAATTTTAAAATTGAACAATTATTATGCCTAAATGATTCTGAATAAATTTAATTTAGAATGATACGCGGCCAATGCTGACATTTGTCTTAAAAATAAGTTAATCCAAAAAGTAAATTTTAAAAAATAACTACATTAGCTTTCTTTTAAATAATTCATTTAATGAAATACACTATTTATTTAATTATACTAACAATGGGTTTGTCAAATTTTCAAGTAGAGGCTCAGGAATTGAAACCAATTTACGCAAGCAATCCTTTTTTGAGTTCCTATAAAACTCCTTTTAATGTTCCTCCTTTTCATCTGATTAAAAACGAACACTATAAACCGGCCATTCAAGAAGGAATTTTAATTCAACGTCGGGAGGTAGATGGAATTGCAAACAATAAAAATAATCCGACTTTTGACAATACTATTTTAGCACTCGAAAATTCTGGTGAACTTTTAACTAAGGTAACGACAGTTTTTTACAATATAAATTCAGCTAATACGAATGACGAAATTCAAAAAGTTGCTAACGAAATTGCTCCATTAATTTCAACTCATTCTGATAATATTAATTTAAATGAAAAATTATTTGCCAAAGTTAAAACGGTTTGGAATCAAAAAGATCAATTGAATCTTACGCTTGAGCAAAACAAATTATTGGAAAAAACCTATAAAGAATTTGTTCGCAATGGTGCAAATCTAAATGCCTCTGATAAAGAAAAACTACGTGCAATCAATAATGAAATTGCTGTTCTAACACTGAAATTTGATCAAAATATATTAGCTGAAACCAATAACTACGAATACGTTGTAAACAAAAAGGAACAATTAGCCGGTCTACCGGAAGAATTAATCATAGCTGCTGCAGAAACCGCAAAAGGTAAAGGAAAAAAAGGGAAATGGGTTATCACTCTATCCAATTCAAGTGTAATGCCTTTTTTGCAATATTGTTCGAATAGACAACTTCGGGAAGAAATTTGGAAAGCTTATAAAAACCGTTGTAATAACGGAAATGAATTTGACAACAATGCAGTTGCTCTTCAAATAGCAAATAGACGAGCTGAAAAAGCAAGATTATTAGGTTATAGAACACATGCTCATTATGTTTTGGAAGAAAGTATGGCCAAAACACCGGAGAAAGTGATGACTTTTTTGAATCAACTTTGGACTCCTGCTTTAGAAAAAGCAAAAGTTGAAGAAGCTCAAATTAAACAAATGATGTTGGCTGAAGGCATAAAAGATAATGTTCAACCTTACGATTGGCGTTATTACAGTGAAAAAATTAGAATTGAAAAATTTGATTTAGATGAGCAAGAACTTCGCCCTTATTTCAGTTTAGAAGCGGTTACTAATGGCGTTTTTATGGTTTGTGACAAATTATATGGTTTGCAATTTAAAGAATTAAAAAACATTCCAACTTATCATGACGAGGTTACTGCTTGGGAAGTAATGGAAAAAAATGGCAAACATTTAGGTATTCTTTATATGGATTTTTACCCAAGAGCATCTAAACAAGGTGGTGCTTGGATGACTTCCTACAAACCTCAACAAAAAGAAGGAGATAAACGCATTCCACCCATAATTTCAATTGTTTGCAATTTTTCAAAACCAACCACTGATGCTCCGGCACTTTTCACTTTTGATGAAGTAACAACTTATTTTCATGAATTTGGTCATGCTTTACACGGTTTATTATCGAATGTGTCGTATAAAAGTTTAGCAGGAACAAATGTTTACAGAGATTTTGTTGAACTACCATCACAAGTCATGGAAAATTGGGCAGCTGATCCTGCCGTATTAAAAATGTATGCAAAGCATTATAAAACGGGCGAAATTATTCCGGATGCCTTGATACAAAAATTAGAGAATTCAGGCACTTACGGTCAAGGATTTGCTACCGTTGAATACTTAGCATCTGCCTTTTTAGACATGGATTTTCATACTTCTACCACTACAATTACAGGTACTGCCGAAGCTTTTGAGAAAGAATCCATGAAAAAAATAGGATTAATTCCTTCCATAATTCCACGTCATCGAGCAAATTATTTCAGTCACATTTTTGCCGGAGGTTATTCAGCAGGATATTACAGCTATATCTGGTCAGGTGTTTTAGATACTGATGCATTTGACCAATTTAAGAAAACCTCTCTTTTTGATAGCGAAAAAGCAAATTCATTTAGAATTAATATTTTGGAAAAGGGAGGAACGGAAGAGCCGATGGAGTTGTATAAAAAATTCAGAGGAAGCGAACCAAGCATTGAGCCGCTTTTGAAAAAACGTGGTTTAGAAACGCCGTCAAAATAATTCAGGTTATTGTTAATTCCAAAAAAAATCCCGAAATGATTGTTCATTTCGGGATTTTTTAGTTAACCGTGATACACTCTCGAAAGAACAATTTTTTTGTCTCGAATTTCCAAAACCTCAGCCACTAACATATCTTCTTCATTATCAACTGAGCGAAGATATTCCATAAAAACGCGATCTGAATTGGCCGTTAATGAAGTAACTTTATAATTCAAAGACGGCAAACGATCAAAAGAATCTTTCCACCAATCACGCATCGCTTCTTTTCCAATCACTAAACCGTTTGTTTCAGGTTTTCTGATTTTTAATTTCGGACTGAAATGTTGGGCATTATCATCATAAAGTGACAACAACTGTTCTAAATTATGATTATTGAATGCATCAAACCATTTATAAGCAATCGACATGATTTCCTGTGAATTCATGTTAAAAATTCTTTAGGTTTATGATTTCTTGTTCAGTTAAGGCACGCCAATTACCTCGTGGCAAATTCTTTTTAGTTAAACCGGCAAAAGAAACCCGATCAACTTTTATTACATCATAGCCGAATTTTTCAAAAATTGCCCGAACAACTTTTACGTTGGGTGTACGAAGTTTAATGCCTATTTCTGTTTTGGGTTGATCATCAATATAACTGATTTCATCAACATATAAACGGTGCTCGTCAAAAGATATTCCGCCCGCTATTTTTTCTAAATCTTCAAATTTTAAATTTTTATCTAATGAAACTTGGTAAATTTTTGGTGATTTTTGATTGGGTAAACCAAATTTACGTATCATGTCCGTGTCGTTTGTAAATAACAACAAACCGGTAGTATTTTTATCCATACGGCCGATTGCCTGCAATTTTGCCTGAGAAGCATTTTTAATCAATTCAAAAACGTTTCGCATATCGCGATCATCTTCCACGGAAGTAGTGAAATTCTTGGGTTTATTTAATAAAATATATTCTTTTTTTTCAGGAACAATTGTTGCTCCATCAAAATTGACCACATCACCGGGTTTAACTTTATAACCCATTTCAATGATAACTTCGCCATTCACCTTTACATTTCCGGATTGAATGTAAATATCCGCATCACGACGGGAACATGCACCGGAATTAGCAATGTATTTATTCAAACGAATATCATCTGATTTCACTTTTGGCTTGGCAGCCGGTGGTTGAGTATCTGTAGTTACTTTTTTAGGTTTTTGCGAACGCTTAGCCATGGCCGGTTTAGGCTTACTAAAACCCGTTGGTTTTCCTTTTGTATTTCTGTTGGAAGTTGATTTTCTGTTGCTTCCCTCTTTCTTGTTCATCCTTGAAAATTTTTGCAAAGATACGGAATTCGAAATTGGTTTGTCGCCTTGTTTCAAAATCAAATAAAAAGAGACTTTTTTACTAAATCGCTAAAACCTCCCGACCATGAATCAATACGGATGGTTTGATAAGAATTATGCTAAAAACCCCAGCAACAATTATGAATTTAATTATATTATGTAAAAGCAAATAATTTTCTTTTGAATTCGATTTCCATAATTTCATTATAAAGAAAATAAGAACAATAAAGCTGACATAAAAATAAATATCCATGTAACCAACATCATAAATTTCAATTAAAATATAAACGGGGAAAATGGAACATATTATTAAAAAAGTAATCACTTTTTTAGAAAATGATTCTCCTAAAATGACCGGAAGTGTTCTGTAATTTTGAGCCATATCACCTTTGATGTTTTCTAAATCTTTTATCATTTCTCTAATAAGAATAAGTAAAAAAAGAAAAGAAGCATGAGCAAAAATGACATAGTATTTCTCGTTTCGAACATTTTCTAAAAGTCCATCTATTTTAAAATAATAAAGTAATATGCCGAAAAAGGGTAAAACCGCCAATAAAGCCGCCATTATGTTTCCGACAATTGGGTACTTTTTTATTTTATGTGAATAAAACCAAATTAAAAAAATATAACTTGAAAAGAATAACGTGGCTCGCCAAGAAACTATCATTGCCATCAAAAAAACTAAAAAATTGAGTCCAAAATAAACCTGCAACTTTGTTTTTTGAGAAACCAAACGGTCTAACATCGTTTTGTTTGGTTTGTTGATTAAATCTTTTTTACTATCGTAAAAACTATTAATTATATAACCAGAGGCAATAGTTATTGCTGAAGCAAAGACAATGACAAAAAGATTAAAATCGAGCAAGACATCAAGAGCTCTTAAATCTGTAGATAAAATAAAAATTGCCGCTAAATATTGTGCTAAAATGATAACCGGAATGTTATAGCCTCTAACCACTGAAAACAAACTGATTATTTTCATTAAAATCAATTTATTTTTTCTGGATAATGCCATAGTTCACAAAAATCAAGACTGAGAATCCTGATTATCTTTATTTAAAGCTATTAAAATTGATAAACTACTTCCAATTTATAATCCTTTAATGATTTTTTGGCTTTTTCAAGGTCTTGTGTAAAACCAAGAATATAACCCCCGCCACCTGAACCACAAAGTTTTAAATAATAATCATTGGTGTCGATTCCGTTTTGCCAAATGTTGTGGAATTGTTCCGGAATCATCGGTTTGAAATTATTCAAAACTACTTTAGACAATTTTTTTGTATTTGAAAAAAGTGATTTCATATCGCCTTGCAAAAAATTTTCTACGCAAGCGTCGGTATGTTTAACAAACTGATTTTTAAGCATTTTTCGAAAGCCTTGGTCTTTCAAATTTTCCATAAAAATATTCACCATTGGAGCAGTTTCCCCAATTATACCGGAATCTAATAAAAATACAGCTCCCTTTCCATTGGTAGTTTGTGAAGGAATGCCTGTTGGCTCAATATTATCTTTAGAATTAATCAGAATCGGCAAACTTAAATAGCTGTTTAAAGGATCTAAACCCGAACTTTTCCCATGAAAAAACGATTCCATTTGCGAGAAAATAGTCTTTAATTGTAATAACTTCTCACGGGTTAAATTTTCTAAAACCGTGATTTTATTATTGGCATATTTATCATAAATAGCAGCAACTAAAGCTCCACTACTTCCTACGCCATACCCTTGTGGAATGGAAGAATCAAAATACATCCCTCTTTCAATATCGCTATTGAGTAATGCTAGATTGAAAGTTACCAATTCAGATTGCTCGGCTTGCAATTGCTCTAAATGCAAAGCAAACTTGCGTAAACTTTCGTTCGATTTAATGGCTTCGTTTGATGGGTTTTCACTAACCTTCAACGCACCATTGTAAAAATTATAGGGGATAGAAAGTCCTTTTGAGTCTTTGATGATTCCGTATTCTCCAAAAAGAAGAATTTTTGAGTAAAAAAGAGGTCCTTTCATATTTAATTTACAATTGACAATTATTAATTGATAATTATTTTGACTTAGAAGTATTTATGATACTGATCAGTAATTTTAAAATTTCAATATTTTTAGCTTTAATATTAAGAAACTCTATTTCATTTAAAAACTTTGTTTCATATAACAAATCTAACCAATATTCTGTTTCATTAGCTTCTTTCAAAGAAATTGATAACTTGTGTACAAAATCTGCTTTACTTTCAGCTTGTTCTGCTTCTCTCACATTTGCACCAATAGATGTTCCAGAACGAAGTAGCTGTCTCGACAAAACAAATTCTCTTTTCTCAACTAAAACCTTATAAAGGTAAACTATTTCTACCGCGAATTCAAAAGATTTTTCTTTAATTACATTTTTCTTTTCCATTTTTAATAATTGTCAATTGTTAATTGTCAATTATCAATTGAGTTCCAATGCCAATTTCGTCGCAAATATACTGCTCGTTTTGACAATGTACAACTAATTCATTCTTAATAAATTGCAAAATTTCTTCGCGAACGTTTTCGGGATATAAAACATGTACGTTTGCTCCGGCATCCAATGTAAAACAAACCGGAATACTTGTTAACTCTCTAAATTTCCAAATTTTATTGATGATTTCCAATGTATTGGGCTTCATTAAAATAAAATAAGGTATTGAAGTCATCATCATCGCATGTAGTGTTAATGCTTCACTTTCTACTAATTTTACAAATTCATGTATATCACCGCTGTTTAAAATATCTTTAATTTTTGACAAATTCTGATGTGCTTGTTCAAACCTTTTTTCAGCGAATGGATGATTATTCATCAAATCATGTCCAACTGTACTTGAAACTTGCTTTTCGCCTTTATCTACCAATAAAATAGTGTCTTGATAATTTTCAAAATTAGAATGAAGTTCAGCAAATTCAATACCAAACAAATCTGAACTGTTTTCGGTTTCCTCATGATTTCCCCAAATAACAACTTTACCTTTTACACTTCGACAGGCACTTCCGGAACCTAATCGAGCTAAAAATGAAGCTTTTCGATTAAAATATTCAGCTGTCATTTGCGGATTTAACTGTTTTTCTAAACTCATAAAATTGACTGCCAATGCTGCCATTCCGGAAGCTGAAGAAGCAATTCCAGAACTGTGCGGGAATGTGTTTTGAGTGTCAATCGTAAAATGATAATCTTTTAAAAAAGGCAAATAAACTTCCACTCGTTCCAAAAAAATTTGAATTTTAGGTCGGAATGATTCCTTTGGTTTTCCATCAAATAACAAATCAAAAGAAAAATTAGGACTTCTTTCAATTTTAGAAAAAGTCAGTTTTGTTATTGTTTTACAATTTTTCAATGTAAAACTAATGGATGGATTAGCAGGAATTTGATTTTCCATTTTCCCCCAATATTTTACCAAAGCAATGTTGCTGGGAGCCGACCATTGAAAACTTCCCTTTTCGACTGTTTGTGTATAGTTTTGAGGAATAAAATCTGAAGGAGATAACATGCCGTTTATTTTTGGGCAAAGATACATTTTTTGGTTTATTAGGTCTGTTTTTGAAGTCAGAATTGTTACTTTTGAATAAAAATAATCATGTCAAAATCAGTAAAAATTGCTATTGCCGTTGCCGTTTGTTTAGCGATTGGTTATGGTTCCGGATTAGCAACTCAATCTTCAATAACCACTTGGTTCCCCACCTTAAACAAACCTTTTTTCAATCCACCCAATTGGCTATTTGCACCGGTTTGGACAATTCTTTATGTGATGATGGGTGTGAGTGCAGGGTTGATTTGGAGCAAAATGGAAACAGTTCCGATTTTAGTCAAAAAAGCACTTTGGGTTTTTACCATCCAACTCATTTTGAATGCGTTGTGGAGTTTTTTATTTTTTGGAATGTGCAATCCATTTTTAGCTTTGATTGAAATCTTATTACTTTGGTTGATGATTGTAGAAACCATCAAAGTTTTTAAATCGATAGATGCTTTGGCAAGTAAATTATTGATCCCTTATTTCCTTTGGGTGAGTTTTGCTATGATTTTGAATGGTTGGATTTGGTGGTTGAATAGGTGATTTCTCACTTTTAAATTCTTTCTAAAAGGCTATCTAACTCCTTCACTTCTCCCGATTGCAAATTGTCTAAGTGTAAATTTCCGATTCGTACCCGAACCAAACGTAATGTTGGAAATCCAACAGCAGAAGTCATTTTTCGCACTTGTCTAAATTTACCTTCGTTAAGGGTGATGGAAACCCAAGAAGTTGGTCCGTGACGCTCGTCACGTATTTTTTGTGATCGCAATGGAAAATTTGGGTTGGCAATTAATTTTGCTTGACAAGGTTTAGTCTTGTATTTGGTTCCTTTAAAACCAATTAAGACTCCGAATTGAAGTTGTTCGACGGCTTCCTTTGTGATAATTCCATCGACTTGTGCATAGTATTCTTTTTCTACCTTTTTGCTTCTTACAACTTCACTCATCATACCGTCTGTAGTGAGAATGAGTAATCCCTCGGAATCTTCGTCTAAGCGACCGATAGCCATTGTTCCGGGTGGAAAATCATGTAATTCACCTAATAATTTTTTTGTTCTTTTTAGTTCATAAATAAATTGACTGAGGTAACCGTAAGGTTTATGAATTAAAAAATGATGGTGATTTTCCATGTTAATCAACAAATTCTTTATTAATATTGCTTTGTTGGATTGCTATCGCTAGAACCTTTTATCATTAGAATAATATACAAAGTAAAAACTACTATAAAGCAAAAAAGCTATCCCGAGAACGGGAAAGCTTTTCATTGGTCTAACTACTAAACCAGGACTTCCTTTTCGGTCGTCCTAAACAACACAACTATTTTCAATGCTTTTTTGGGCAAAAAAGCACTTTGTTTCCAAAGTGCTTTCATTTATTTTCCAAATTTTAGCGGTCTGGACGGGACTCGAACCCGCGACCCCATGCGTGACAGGCATGTATTCTAACCAACTGAACTACCAAACCTTCGCTTTATTGCGGTTGCAAATATACAACGGAATTCTATATCTGCAAACATTATTTTTACTTTTTTTAGCCACTTCATTTAGTGACTACCCAAACATTTGTTTTTCAACTAAATATGTCGTTAAAATTTTTTCGAAATTGGCTCCAACATTGACCGGAACGTATTTTATTTTATTTTGAGCACACGTCATCGCTACTTTTTTAAAGTACGATTCCACATTTTTTTCATACGTTTCTTTGATGTTTTCAGCAAATAAGTTAACTGATTCTCCGGTTTCCACATCAATAAACTTTCTTGGTGCATTATCAAAATCGAAATTGAGTTCTCTTTTTTCATCAATAACATGAAACAAAACCACTTTATGTTTGTCATGTTTCAAATGTTGTAAGGCATTAAACAATGCTGTTTCTTCACCCGCTTGAAACATATCGGTAAACAAAACAATCATCGAACGACGATGTAATTTTTCAGCAATCTGATGTAAAAAAGTAACTGTTTCTGTAGGTTTTGGCACTTTTTGATTTTCCAACAAGTCTTCTAATTTGTTCAAAACCATCCGATGATGGCGATCACTTCCCTTTTCGGGAGCATAATATTCATAGGTGTC
Source organism: Flavobacterium sp. (assembly GCF_013822155.1). Lineage (GTDB taxonomy): Bacteria > Bacteroidota > Bacteroidia > Flavobacteriales > Flavobacteriaceae > Flavobacterium. The sequence continues at coordinate 103,651 of NZ_PNJW01000003.1, forward strand.
CGAATAAACACTCAAACCCACTGCGTCACGTTGCTTTTTTAGCAAATTCATCAAAACAGCTGAAGCTAAAACCGAAAATCCAATTTTGCTTTCGTAAAATGGTTCCCCTTCTTTTAACTTCGGATAATGCATCGAAGAAGAATTGTCAATAATCAAATGGCAACGCAGATTGGTCTCCTCCTCGTATCTTTTGGTATACAATCGATCGGTTTTAGCAAACAATTTCCAATCAATATATTTCGTGCTTTCGCCTTGATTATAGACTTTATGTTCTGCAAATTCAGCCGAAAAACCATGAAATGGTGATTTATGCATACCGGAAATAAAACCTTCTACAACTTGATTGGCAAGTAGTTCAAGGTGTTTAAAACCTGAGATTATTTCTTTTTGATCTTCTATCTTCATAGCTCAAAGATAATTTGAAAATTTGAAAATGATTCTATTTGAAAATTAATTTAACAAACAAAAAAGGCCTGATTTACACCAGACCTTTTTTTCATATTTATTTTTTTAATTATTACAACAAAGCATCAATTGCATCTGTATACGTTTTTTTAGGTGCAACCCCTACTTGACGACCAACTACTTCTCCATTTTGGAAAATTAACACGGTTGGAATGTTTCTAACACCGTATTTTGCAGCAAATTCTTGGTTTGCATCTACATCTACTTTTCCCACTACTGCTTTACCTTCATATTCCCCGTGAATTTCGTCGATAACCGGGCCAACCATTCTACAAGGTCCACACCAAGCTGCCCAAAAATCTACTACTACCGGTTTGTCTGATTTTAAAACTACTTCATCAAAAGTAGCATCTGTTATTGCTAATGCCATTTTTTATATTTTTTTAGATTAACGTTCTTGTTTTTTAACTCTGCAAATTTAAAAATTTAAAACTTAATAAGATGTTAATTGAAAATTAGTTTTGATTATGAATGTATTTGTGGAATTGATACTTAATTTAATCGAAAATCAATTTGTTTTTTTTCTAATTCGGCTAACAGTTCATTACTAATTTGAACTTTCAATTTTCTGCTCGGCATAACTAATTGATTAACGACTTTAACATTCTCTTTTGGAGCTTCCATTTCAATTTCAATGTCTTCTAAATTTTCCATATCTAAATCCTCATCAACTGAAATTAAAACCGGTTTTATTTCGATTTCATTTTTCACTTTTTCTAATTCCATTATTTCAAAAGTGACCGTATTATCCCCTTTATAGGTTTTAAAAATATCATTTAATTCAGCTATTAAATTTTGATGAATCATCATAATATTCATCTGAATCGTGAGCTTTTTAGCAAATTGAGGCAACACATCCTGTAAATATTGAATCAATTGAAATTGAATTCTGGCATCCCCTTTTTTACCGGTTTCTTTATTGGCCCAACCTTCGCGAACCATTACTTTGATAAATGTAAAATTATTCTGAATGATAAAATGCCTGAATTTTAAATATTCTTCTCCGTAGATTCTAAATTCGTGGCTTTCATCATAACCCTCAAGTATAAAAGATGCCCAGCCTTTTCCATTTTGTGCCACACGATGTTGTACAGTTGTAATTATTCCCCCAAAAGAGAGGGTTTTATTAAGATGTTGTTCTAAATGTTTAAGATGGTCTAATTTAGAATTACAGAAATATTTCATTTCAAAACGAAAATCATCTAACGGATGTCCGGATATATAAATTCCGACTACTTCTTTTTCCTTGGCTAACTTTTCCATTGTATTCCATTCGACACAAGGAGGAACAACCGGTTCGGCAATTTGAACATCACTTGCTTCACCAAACAAGCTTACTTGAGCTGAATTTTCATTTTCCTGAAATTTTGCTCCATAACGAATGGCTTTTTCCAAAAAAGTGATATTGTCCCCATCATGATGAAAATACTGAGCACGATGCGTTGTTGTAAAACCATCAAAACCACCTGCTAAAGCTAGGTTTTCAAAGGCTTTTTTATTGGCGGCACGTAAATCAATCCGTTTAGCCAAATCAAAAATTGACTTATATTTTCCTTCTTTCAATCGGTTTTGAACGATAGTTTCTACGGCTCCGGCTCCAACTCCTTTGATGGCTCCCATCCCGAAACGAATCGCACCATTATCATTAACAGTGAATTTATAAAATGATTCGTTGACATCAGGACTTAATACTCGCAATCCCATTCGTTTACACTCTTCCATAAAAAACGAAACCTGTTTGATATCGTTCATGTTATTAGAAAGCACCGCCGCCATGTATTCCGCAGGATAATGAGCTTTAAGAAAAGCGGTTTGATAACCAATCCAAGCGTAGCAAGTGGAATGCGATTTATTGAAGGCATATTGAGCAAAAGCTTCCCAGTCTTTCCAGATTTTTTCTAATTTATCTGCGGCATGTCCGTTTGAAACGGCTTGGTCAACGAATTTGGATTTCATTTTATCCAATACATCTTTTTGCTTTTTACCCATCGCTTTTCGAAGTACGTCGGCATCCCCTTTAGAAAAACCGGCTAACTTTTGCGAAAGTAACATCACTTGCTCCTGATAGACCGTGATTCCATAAGTTTCTTTCAAAAATTCTTCGTTGGCTTCTAAATCATATTCAATCGCTTCTTCGCCATTTTTTCGTCGAACGAAAGAAGGAATGTATTCCAATGGTCCTGGACGATAAAGAGCATTCATCGCAATTAAATCGCCAAAAACGGTAGGCTTTAAATCACGAAGGTATTTTTGCATTCCAACCGATTCATATTGGAAAATTCCAACTGTTTCTCCACGTTGAAATAACTCATACGTTTTGACATCATCGATTGGAAAAGCATCCGGATCAAGTTCAATTCCGGTTCTGTATTTAACTAATTTAACTGTGTCTTTGATTAAGGTGAGGGTTTTCAAACCCAAGAAGTCCATTTTCAACAAACCGGCACTTTCCACTACTGAGTTGTCAAATTGAGTAACATACAATTCAGAATCTTTGGCAGTTGCAACGGGAACGAAATTGGTAATATCGCTTGGTGTTATAATCACACCACAAGCATGAATTCCGGTATTTCGAAGCGAACCTTCTAAAACTTTTGCTTGTTGAATGGTTTCTCCGGCTAATTCTCCTTCGTTGGCAATTGCAATTAATTCTTTAATATTATCAAACTCATCGGAACGAACGGCCTTTTTTACTTCTTCGATTGAATCGGATAAAAATCGAGCTAAACTCCATTTTCCCGGCATCATTCCCGGAATTAATTTGGCTAATTTATCGGCTTCAAAAAGTGGTAAATCCAACACACGAGCCGTATCTCTCAACGAGGATTTGGTCGCCATTTTACCATAAGTAATAATTTGAGCCACCTGATTAGACCCGTATTTATCAATCACATATTGCATTACACGTCCACGACCTTCATCATCAAAATCGATATCAATATCGGGCATGGAAACCCGATCTGGATTTAGGAAACGCTCAAAAAGCAAATCATATTCCAAAGGATCAATATTGGTAATCCATAAACAATAGGCTACCACTGAACCGGCAGCCGAACCACGTCCGGGTCCTACTGAAACATCCATTTCACGAGCGGCTCTAATAAAATCCTGAACAATCAAAAAGTAACCGGGATAGCCTGTGTTTTCGATGGTTTTTAATTCAAAATCCAATCGCTCTTCGATTTCAGGGGTAATAGTTCCGTAGCGTTTTTTTGCACCTTCATAGGTAAGATGTCTCAAATATAAATTTTCACCTCTTTTACCAGCATCCTCTTCGTCTTCTGCAACTAAAAAATCTTGTGGAATATCAAATTTTGGAAGTAAAACACCACGAGCCAAATCGAAAATTTCTATTTTATCGACAACTTCATTAATATTTAAAATGGCTTCCGGTAAATCAGCAAAGAGTTTTTTCATCTCGTCGCCCGACTTGAAATAATATTCCTGATTGGGCAAACCGTAGCGATAACCGCGACCTCTTCCTATCGGTGTGGCTTGTTTTTCACCATCACGAACACAAAGCAAAATATCGTGAGCATTAGCATTTTCTTTATCCACATAAAAAACATTGTTGGTAGCCACCGTTTTTACGTCATGCTTTTTGGCTAATGAAATCAACGAAGTATTCACTCGATTTTCATCTTCTTGGTTATGCCGCATGAGTTCGATGTAAAAATCATCACCAAATTCAGTTTTCCACCAAAGCAGGGCTTCTTCGGCTTGATTTTCACCGATATTCAATAATTTATTGGAAACTTCTCCGGCTAAACTTCCGGACAATACAATGATGTCTTCTTTATATTTTTGAATGACTTCTTTGTCAATTCGGGGTACATAATAAAAACCCTCTGTGAAACCAATGGAGGACATTTTGGCTAAATTGTGATACCCATTTTTATTCTTAGCCAACAAAACCACTTGGTAACCATTGTCTTTTCTGGTTTTATCTTTGTGATTTTCGCAGACAAAAAATTCGCAACCTAGAATCGGTTTGATAATGGTTTCGGTTGGATTTTCTCCGGCTTCAATGGCAGCTTTATTTTTAGCTTCAGCCGATTTATTATGGTATAAAACATCACGAACAAAATGAAAAGCTCCCATCATATTGCCGATATCGGTCATGGCAACAGCAGGCATTTTATTTTTTATGGCGGCTTTTACTAAATCGGCTACCGAAATAGTGGATTGCAATACTGAAAACTGTGAATGATTATGCAAATGCACAAAATCAACTTCAACTAATGCCTGTTGATTTTCAACCAAATCGGTTTTGGCAACTTCTTTGGGTTGTTCTTTTTGAAATTGTTTCCGAATGGCTTCGGAAGCTTCTTTCAAATTAATATGTTTTAATCCGATGAGTTGAATTTCTTTCGGATTTTGTTCATTAAAATTTTTGAAATAATCAATTGGAACATCAAGTTCTTCTTTGGTAAAAATTTCTCTTTTAATCAATTCCAAAAAACACCTGGTCGTTGCTTCCACGTCGGCAGTTGCATTGTGGGCTTCTGAAAAAGGAACGCCAAAAAGGTAATGATGCAATTCGGTTAAGGTTGGTAATTTGAATTTTCCGCCACGACCGCCGGGAAGTCTTAACAAAGAAGCCGTAACTTCGGTACACGTGTCTAAAACCGGCATAGAACTCATAGGAGAATCCATATTCATCCGATAGAATTCGCACCCCATAATGTTGACATCAAAACCAACATTTTGTCCAACAATAAATTTAGCTTTACTTAATGCAATATTGAATTTTTCAAGTACTTCATTTAAAGAAATTCCACCTTGCTGAGCCAATTCCGTTGAAATTCCATGAATTCTTTCGGCATCATAAGGAATATTAAATCCGTCCGGTTGCACTAGATAATCTTGATGTTCGACCAAATTTCCCATTTCGTCATGCAATTGCCAAGCAATTTGAATACACCGAGGCCAATTGTCGGTATCGGTAATAGGTGCATCCCAACGTTTGGGTAAGCCGGTGGTTTCGGTGTCGAAGATTAAATACATTTTTTGAAGCGAATTAGGCAAAAGGCAAGAGCCAAAAGCAGCAATTGGAATAGAAACAAAAATACATTTTTGAGAAATAGCAATCAATTTTAGTTATCAACAAAACAAAAAACCATTCTGATTGCTCAGAATGGTTTTGTAAATGTATAAAGAAAAAATACTAGTATCTTCCTCCGCCTCCGCCACCGCGACTGTTTCCACCACCGCTGTAGCCACCGCCACCACGACTGTTTCCACCACCACCGTAACCACCACCACCGCCTGAACGGTTGTTGTTAAAGCTTCTTCTTTCACCTTCCGGTTTTGGCTCAGACTTGTTTACTACAATTGCACGACCTTGAACGGTAGCACCGTTAAGTTCTTCAATAGCTTTTAATGCCTCATCATCGTTTGGCATTTCAACAAAACCAAATCCTTTACTTCTTCCAGTAAATTTATCAGTTACAACTTTTACAGAGTCAACTGCTCCGTAAGCCTCGAAAGACTCTCTTAAATCTGCTTCCTCAATACTGAATGGAAGACTTCCTACAAAAATGTTCATATCAAAAATATTATTTGACACAAAGGTAAGCGAATTAAATTCTAATCTACTATAAATGTGTCTTTTATTTTATTTTGGCTCTTTTAAAATTTAAAAGCCATCATGTTTTGAGCAAGATGGCTTTTAAATATGTTCTTAGTTAACGATTTTAATCAGTCAACCCAATGACCGGTATTTTATAAAAAACACCTTGATTAAAGTTAAGTATCTCACCTCCTAAAGGATTATTTTCATCATTTATGGCATTAAAACGAAATGTTCCGGACACAGTTCCTTTGTTAGAATCAAATTCTGTAATTTCAATTTGACCATCGCCTCCAATATCTTTACCGGTGTGATAAATTAATAATGTCCCGTCAATATCACTTTCAAAATTAGCATAGCGAGATGTACTGTTCCCTAAAACATATATACCTTTGTTTTTAGAAGAGGTATGCAAAATCATCTTTTGTTTTCTTCCAAAGCCTGTAATTGTTAATCCACCATTCTCATCTAATAAGGCTTCAGAATCTATTGCTCTCCAAAAAACATTATCTAATTTTCCTTGGATAGAAGGGTTATTTAGTACAACATCTTCTTCACAAGAAATAAAAAACAAGGCTAAAATTACTACTGAAATTATTTTTTTCATATTTATAAAAATATAATTTGAAACACTGATAAGTTAAAAAGACAAAAATAGTTTTTCTCTCCAATATTCTGCATTGTTTTTTGTTAAAAACATACGATTCAAGGTTTTTTACTATTTTTTTTCAGTATGATCTCTAATCCAAAAATATTTTATACATTTGCACCCTTAATTAACAGAGGTCGAGCACCTCAAAATTTAATCATACGATTATGCCAGTAAAAATTAGATTACAAAGACACGGTAAAAAAGGAAAACCTTTTTTCTGGATTGTGGCTGCTGATTCAAGAGCCAAAAGAGATGGTAAATTCTTAGACAAGATCGGAACTTACAATCCAAACACTAACCCAGCTACAATTGATTTAAACTTGGACAGTGCTGTTCAATGGTTACACAATGGAGCTCAACCAACCGATACAGCAAGAGCAATCCTTTCATACAAAGGTGCGTTATTGAAACATCATTTGGATGGTGGTGTTAGAAAAGGTGCGTTAACACAAGAACAAGCTGATGCAAAATTAGCGGCTTGGATTGATGAAAAAGCTAACAAAGTAACTTCTAAAAAAGAAGGTTTATCAAAAGCTGAAGCGAAAGCAAAAGCTGAAGCTTTAAAAGCTGAAAAAGTAGCGAATGAAAAAAGAGCTAATGCTGCTGCTGAGGCTGCAAAAGCTGCTGAAGTAACAGAAGAAATTGCCGAAGAAACAGTTGAAGAAGTTAGCGAAGTGGCTGCTGAATTAGCTACCGAAGAAACGCCTGCTGTAGAAGAAGCTCCTGCTGTTGAAGAAGCAAACGAAGAAAAAGAAGCTTAATACCTTGCGATAATGCGTAAAGAAGATTGTTTCTATCTTGGCAAAATCGCTAAAAAATTTAGTTTCAAAGGGGAAGTTTTAGTCTATTTAGATACTGACGAACCCGAATTATATGAAAATATGGAATCCGTTTTTGTTGAATTAAACAAAAATTTGGTTCCATTTTTTATTGAAAATAGTTCCCTACATAAAAATGACTTTCTGAGATGTAAATTTGAAGATGTAAATTCAGAGGCCGATGCCGATGAAATTATGGGCTGTGAACTTTATTTACCATTATCTTTTCTTCCTAAATTAGAGGGAAATCAATTTTATTACCACGAAGTAATTGGTTTTGAAGTAGAAGATCAACGGCTTGGAGTTGTAGGTAAAATTGTTTCTATTAATGACTCAACGGCTCAACCTCTTTTTGAAGTGTTGAATGGTAATGTTGAATTACTTATTCCCATGATAGACCATTTTTTGGTAAAAATAGATCGGGACAATAAAAAAGTGGTCATGAATTTACCGGAAGGTTTAGTGGAAATGTATCTTTAAACATAAATTTTTAAACCATAATAACAACTTTAAACCATTAAGAAATTAAGTAATTAAGGCCAAACTTAATGAAACTTAATTTCTTAATGGTTTAAAATTTTAAAAAAATGTCAATTTTTAATTTCAAAATGTTTGCTATTCAACAGGATCGATGTGCTATGAAAGTAGGCACCGATAGTGTGTTGTTGGGAGCTTGGTGTCCGATTGAAAATAATCCATTTTCTGTTTTGGATATTGGTGCTGGAACCGGAATCTTATCCTTAATGATTGCCCAACGAATTCATGCTGAACAAATTGATGCGTTAGAAATTGACGAAGATGCCTACGAACAATGTGTTGAAAATTTTGAAAACTCACCTTGGGGAGACCGATTATTTTGTTTTCATGCGGGACTGGATGAGTTTGTGGAGGAACCGGAAGATGAATATGATTTAATTCTTTCTAACCCTCCCTTTTATGCCGAAAATTATAAAAGTGAAAACGAGCAACGCGATTTAGCAAGGTTTCAGGACGCTTTACCCTTTGAAGATTTAATCGAAGCCGCCGATTTACTCTTATCAGAGAATGGAATTTTTGCAGTGATTATTCCACATAAAGAAGAAGAACGATTTATTGATTTATGTGCTCAAGCCGAGCTTTTTCCCATAAAAGTTACTCATGTAAAAGGCTCTCATAACACCCCAATTGTTCGAAGTTTATTGGCGTTCAAACGATTTGAACTTCCTGTTCTAAGTTCCGACGAATTAGTCGTTGAAATCAACAGACACGAATACACAAACGAATACATCGCTTTAACCAAGGATTTTTATTTAAAAATGTAAAATCACTTCGCTGCTTTTACATAAATTATAACAATCGTTCGTTGATTTGTTACATTTCTTTACTTACTTTTGCTTCACTTAAAACGATACTGATGAAACCAGATTTATTTCAAGCTCCCGATTATTATTTGTTAGATGATTTACTGACAGAAGAACATAAATTAGTTCGTGATTCTGCCCGTGCCTGGGTGAAAAGAGAAGTCTCTCCTATTATAGAAGACTACGCTCAGCGAGCTGAATTTCCAACACAAATCATAAAAGGTTTGGGAGAAATTGGTGGATTTGGCCCTTATATTCCGGAAGAATATGGCGGAGCCGGTTTAGACCAAATTTCCTATGGCTTGATTATGCAGGAAATTGAAAGAGGTGATTCCGGGGTTCGTTCCACTTCATCAGTACAATCTTCCTTAGTAATGTATCCCATTTGGAAATACGGAAACGAAGAACAACGCATGAAATATTTACCCAAATTAGCAACCGGAGAAATGATGGGGTGTTTTGGGCTAACTGAACCCGATCACGGTTCAAACCCGGGTGGAATGACCACTAATTTTAAAGATAAAGGTGATCACTATTTATTAAACGGAGCAAAAATGTGGATTTCCAATGCTCCTTTTGCAGATATTGCCGTAGTTTGGGCAAAAAATGAAGAAGGCAGAATCCACGGATTAATTGTGGAACGAGGCATGGACGGTTTTACAACTCCGGAAACGCATAATAAATGGTCACTTCGTGCATCAGCTACTGGTGAATTAATTTTTGACAACGTAAGAGTGCCTAAAGAAAATTTATTACCTAACAAATCAGGTTTAGGAGCTCCGCTAGGTTGTTTAGACTCAGCTCGCTACGGAATTGCTTGGGGAGCAATAGGGGCTGCAATGGATTGTTATGATACCGCTTTGCGTTATGCAAAAGAGCGAATTCAATTTGACAAACCTATTGGAGCTACGCAATTGCAACAAAAGAAATTAGCCGAAATGATTACTGAAATTACCAAAGCTCAGTTATTAACATGGCGACTGGGAGTTTTGAGAAATGAAGGAAGAGCTACAACGGCTCAGATTTCCATGGCAAAACGTAATAATGTTGACATGGCTATTCATATTGCACGGGAAGCACGTCAAATTCTTGGCGGAATGGGAATTACAGGGGAATATTCTATTATGCGACACATGATGAATTTAGAATCTGTTATTACCTATGAAGGTACTCACGATATTCACTTGTTGATTACCGGAGCAGATATTACCGGAATGCAAGCCTTTAAATAAGTGAACAATCCTTAAAAAATACACAAAAGCTTCTCTACTAAGGGAAGCTTTTCTATTTTTGATTAATTTAATATAAACAAGGATGAAGCGTATAATCAAACTTTTATTGTTTAGTATTTTTGTTTTTATCGGATGTTCAAATGATGATGATAAGAACAATTTTTATACTTCCACAAATCCAAAACCGAAGAACATTAAGTACTTAGCATTAGGAGATAGTTATACAATTGGAGAAAGTGTTTGCCAATCCTGTCGTTTTCCGGAACAATTGAAAGATAGTTTAATAAATTACTTTTCTGCGTCGGATAATGTTGCCGTCAAAGTTATTGCTCAAACCGGTTGGACAACTTCGAATTTAAAAACCGCCATTTCGAATGAAAATTTAAGTCCGGAATATGATTTAGTTACCTTATTAATTGGTGTCAATAACCAATACCAAAACAAACCTTTTAGTTTATATGAAACTGAATTTCCGGAATTACTTCAAACTGCTATTGTTTTAGCGAAAGGAAATTTGAATCGCGTGATTGTTGTTTCCATTCCTGATTATGCCTATACTCCTTTTGGACAAAGCAGTTCAAACCCGGGAAACATTTCTAATCAATTAGATCAATACAATCTTTTTGCTAAAAATCACGCGGAATCTTTGGGAATAAGTTTTGTGAACATTACGGATATTACTCGTCAAGGATTAATTAATCCTGTTTTAGTTGCTCAAGATAATTTACATCCATCTAAATTGGCATATTCTAAATTTGTAGAAAGAATTTTACCGTTAGCAAGAAATAAACTAGGGATTTAATTTTTATTGTTTCGGAGCCAATTGCACCTCTAAACCATCAATTTCCGGTTTAATCTGTATCTGGCAACCAAGCCGACTATTTTCTTTGACATGGTAAGCTTCCCATAACATGGCCTCCTCATCGGGTGATTTTTCAGGTAGTGGAACGTCATTTAACACATAACATTGACAAGAAGCACACATGGCCATTCCGCCACAAACCCCAACAGTTCCTTCTTCGGCTAATTCATACATTCGAATCAGTTCCATGACATTCATATTCATGTCGGTAGGAGCTTGAACTTCGTGCATTACACCTTTGCGGTCTGTAATTTTAATAGTAATATCGGGTGACATTTTTTAATCAATAGATTTTACAATTGCTTTTTCAGCCTCTTTTCTTGTTCCGTCAAATCCATCTACACCGGAGACAGTGGTGTATTTCAATACATATTTTTTCCCTGGATTGATTCTTTGGTAAACACTTTGACACATCAGTGTAGCCTCATGAAAACCACATAAAATCAATTTCAATTTTCCCGGATAAATGTTTACGTCACCAATGGCATAAATCCCTTCAATATTTGTTTGGTAATCTAAGGCATTGTCTACTTTTATTGCATTTTTTTCAATTTCTAATCCCCAATTTGCAATCGCACCAAGTTTTGGTGTTAACCCGAATAAGGGAATAAAATAATCCGTTGCAACATTCATGCGGGCACCATTGATTTCAATATCTACAGATTCAATACGTTCAGTCCCTTTAAATCCGATGACTTCAGCAGGAGTAATTAATTTAATTTTTCCTGCATTTTTTAGTTCCTGTACTTTCTCAACTGAATCTAATGCTCCACGAAATTCATTTCTTCGGTGAACCAATGTTACTTCTGATGCTAGGTCTGAAAGAAAGATACTCCAATCTAATGCAGAATCTCCACCCCCGGAAATCACAATCTTTTTCCCGCGGTATTTTTCAGGATCCTTCACAAAATAATCAACTCCACGATCGTTCTGTTCATAAAACTCGATATCTTTTAATAGCGGTTTTCTGGGTTCAAATGTTCCTAACCCGCCTGCGATTGCGATTGCTTTTGCTTGATGTTTTGTTCCTTTATTGGTAGTTACAATAAAACTTCCATCATCTAATTTATCGATGGTTTCAGCCGTTTCTCCTAAGGTAAATCCAGGTTGAAACTGTTTGATTTGTTCCATTAAATTGGTCACCAAATCACCGGCTAAAACTTCCGGATATCCAGGAATATCATAGATAGGTTTTTTTGGATATAATTCTGCTAATTGTCCACCTGGTTGAGGAAGTGCATCAATTAAATGACATTTCAATTTTAATAAGCCTGCTTCAAATACGGCAAAAAGCCCTGTCGGGCCTGCTCCAATAATAAGGATATCGGTTTGTATCATTCTTTTTTAAGTTCTGAGTTTTTTGTGGGACGAAATTAAACTTGTTTATAATTTAAAAACATGACTTATATCAGTTTCATAAAATAACACATGAGTTCTGATTTCAAACTTTAAGCGATGTTTTCAACTGTTTCAATTTGAGGTACATATTTCTTGATAGTAGTCTCCACACCCGCCTTTAAAGTCATTTGATTCACACTACATCCCACACACGCTCCTTCCAAACGCACCCTTACATGTTTACTGTCTAAAACGTCAACTAATGAGATATTTCCCCCATCAGATAACAAAAACGGACGAATTTCATCTAAAGCCTTTTCAATGCCTAATCTAATTTCTTCTGTAGTCATTATTTTTTATTTACGGCTGAACAACCAGCCATTGTCGTTATTTTAATCGCTTCACTTGGAGGTAAATTTTCATTTCGATTTACTACTTCCTGAACAATATTTCTGGCAATAGTTTCAAATGCTGTTTCAAGAGGCGTTGCCGTTTGTAAAGCGACAGGTCGACCATAATCGCCCGCTTCACGAATACTTTGAACTAAAGGAATCTCACCCAATAAAGGCACTTTTAAATCTTCTGCTAAATTTCTTGCTCCTTCTTTTCCAAAAATATAATATTTATTATTTGGTAATTCTTCCGGCGTAAAATAAGCCATATTTTCAATAATTCCCAAAACAGGAACATTGATTGCTTCTGACATAAACATCGAAACACCTTTTTTAGCATCTGCTAAAGCAACAGCTTGAGGCGTACTTACGACTACTGCCCCCGTAATTGGTAACGATTGCATGATTGAAAGTTGAATGTCTCCGGTTCCGGGAGGCAAATCGATTAACATAAAATCCAGTTGACCCCAATCAGCATCAAAAATCATTTGATTTAATGCTTTTGCAGCCATTGGCCCACGCCAAATAACCGCTTGATCCGGTTTAGTAAAAAATCCGATAGATAGAATTTTTACTTCATAGCTTTCAACCGGCTTCATTTTTGATTTCCCATCTACTTCTACCGATAAGGGTTTTGCATTTTCAACATCAAACATAATTGGCATTGAAGGCCCATAAATATCAGCATCTAAAACACCAACACTAAAACCCATTTTAGCCAATGAAACTGCTAAATTAGCAGTAACTGTAGATTTTCCAACACCTCCTTTTCCGGAGGCAATAGCAACAATATTACTAATTCCCGGAATTTGTTTTCCTTTGATTAAATTTGCTTGTTCAGTAGAATTAGACTCTGTTTTTTGAACATTTTCTACCTTGATATTTACTTTTACTTTAGCTTTCTCGTAGACCAACTCATGAATAGTTTTGATGATGTCAACTTCTGCTCTTTTTTTGATATGCAAAGCTGGTGTGGACAAAAGTAAATCTACAATAACTTCATCGCCAAAAGTTAATACATTTTGAATGGCTCCACTTTCGACCATGTTTTTTCCTTCACCGGCAACCGAGATAGTTTCTAGGGCTTTTAGTATTTCTTTTCTATCGAGTTTCATCTTATTTATGTTGTTTTTAAAGGAATAATAATTGCCTTTATTTAAACTTATTACAGATTGCAAAGATAATACGAAAAGTATAGAAACAGTAGTTAAAGAATTGAAAATGTTTATGGCGGGATAAGGAAATAGCGACGAGTAAAAGACTAAGAAATTAGGAATAATTGCTAATTGGAAATTTCCGGTTCCCAAAAAACCTTTTCAAAATCAATTATCTGATTATCAATTACTTCAATTCCTTCGTTTTCTAATAATTGCTGCATTAAATTAGTACCACTAAAATGATGTTTTCCTGAAAGTAATCCTTTTCGATTGACTACTCTGTGAGCCGGAACATCTTCTAATTGATGTGAAGCATTCATGGCCCAACCTACCATTCGAGCTGAACGGGCAGTGCCCAACGCTTTAGCAATTGCTCCATATGAAGTTACACGACCATAAGGAATTTGGCGAACGATGAAGTAGACTCTTTCGAAGAAATTTTCCTCCATAATGGTTATTTTCTAATCTTTAAAAAATAGTTTAAAAAGTGAAATCAACGCAACTAAACCCGTGATGGAACCAATAACATAATTAATGTTTTTTGACAAAAAAGAATTGCTTCGATCCTTTTTTTTAAAAAATGAAATATACCCTAAAAAAATTAAAAAAGCGGCAACAGCTGTACCGGTTGAAAAAGCATAAATAAAATAATTGTCAAAATAAAAATAATGATACGTTGCCAACGTAATGCTTATAAAAACATAATAAGGAATGGGAAACAAATTAAGAGATGACAGTAAAACTCCCATAAAAAAACGACTGGATTTACTTCGCATTTTAATTTCATCTTTTTTTATTTTGAGCTTATTTTTTTTTCCACTCCAAAAGAAATAAAAAGTGAGGCCTGTAAAAATCACAAATCCTATTTCTTGTAAAAGAGCACCAATATCAGCTCTACCGTCTATAAATCTTGCAAATAAAACGGCTATTAATGTTTGAAAAAACACAATCACTGAAGCTCCTAATGCAAACCAAACTGCTCTGTTTTTGCCATCTCGCATACCCACTTTTGCCGCTGTCATATTGAGCAAACCGGGCAAAGTTGTTCCTAAAGCCGCAGAGGAAAGTCCGAGTAAAATTGGTAAGGTTATATTCATTGAACAGAATATGTATTAAAGTTATTTTATCCTAAATTGAATATAGGTAATTGCCTTATTTATTTCTAAATATTGTTTTTCATAAAAAGTTTGAATAGCCGTTACCACTTCCGGAGCTCCTTCATTTTTATAAACATTATGATTGGCATAAATCACCTCATGCCCTTCGCCATGAAGCAATCCTAGTGTATAACCATGCATAAATTCACTATCTGTTTTCAAATGCACTAACCCATCCTTTTTTAATACTTTTTTATACCGTTGCAAAAATTCAGTATTAGTCATTCTATGTTTCGTTCTTTTATATTTGATTTGTGGATCAGGAAAAGTAATCCAAATCTCATCCACTTCATTTTCAGCAAAACAAAATTCTACTAATTCAATTTGAGTACGAAGAAACCCAACGTTATGCATTCCATTTTCAACAGCTGTTTTAGCACCTCGCCAAAATCGGGCTCCTTTAATATCAATTCCAATAAAATTTTTATCCGGATAACGTTCAGCTAATCCCACTGAGTATTCCCCTTTTCCACACCCTAATTCCAAAACAATTGGTTTTTCATTCTTAAAAAAATCATTATTCCAATTGCCTTTCCATTTAAAGTCACCGGAAACTACTTCTTCTCGAGTAGGTTCTATAACATTTTGAAAAGATTCATTTTCCTTGAAACGCTTTAATTTATTCTTACTTCCCACGTAATTTAATTTTTTGGTAAAATTAGGGAAATATACTCAATCAAAAATAGTAGTACTTTTACATTTATTAAATGAGTTATTAAGACTTGAAAACAACCCACCCAAAAATTCTTGTTGCTCCCTTAAATTGGGGCCTAGGGCATGCTACTAGATGCATCCCAATTATTGAAGCTTTAATAGAACAAGGCTATGACCCAATTATTGCTTCTGATGGTGTTGCTTTGCACATTTTACAAAAAGAATTTCCTCAACTTACTTTTCTTGAACTGCCTTCTTATCAAATTGAATATGCTAAAAAAGGTGCTTTTTTTAAGTGGAAATTGATTAAAAACAGTCCAAAAATGATGGAAGCCATTTATCAAGAGCGAAAACTTGTCAAAAAATGGGTAAAAGAATACGGGATTTCGGGAATCATTTCTGATAATCGGTTAGGGATTTATTCCAAAAAAGTTCCTTCCGTTTTCATCACCCATCAATTAAATGTATTAACGGGAAACACGAGTTGGATTACGAGTAAATTACATCAGTATATTATTAAAAAATATAATGAATGTTGGGTTCCTGATGCAGCAGAAATTCCAAATTTGACAGGAAAACTAGGTCATTTAGAAAACCCTCATTTTAAAATAAACTACATTGGTCCGTTAAGTCGATTTACAAAAAAAGAGTTGCCTAAAAAATATGATTTACTGATTATACTTTCAGGGCCCGAACCACAACGTTCAATATTAGAATTGCATTTAAGAGAAGAAATAAAACGATACAAAGGAAAAGTAGTTTTTGTTAGAGGTGTGATTGAACCGGAACAAAAATCAGAACAAATAGAGCATGTTACTTTTTATAATTTTATGACTTCCGTTGAGTTGGAACATACTTTCAATGAAAGTGAAATTGTTCTTTGCCGTTCAGGATACACTACGGTAATGGATTTGGCAAAATTAGGGAAAAAAGCCTTTTTTATTCCAACACCCGGTCAATTTGAACAAGAATATTTAGCCAAAAAATACAAAAAAGAAGGTATTGTACCCTATGCTAAACAAGAAAAATTTGTAATTGAAAATTTATTCGAAATAGATTTGTACAGAGGATTAAATACTTTCAAATATGATTTAGATTGGAAAAAATTATTTCTGCTTTTCGAGCGTGAATGAAAACTCCGAACCGACTCCGAATTGACTTTCTACATAAATTTTTTCATTATGCCCTTCAATAATATGCTTAACAATTGCTAAGCCTAAACCTGAACCACCTTCAGAACGTGCACCACTTTTATCTACTCTGTAAAAACGTTCAAACAAACGAGGAATATGTTGTTTTTGAATTCCTTCGCCATTGTCTGTAATCCGAATAATTACTTTATTATTTATTAAATTTTCAATACTTACTTCTGTTGTACCGCCTTCCTTTCCATACTTGATAGAATTCATTACTAAATTAGTAACTACTTGTTGGATTTTTTCCTGATCGGCTCGAACGTAAATCGGTTTACTGTAATTAGTATCAAAGGTTAAAGTAATTTTCTTTTTGGAAGCACGCATTTCCAACAAATCAAAAACATTTTTAATTGTTTCTACGATATCAAAAATGGAATAATCTAAATTTAAATCACCGGTTTCGAGTTTGGTAATCATATCTAAATCTTTGACGATATAAATTAACCGCTCTACTCCTTTTTCGGCTCTTTCAAGGTATTTTTTTCGTAGAACTTTATCATTTGCAGCACCATCTAATAAAGTAGAAATATATCCTTGAACGGTAAAAAGGGGGGTTTTCAGCTCATGAGAAACGTTTCCTAAAAATTCTCTCCGGTATTCTTCACGAACTTTTAAGGTTTCAATTTCTAATTTTTTATCGGTGGCGAATTTTTTGACTTCTTTGGTCAAGGTTGCCATATCTGTTGTGATGGGTTGACTTCTGAAAGTGGTAGAATCCAACAAAGAAACATCATCATATATTTTTTTTACCCGACGATAAATGAAGCGTTCTACACGATATTGTACAACAAAAAAAGAGAAAAGATAGATGGAAATTGTAAATACAGTAATCAAAACATAATTCACCTGATTGAAGTAATACAACAATAAGGTTAAAAAAACCATTGAAAAAAAAGTAATGTAAAAAGCAGATTTAACTGCAAATTTATAGGTCTTTTTAAAACTAATAGCCATTGAAAAAAGTTTGTTTTTGCATACTCAGTTCAAAAGTAAACTATTCTCAATGCAAAGTCAAATAAAGAATTAAATTTCAAACTTATATCCTACTCCTTTGATTGTTTTAAAAAGTTCATCACCAATTTTTTCACGTAACTTTCGAATGTGAACATCGATTGTTCTGCCTCCTACAATTACTTCATTGCCCCAAACTTTATCAAGAATTTCTTCCCGTTTAAATACTTTTCCGGGTTTAGAGGCTAATAGATAAAACAATTCAAACTCTTTTCTTGGTAAAACAATTTCTTTTCCGTCTTGAATAATTTTATATTCTTCTCTATTAACTTCAATGTTTCCAACGGTTAGTATATCCCCTTTTGGATCTTCTTCTTTTAAACGTCTCAGCAATGCTTTTACTTTGCTCACCAATACTTTTGGTTTAATTGGTTTAGCAATATAATCATCAGCTCCGGCTTCAAATCCGGCAACTTGAGAATAATCTTCACTTCTAGCCGTTAAAAAAGCAATAATAACATTACTCAATTCAGGAATTTTTCGGATGTTTTCACAAGCTTCCATACCATCCATTTCTGGCATCATGACATCCATTATAATAAGGTGAGGTAATTCTTTTTTAGCTTTTTGGATAGCTTCTTTACCATTTGTTGCTGTAACTATTTGGTATCCTTCCTGAGACAAGTTATACCCAACTATTTCGAGTATATCTTGTTCATCGTCAACTAATAAGATTTTTATTTCTTTTTTTTTCATTCCTTTTTTATTTGTGCTTTCGCGATGTAAAGATAAAGATAATACAAAATGAAAAACGTTCTTAACGGTAATTTAATGTGGTAACCTTTTCATAACATGAATGAAACACAATCATAATAAGTGAGTAACTCCAACTTTACAAGGTGTCCGTTTCTTTGCCTCAAATTTAATGAAACAAAATAATGAAAATTAGATTACTTATTATTACCCTATTTATCACCTTCTTTTCAACTGCCCAAAAAGGTACTGTTTCTGGTGTACTTACCGACAAAGATATGAATAATGAACCTTTACCTTTTGCAAATGCATTAATTAAAGGCACAAGTATAGGGACTACCACAGATGAAAAAGGGTTCTATTCTTTATCTGTTGAACCGGGGAATTATATTCTACAATTAAGCTTTTTAGGTTATCAAACTGTAGAAGTGCCTATCACCGTTAAAGCAGGACAAACTGTAACTGTTAACAAGGCTTTGACCTCGGGAGAAGGAGTAATGCTACAGGATGTTGTAGTGGTTACCTCGCGGAAAAAAAATACGGAAGCTGCAGTAATGATTGAAATAAAAGAAGCCAAACAAGTTGTTAGTGCGATTTCAGCCGAACAAATGTCAAAAGGAACCGATAGCAATGCTGCAGATGCTATTCAAAGAGTACCTGGAGTTACTATTGTTGATGGTAAATTTGTTATGATTAGAGGATTGAGCGAACGTTATAATAATGTATTAATCAATAATGCTGTTGCTCCAAGTACAGAAGTTGACAAAAGAACCTTTGCTTTTGATTTAATTCCTACCAAAGCAATGGATAAAATGGTAATCATTAAAACCGGCTCAGCAGATAAACCAGGTGATTTTTCAGGAGGTATTGTAAACATTACAACTTCAGAAAACATAACAGAATTCAATACGTTCAATGTTGGATTTGGATACAGAATGGATACTTCATTCGATACTTATTATCAGAGTGAGGGATCAAAAACTGACTTTTTAGGTTTTGACTATGAATTTAGAACTCTCCCTAGCACTTTTCCCTCAGCAAATTTGATAAACACTTATCCAGAAGTAGGAGTTACTGCTTCAAATACCAAATTGCAAAATAACTTCAACCCAAATAAAAGCACTGCTTTATTAGACAATAATTTCGGTTTTGCTTTCGGAAGAAGTAAAAAATTTGCTAACGGAATGAACTTACAATCGGTAAATATGTTTGGCTATTCAAATACATACCAAACTTATCAAAGACAATTTACACGCTATACGACCTTAAATGAAGGAGAAACCAGACCTCCTCAATGGTTAAATTATTTAGATGATTATAATCAGAATGAAGCAAGGGTAACCGTATTATCAAACTGGATTTTTAAACTAGACAACGACAATACCATCAAATTTAAAAATTTATTTAACCAAATTGGTGAAAATGAAACAATCATCAGAAATGGTAACAACTATTTACAAAGAGGTGAGGATTTGTTTAGAAACTACTTATTAGGTTACACGTCACGTTCTATCTATACCGGACAATTAGAAGGAATTCACCAATTAAACAGTACAAATGCAATTGATTGGGTAGCCGGCTATAATTACATGTATCAATCCGAACCGGATTTGAGAAGGTTCAGAACTATTAAAGATGTTGAAGATCCAAATTCGGTTTACGAAATGATTGATCCTGCTTCAACTAACTTGTTTGACACGGGTAGATATTTTGGTACATTAAGTGAGTACTCCGTAAACAATGGTGCAAATTATACGCACAACATCGAACGCATTAAAAACGATGAAGAATTAAACCCTATCAAATTAAAAACAGGTTATTACTTAGATTATAGAAAAAGAGCTTTTGATTCAAGATATGTTTCTTATTTCCTTCCGGATTATGGAATTGATCGAATCACTGAGTTAAAACAATTACCTCTAACAGATATTTTTAGTCCTGAATATGTTAACACCACCGATGGTTGGATTTTAAAAGAAGGAACTCGTTCAATTGACTCTTATGATGCTGATAATTTCCTAGCCGCAGGGTATATTTATGGTGAATTCCCCTTAAATAAATTTGATATTTCAGCTGGTGTTCGAGTAGAACACAATATATTATCGCTTCAAAGTAACACTGATTTAGGACCTATTGACATTGAAAATCCGGTAACTTCAATTTTACCTTCATTAAATGTTGGATACAATATCAGCGAAAGAGCTTTAGTAAGATTTGCTTATAGCAGAACCGTTAACCGTCCAGAATTTAGAGAAATTGCCCCTTTCTTGTTTTATGATTATGAAAATGAAGCAGCGAAAGTTGGTAATGCTGATTTAAAAACTGCTGAAATTGACAACTTGGATTTACGTTACGAATTTTACCCAAACAAAGGAGAAACAATGAGTTTGGGCGCATTTTATAAAAGATTTGACAATCCAATTGAGAATGTTACACAAATCACAACGGAACAACCCCAATTTAATTATGCCAATGCAGACAGTGCATACAATTATGGTATTGAACTTGAAATCAGAAAATCATTCAAAGAATTAACCAACAACCTTTATTTGGGAAGACTATCCGCTAACATTAATGCTTCCTATATTTTCTCTGAAGTAGATTTAGGAGGAGATGTTACTTCACAAGCACAAGTGCGTGCCTTACAAGGACAATCGCCCTATATCATCAATGTGGCTTTAGGTTATACTGATGAAACCGGTTTTTCTGCCAATGTGATTTATAACCGATTTGGGGATAGAATTTTTTCAGTTGGAGATATTAACTTTCCAACAATATATGAACTTTCCAGAAACAGTCTTGACTTAACATTTTCAAAAACTTTCAAAAAAACAACAATAAAATTGGGAATTCAAGATCTTTTAAATGCTAAATACCAATTTTATGAAGACTCAAATAGAGATGAAAAAATCAGTAAAGACATTGATAATGCTACCTCTGTATTTAAAAAAGGTACTCTTTTCTCTCTAAACTTAACTCATAACTTTTAAACAACTATAAATTATTATTTAAACAACCAACTTATGAAAAAAAATCTAATTTTAAGAGCTAGTATGTTCATGGCAGTTCTTGCCTTATCAATGACATCTTGTAGCAATGACGACAATCCAATTGTTGTAGATGTAACTCCCCCTGTTGAAGAACCTAATTTACCTGTTGAATTAGTGGGAGATTTAGCTACTCGTACACTTACAAAAGACAAAAAATACCTAATCAAAGGCCAAGTATTTGTTAGAACTGGTGTTGTATTAACAATTGAGCCGGGTACTATAATTTTTGGAGATAAAGCAACTAAAGGTACTTTGGTAATAGATAAAGGTGGTAAAATGATAGCCGAAGGAACTTCTGTTGAACCAATTGTATTTACTTCAGCTTTAGCACCAGGTACTCGTGACAGAGGCGATTGGGGTGGAATAGTAATATTAGGAAATGCACCGGTTAATCAACCTGACCCGGCAATTGAAGGTATTACTCCTGCGGTAATTTTTGGAGGAACAAACGATTCAGACAACTCCGGTATTTTAAAATATGTTCGCGTGGAATTCGCAGGTATCGAATTAACGCCAAACAATGAAACAAACTCAATCACTTTAGGTGGTGTAGGAAGTGGCACACAAATGGATTATTGTCAAGTTTCTTTTGGTGGTGATGACGGTTTTGAGTGGTTTGGCGGATCTGTAAGTTCAAAACACTTGGTTACTTTTGCAATGTGGGATGATTGTTTTGATGTTGATTACGGTTTCACAGGAAAAGTTCAATTTGGAGTTTCTGTTCGTTATGGTAGTTATGCCGATCAATCAGGTTCAAACACTTTTGAAACAGATAACGGTCCAAATGACAACTTAACTACGTTAATCACAACTGGTGTTTTCTCAAACATTACTGGTGTTGGTCCAAGAATTTCAAATACACAATCAATCAATGGTAACTACCAACATTCGCTTGATTTAAGAAGAAGAACTGCTTTATCAATTGCTAATTCAGTATTTGTTGGTTTCCCAAGAGGTTTACGTATGAACCAACAATCGGTTTATGACAATTACAGTTCTGGATTAGGTGTGGTAACAAATAACGTTATGGTAGCTCCAACAACAACATTCTCTGTTGGAACTGGTATGACTGCAACAGCAACAGATGTTCAAACTTGGTTTAATTCTTCTAACGAAACAATCACAAATACAGATTTACCTGCTGTATATTTAGAATTAGGTTTAAATACTAATATTTTCTTTGGAACAAACACTAGTACAGGTTATGCTTCAAACCCGGATTTTAGAGTTACTTCAGGTACTTTAACTTCAGGTGCGGCTTTTACAAATCCTAAATTAACTGACGCATTCTTTACTCAAACTGCTTATAGAGGAGCATTTGGATCAACAGATTGGACTGATGGTTGGGCTGAATTTAACCCGGTAACTAAAGTATACTAGTCATAAAAATTATTATATTTGAAAGAGCTTAATCTACTAAGATTAGGCTCTTTTTTTCAAATTTAAAATGAAAATGAAATTTATTTATTCGCTTTTTATTCTTGTGCTTTTTTATTCTTGTCAAAAAGAACCGAAAAAGATTTTGGCTTCCGATTATTTGAATGAAGAACAAGTTGAGTCGTTCAAATATGAAATCATACGTTACACCGACAAATTGGCAAAAAAGGCCACACACGAAACAAAATTTGATCATCAATTTGATTCAATCTATCAGGCAAAAGCTAAAAGTGCCGAATTATATCATTATTTTATTGATGAAAAATCAAATGAAATATATTTTGCCATTGCACGAATTGCTCCAAGTTTAAAGGTAAAAAAAGTAGTTACCGTAGGCAAACTATCAAAAGATACCAACGGAAAAATAACTTCCTACGAAGAAACTTTCAGAACTTGGAAAATGGAGATTCCCGAGTTAAAAACAAAAAGTAAATTCCTTTTTGAAAAGTATATTGCAGGTGAAGATTTAACACCCTATTACACCGAAAATGCAAAAGGTGAATTTTACATTGAATTCCCGGACTCAAATACCTATTATGATAAGAATAAAAGAAAATGGGTTTCAAAAGGCATAACAACTATTGAATAATAGTACTCGTTTTAGCAATATTTATATGTCAAAAAAAATTTGGTATGGTAATTGAAATATTTTATTATCTTTGTTATACCAAATCATTGAAATGAAAAAAAATTACATCTATACTCTTTTAACGGTTTTGTTCTTCACCCTGACAGTTTCTGCTCAGGATGGTAAGTCGCAACAACCTAATAAACCTCAGGAAACTACCATTGAGGGGTTAAGTTTTTACCCTAACCCGGTAAGTAACGGAAAAGTTTATATTACTTCTAAATCAACTTTGGATAAAGAAGTAATTATTTTTGACATTTTAGGAAAAATTGTATTACAAAGCACAATTACATCCAAAGAATTAAACGTTTCTTCACTTTCGCCCGGCGTTTATATGATTAAAATCAAAGAAGGAGACGCAACAGCCACAAGAAAACTGATTATTAAATAGTTAGGTTTTCAATACTTTCACTACGTTTTTACAATTTTTTAATAAGGTTATGTTTTGTAACTTATTTATTGTTACTATCTTTGTGCAATAAATTTTATACAAAAATGAAAAAACTTTACACTTTATTATTTTTAGCAATAACTGGTTTTGGTTTTGCTCAAACTTTTTACTCTGAAAACATGGGAACCCCTAGTGGTACTACTGCTATTGCAGCAAATGTTTTCCAAAACACTGCACCAATTGTTTATTCAGGAGATGGAGATGTTAGAGCAACTGCAGTTTCTAATGGTTACATTGGAGCTTCAGGAGCTGGAAATGTATTTTTGACAGGAACTGCTGGAAAATTTTTTAGAATTGATGGGTTAAATACAGCTGCTTACAGTAGTGCAAACCTTCAATTGAAATTTGGTTATTTAACGAATTCTACTGCTACACAATTACTTGTTGAACAAAGTATTGACAACGGAACGACCTGGACACCAATCACTTTTACTCAAAATGCAAACACTTCTTGGAATTTAGTTACCATTACCGGTGGTATTCAATCTTCTGCTACATTAAGCTTAAAATTCACTCAACCGGCAACCGCTCAAATGAGAATTGACGATGTTAGTTTAACTAATTTTTCGGCTTCTTGTACACTTGTTTTAGGTGCTGACTCAACTTTATGTAATGCGTCAACTTTAGCATTGGATACTTATAATGCAACCATTCCTTTCACAGGGGCTGGAAATGCAACTTATACTGTCGAAACTACTAGTGGAACAGTTGGGGGAGATAATCCATCAAGTGTTGCAGAAGGTAACATTGTAATTGAAGGAATTGCAGAAGGAACAAACATTACTGTAACGGTAACTGGTGGAACTTGTAATTTTTCAAGAGATATTTTTTCTGCAGAATGTAAACCTGTAAATGCTCTTCCACATGGAGATAGTTTTGATTATGCTGTTGATACTAATCTTGGATCAACTCAAAAATGGACAAATGTTAACTCTGGTGACAACGTATTAGTTGTGGCTGGAAGTTTAAACTACACAGGTATAAATTCTGTTGGTAATTCAGTTTCATTTTCCGGTTCAGGAATTGATCCTTATACTCCTTTTACATCAACTACTTCGGGAGCTATCTATACTGGATTCTTAATGAGTGTAACAGATTATTCAAATGTAACAAATGATTTAGTTGAAACAGCTTTTGCAGTTGTTACAGATGATATCAGAGGTTTTAAAGCTAGAATCTTTATTAAAAAGAATGGTGCTCAATTCCAATTAGGTTGTACATCAGCTACAGCGGCAACACCAACTATTTATGGAGCTACACTATATAATGTAGGTGATGTAGTTTATGTAGTTGTAGGATATGATTTTACTGCTAACGAACTTAAATTATGGTTAAACCCAACAGTTGCAGGTTTCACAGCAGCTACTCCAGCTACAATTGTTGAAACTCCAGCTACAGCATTTGCTAATTTAGGTGGTTTCATTTTAAGACAAGATGGAGCAACAAGCACACCAACCATGAAAATAGATGAACTTAGAGTTGCTACTTCAATTGGTGGATTATTAAGTGTAAAATCAAATGCTATTTCAGGTTTAAAAGTATATCCTAATCCTGTTTCAAATGGTGTTTTATATATCTCAACAGAAGCTAATACGGAAAGAACAGTACAAATTTTTGACTTATTAGGTAAACAAGTATTAAACATTACAACTTCAAATGAAGAGGTAAATGTTTCAACTCTAAATACCGGTCTTTATGTTGTAAAAATCACTGAAGGTGGAAATACAGCTACTAGAAAATTAGTTATCAAATAAGTAACTTTTTCAAAATATTAAAAAGCATCAACGAAAGTTGGTGCTTTTTTTATTGCTATTTTTGCAACGAAATGAATCCTTACCCCGACATATTTTCCATTGGAAGTCAAAAAGAATTTGAGAAAATAACACTCAAAGTTTTTCGACATCAATATGAACACAATCAAGTATACCAAGATTTTTGTTCCCTTTTAAAAAAAGACAAAACCAATGTAAAATCATTGGAAGAAATCCCTTTTCTTCCAATCCAGTTTTTTAAAAGCCATGCCGTTTTGAGTTCATCAAAACCCATTCAGGAAACATTTACCAGTAGCGGTACTAGTGGAATGATTTCAAGCAAACACTTGGTTACCGACTTGAGTTTATACGAACAAAGTTTTCGAAAAGCATTTTCTCAATTCTACGGAAACAGTGAAGATTATGTTATATTGGCTCTTCTTCCTTCCTATTTAGAACGAGAAGGCTCTTCTTTAATTTATATGGTAAATGATTTGATAGAAAGCTCAAATCATCCCAAAAGTGGGTTTTACCTCCACAATTATGATGAATTAGTTCAGCAATTAATTAAAATTGATTCTTCAGGTCAAAATGTACTTTTAATTGGCGTGACCTATGCACTTTTGGATGTAGTTGAAAAACAAACTTTTCAATTAAAAAACACCATTATTATGGAAACAGGTGGTATGAAAGGCAAACGAAAAGAAATCATCCGTGAAGAATTACACGAAATTTTAGCCAATGGTTTTGGTGTTTCAGCTATTCATTCTGAATATGGTATGACTGAATTATTATCACAAGCCTATTCCTTGGGAAATGGCATTTTTGAATGTCCTCCATGGATGCAAATCCTCATTCGAGATACAGAAGATGCTCTGACTTGTGTTGACTTTGGAAAAACCGGCGGTATAAATGTGATTGATTTAGCCAATATCAATTCTTGTTCGTTTATTGCCACACAAGATTTGGGTAAAAAAAATCCCAATCATTCGTTTGAAGTATTGGGACGTTTTGATTCCAGCGATATTCGGGGTTGTAATTTGATGGTTATATAAACCGCAAAATAAAATACGTTTTCTTCCCACGTTGCAATAGCACAAATTCGTCGTTAATTAAGTCATTTTTAGTAATTAAAAATTCTTCTGTAACTTTTTCACGATTTACAGAAATAGAATTTTCTTTTAATGCTCTTCTCGCTTCCCCGTTAGAAGACATAAATCCGGATTTACCGGCTAATGCCTCAACAATTGTCAATCCGTTTTCTAAATCAGTTTTAGAAATTTCAGCCTGAGCAATTCCGTCAAAAACATCTAAAAATGTTTGGTTATCCAATTGTTTTAACTCTTCCGATGTGGAATTTCCAAATAAAATATTGGATGCTTTCACCGCTTTTTCAAGTTCATCTCTGGAATGAACCAAAACTGTGATTTCTTCTGCTAATCGCTTTTGCAACAAACGTAAATGGGGTTCTTGCTGATGTTTTTCAATCAATTCTTCTATTGTTTCTTTCTCTAAAAAAGTAAAGATTTTTATATATTTTTCAGCATCCGCATCAGTTGAATTAAACCAAAATTGATAAAATTTATACGGCGATGTTTTATCAGCGGTTAACCAAACGTTTCCTCCTTCTGATTTACCAAATTTGGACCCGTCTGCTTTTGTAATTAATGGAGTCGTTAAGGCAAAAGCTTTTGCTCCTTCTTCAGAAGAATTTACATTCATTCTTCTAACTAATTCCGTCCCGGTGGTAATATTTCCCCATTGGTCTGAACCTCCCATTTGCAACAAACAATTGTAATGTTTATGTAAATAATAGAAATCATATCCCTGAATTAACTGATAAGTAAATTCTGTAAAGGACATTCCTTCCCCGACCTCTCCACTCAATCTTTTCTTAACAGAATCTTTAGCCATCATATAGTTTACTGTGATACGTTTCCCAATATCACGAGCAAATTCAATAAAGGTAAAGTCTTTCATCCAATCATAATTATTGACTAAAACGGGAGCATTGGCTTCTGTTGAATTAAAATCCAAAAAACGCGATAATACTTTTTTTATTCCTTCAACATTTTTAGTTAAGGTTGCTTCATCTAATAAATTTCTTTCGTCTGATTTACCCGAAGGATCACCAATCATTCCTGTTGCACCGCCAACTAATGCAATTGGTTTGTGTCCAAAATTTTTCAAATGAATCAACAAGATGATTTGCACCATACTGCCAATATGCAAGGAATCGGCTGTTGGATCAAATCCTATATAGGCAGTCGTAGATTCTTTTAATAATTGTTCTTCTGTTCCCGGCATCATATCGTGAAACAATCCTCTCCAGCGAAATTCTTCTACTAAATTTTTCATGCGTATATTTTATTGATTTTTATAGTTGACAAGGAATTGCTTATTTTCTTATTAGCAATTTTATCAAAAAATAATTTTGGCAAAGATAGTTTTAATTCGATAATTTGAAAATGTAGAACGGAAACAATTATATTTGTTTTTATGAATCTAGTTACAGGTGGAACCGGTTTAGTGGGAGCACACTTATTGCTCCAATTATTAGAAAAAGGCGAAAAAGTTCGGGCTTTATTTCGTTCTGAAAAGAGCATTCAAAAAACAAAATCGCTTTTTATTCAATTTAAACAATCTGAACTTTTCGAACAAATAGAATGGATTAAAGGAGATATTATTGACATTCCTACGTTAGAACCTGCATTTAAAAATGTTGTACATGTTTACCATTGTGCTGCCTTAATTTCCTTTGATTCAGCAGATGAAAAACTATTGCGTAAAATAAACATAGAAGGAACGGCAAATGTTGTGAATTGTGCGTTAGCTTTTGGTGTAGAAAAATTTTGCTACGTCAGTTCCATCGCTGCTTTAGGTGATTTAACAGAAAAGAAAGTTATAATTACGGAAGAAACTGAATGGAATCCTGAAAAACCGCATAGTGATTATGCTATTTCTAAGTACGGAGCTGAAATGGAGATTTGGAGAGCAGAACAAGAAGGGTTAAAATGTGTTGTTATAAATCCGGGAGTAATTTTAGGCTCCGGTTTTTGGAATTCCGGCAGTGGGGAAATCTTTACGAAAGTGAGTAAAGGAATTCCGTTTTACACCAAAGGCTCAACCGGATTTGTAGCAGTTGAAGATGTTGTAACGGTCATGTATCAATTAATGAAAAGTGATGTTTCCGGAGAACGATTTACATTAATTTCAGAAAATGTAAACTTTGAAAAATTGGTTTGTTGGATTGCTAAAGAATTGCATGTAAAAAGACCTTCCTTTTATGCAAAACCATGGATGACTGAAATTGGATGGCGATTGGATTGGTTTATTTCAACATTCTTATTTCAAAAAAGAACACTATCTAAATCATCCGCTAAATCTTTACATTCAACTGATTTAATTTCGAATGAAAAAATAAAAAAGGCTATCCAATTTGAATTTCAACCCATTCAGGAATACATTATAAAAATTAGTCCTTATTTTTTCTAAGTTCTTTATTTTTTAAAAATCCCTCTTTTATTTTAGTTTGAGCAGTATCTTTTTGTGTAGAAAGTGGTTCTTCTATTTTTCCGGCTTTTAAAACTGTACTATCAGCAATCTTTTTTTCTTCTTCCAGTCGTTTTTCAACTCGTTCATACATTCTTTTATAACGCTTTAAATCATAAGCATAATAAATATTGTTTTGAGCAAATTGCAAACTGTCAATTTTGTATTTCTTATAGATATACGTGTAGGGATCTATTTTATTTTCTTCCAACAAAATAGAATTATTTGATCGGATTGCATCCAACAAACTTAAATCATAGAAAATAGAAACCATGGTTTCTTCCTCTATCAGTTTTTCAGGAACTTTTACTTTTTCTTTCTGACAAGCAAAGAAAAAGAAACTAAAAAAAAACAAAGCGTGTTTTATTTTCATACTCTATCGATTAAAAAGGAGTCGCTTACCGGCTTTAGCTTCGTTTACTTTTGCATTTTGATACACCAATTGACCATTGACAAAAGTATGTGTAATTCTTGATTTGAATGTGGTTCCTTCTAAAGGAGACCAACCACATTTATACAATATATTTTCCTTTTTTACACTCCATGGCATGGCAGGATTTACTAGTACCAAATCAGCATAAAAACCTTCTTTTATAAAACCTCTTTTTTCTATTTTGAAAATCTTAGCCGGATTATGAGCCATTTTTTCAACTATTTTTTCAATCGAAATTTTTCCCTGATGAAAAGCCTCAAACATGGCTACTACTGCATGCTGAACTAGTGGACCTCCGGAAGGTGCTTTGGTATAGGATTGTTTTTTTTCTTCTAAAGTATGTGGTGCGTGATCTGTTGCTATAACATCTATACGATCATCCAACAAGGCTTCCCATAAAGCTGCCCTATCAGCTTCTGTTTTAATGGCAGGATTCCATTTTATTAAATTTCCTTTTGTTTCATAATCTGCATTGGTAAACCACAAATGATGGATACAAACTTCAGCGGTGATTTGTTTCTCCTCTAATGGAATTTTATTGGTAAATAAATCCATTTCTTTCGCGGTAGAAAGATGAAAAACATGCAATCTTGCTCCTGTTTTCTTTGCTAATGCTATTGCTTTGGAAGAAGACAAATAACACGCTTCCTCGCTACGTATCAAATGGTGAAACTTGACCGGAATATCGTCTCCATATTGCTCTTTATACTTGGCTAAATTATTTTTAATGGTGGTTTCATCTTCGCAATGCACCGCAATCAGCATTTTTGTAGAGGAAAATATTTTTTCTAAAACATCTTCATTATCTACTAACATATTTCCGGTAGAAGAGCCTAAAAAAAGTTTAACTCCGGCCACATTTTTTGGATTGGTTTTTAAAATTTCATCCAAATTATCGTTAGTTCCGCCCATCATAAAAGAATAATTAGCATGGGAAGTCTCTGATGCTATTTGATATTTTTGTTCTAATAATTCTTGAGTAACCGCATTCGGAACAGTATTAGGCTGTTCAATAAAAGAGGTAATTCCTCCTGCAACAGCTGCTCTTGATTCTGAACCAATATCACCTTTATGAGTTAGTCCTGGCTCGCGAAAATGAACTTGATCATCAATTGCCCCGGGTATAAGGTAATTTCCTTCTGCATCAATTACTTTATAGTCAGTTTTAGCACTAATACTATCTGAAATTTCAATAATTAATTCGTCTTCAATGAGTAAATCTCCTTCAAAAATTTTACCTTCATTGACAATTTTAGCGTTTTTTATTAAAATCCTTTTCATTTTTTCTTTTCAATTATAATCGGTTAAACAGTTTTTTTATTCGTAAAGAAATTACACCAAAAACTGCTTCTTTAATAATTCCATTGCTCATTTTTGATTGTCCCATTGTTCTGTCTGTAAAAATAATGGGAACTTCAACAATTTTAAATCCTTTGCAAAAAGCACGGTATTTCATTTCTATTTGAAATGCATAACCCACAAATTTAATTTTATCCAAATCTATATTTTGAAGCACTTCTTTTTTGTAGCAAATAAATCCGGCTGTAGCATCATGAATTTTCATTCCGGTAATAACATCAACATAAACCGAGGCAAAATAAGAAAGTAAAACACGACTCAAAGGCCAGTTGACAACGTTTACCCCACGAATATAACGAGAACCAATTGCCATATCCGCCTCTCCAACGAAACAGGCTTCGTGCAATTTTTCTAAATCTGACGGATTATGAGAAAAATCAGCATCCATTTCAAAAATGTATTCGTACTGTTGTTGTAATGCCCATTTAAATCCAAGCACATAAGCGGTGCCTAATCCTGCTTTTTTGGTTCCAACTTTTAAGAAAAGTTGATTGGGAAATTCGTTTTGAAGTTCCTTAACTTTTTCAAATGTTTTATCGGGAGAATTATCGTCTACAATGAGAATATGAAATTTTTTATTCAGTGCAAATACAGCCCGAATAATACTTTCTACATTTTCAATTTCATTGTAGGTTGGAATTATAACTAATCCGTTATTCATAAATACCACAAAATTTCAAAGCAAATGTAAACTTTTTATAAATGATGATTCATAATAATATTATAATAAAGTGAGTGACATAAAAAAATAGTAATTTTACACCGAAATTATGGAGTATATACTAGAACAAAGAGTGATTGAAAATAAAGATTGGGCAACCATTTTGTTTGTCTTATGCTTTATTTTAATTGCTGTCACAAAGACTTTTTTTGAGGCTCGTTTTAATGAGTTTTTGAAATTACTTGTGACGGATAAATACACCAAAATATATAAAGATCCGTCTTTTATGCTTAGTTGGTTTACCATTAGTTTATTTATTGTCCAACTGATTTCTTTTGCTTTTTTTATTTTAATTTTACTGAATCACTTTGATTTAGCCTCTAAAACAGATTGGATTAAATATATTCAGATTATTACTT
>NZ_PNJW01000004.1 GCF_013822155.1 Flavobacterium sp.
TTAAATTTTTTAAGTCATTTTGAAGATCATTAAATAATTCTTTTTTCTGACTTAATAATAATGTGTAATTAGCTAATTGTTTACTTTTTTCGATTACATCTTCTTCCAAGTGGATTTTTACAGCATTAATTTTTTCTTTATCTCGAATGAGTTTTAGCTGTTCTAATTCAAGCTCTAAAAGCTTTTTAGTTTTTTCAGCTTCTAAGTGTGCTTTTTTTCTTTCTTTCTCTATCTTTTTCCGAATTCTGAACGAAATGAAATAGATAAATAGGACAGAAAAAAGAATATATAAAATGAAAGCGAAATTAGTTTGATACCATTTTGGAAGTATTGTAAAACGATAGGTTGTTTCTTTTCCATTTATCCCAGATAAATTTCTACTTTTTACCATGAAAGTATACGTTCCGGGACTTAAATGAGTATATTCTTTTGAAGAAGTGTTTTGCCAAGCTGACCAAGATTTATCTATTGGGTCAAGTTTATGGCTAAATTGAATTTGTGTTCCTTTTGTCATTTCAGGTGCTGCATATTCAAAACGCAAACCATCGGTTTTATTTGGGAATTCTATGGTTTTAGAATTATCAAGTGCTGATGCAAGCTGTTTTTGATTTACATTATAATGGATAGAGGTAAGCAGCGTAGGAACTGTTGTAGTAGTTAAATTGTTTTTTAAATTATAAAAAAACAACCCGAGATTGGAACCAAAAACAATCTGATTTTCTGAAATAGGTACAATACATTCCATTCCTCTATTGAAATACCCTTTTAAGTTCAAAAACAAATCTTTATTGATGGATTTATCTTTAGTATTTGTGTAGAAATAACCTGCTTCATCATCAGAAACAAACCATGTTTTTGAACCATATGTTATTAATTTTCGAGTGTTTTTTGTTGGATCAAGAATATTGTTAAGCTTAGAGTGTAATAAAAATTTGTTTTTTACAGCATTGTAACTATAAATACCTGTATTGGTTGTAAAAATAATTTCGTTCTTCCATTTTGTCACATTTACATTATAAAATGATTTTAAACCATTTTTATCAGTAAAATGCTCTACAGCTATTGCTTTTGTGTAATCTTGATTTAAATGCACTTTAAACACGCCTTGGTAGCCATGACATATCCAATAGGTGTTCTTTTCACCTGATGGAAGAATGTCTCTTGCTGATTCATCAAAGCCTTTAATTTTATGTACTATTTCCCATTTATCAGCTATTTTTTTTAACAAAAATAAGCCTGTATAATTTGAGGCTAAATAGGAGTTTTCCTTTCCTTCAATGGGGGTTATTTTCCAAAACCCTGATTCACTGCCAATTTTAATTGGCTTTAGACCGTCTAATACGAATAAACCATTATCATGCCCTATTATTACATCATTTGATGCTAATGTTACGCTCCAGGTTTGGCCTTGAATTCCATTTAATTTGATGAAATTATAATAAGTTCCCGGAATATTATTCAAAGACATATCCGCATAATAAACGCCTGAATTAGTTGCCAAATATATCTTTGAGTTATGTATTAAAACATCATAAACGGATGCTTTGTCAAATAGATTAATATAAGATGGATTATAATCTACAAACGACAAACCATTGTTGTATAAAACCCAAAAATTGTCTTTGGATTTATATAGATTATGAATGGCAATGTTTTTTAATCCGCTATAGGAAGGATTGTGGTAGTTTAAAGTACCATTGGTGCTGAATTCTATTACTTTAGAATTAAGTGTACCAATCAAAATTGTTTGAGCATTCTTTTGAACAGCACAAGTAATTTGGTCGTTTTGATTTTCATTAAATAACGAAACGATTTTTACAACTTCTTTATTAAGTGTATTGCCAGAGTAAATGGAGCCCGATTTAGTGAAAAGCAAAATAGTATTTGGTTTCCCGGAATGGTGCATGGCTGAAATCTCTTCGTTGTTGAATTTACCGGCTTCAAAAACAAGTTCTAATTCTTTGTCTACTATGTTATAACTATATATTCCGTGGTTGGCATCATGTACAAAATAGCGATTGTTAATCACGGCGGAATTTAGAAAAGATTGATTACAAGGAATAAATAGTGCAGTCTTGCCTGTAATAACAATCAATCCATTAAAAGTTCTACAAACGATAGCGTTGTTTATTTCTTGAATTTGCCAAACATTTTCAATGTGTTTGTTTGTTAAATGCAATTCTTCAATCAGGGAAGTGTAATAATATTGACCGAATTCATTTTTTTGTAATGTTCCGAATTCATTATATCCACCGGCATAAATCTTTCCTGATTTTGTTTTCAATAAACTTCTTATAGAGGAATTATTCGGTAGATTGATTTTATTCCAATGATTTCCATCAAAGAAGACAGCACCATCATTATTTCCAAAAATGGTGATTCCTTGATTGTCTTCACACATGGTCCAGAATTGTGGATCTGCATTAAATTGGGAACGAGTATAATTTGTGATTTTAGCAATTGGATTCAACTTTAACTCACTTGAGTCTAGGTATTGCCCCAAACATACTGTTGTAATATGGAAAAAAATAAAAGAGAGTAAGCTTAAATTGGTTTTCATTTTCTAAAATAGAATTTTTTTATAAGAAAAAACTAATTTTTTCAACAAAAATAACAAATAAATACAATAAATGAGTAGTTTTTATTCAAATTAATAAACTGGATTATAGTTGGTTATAAAAAATAGTGAATTAAAAAAGTAATCATGTCTTAATTTGATGAGACGCAAGTGTATTAATTAAAGTTAATATAAAGTTAATATAAAATAATTTTATCCAGCTTTTTGCCACGAAAACGTTAGAGTGCTTTTCAAAATTGAGTATGTCATAATTTATTGTCTTATTTTTTTTGAATCCTCTATTTTTTTGTTAAAAAGTGAAAACTCAAAAACTAACAAAATTTTTAAAAAACCTTTTTATGAAATTTAACAAGTATTTAAGCTTGCTTTTTCTCTTTGTGATTTCAATTGCTGCTGCTCAGCAAGTTGAAATCAAAGGGAAAGTAACAGAAAACTCAAGTAGTTTGCCTCTACCTGGTGTCAACGTTGTCATTAAAAACACAACAAGAGGAACAACTACAGATTTTGATGGAAATTACACCATCAAAGCAGCACCAAATGAAATATTGGTGTTTTCATTCGTCGGTTATGAATCAAAAGAAGTAACTGTAAAAAGTGAAAACACAATTAATGTTTCTTTAGCTGAAGAAAACAAATCATTAGAAGAAGTAGTTGTCGTAGGGTACGGTACTCAAAAGAAGAGTGTGGTAACCGGTGCTATTTCCAGTATCAAAGCGAAAGACATTGAAAACATTCCAAACGGTAGAATTGAACAAACCCTTCAAGGAAGAACGTCAGGGGTTATTATTGCTGCCAATGCCGGTCAACCCGGTTCTCCAGCAACAGTTCGTGTTAGAGGGATAACTACTTTTGATACGTATGGTGGAAATAATCCACTTTGGGTGGTTGATGGTGTTATTGTAGATAATGGTGCTATCGGTTTTGTTAATCAAGCTGATATCGAATCTATGGAAGTTTTAAAAGATGCCGCATCGCTCGCAATTTATGGAGCAAGAGCTGCATCCGGAGTTATTTTAGTGACTACTAAAAAGGGAAAACAAGGTAAAATGACTTTAAACTATAATGGATTTTATGGTGTTTCCTCTCCAGCCAAAATGCTTAATTTATTAAATGCTACGGAGTATGGTGCCATAATGAATGAAAAAGCGGTTGCAGCCGGACAAAATTTAGTATTTCCTGATTTATCAACTTTAGGAGTTGGTACAGATTGGCAAAAACAAATATTCAACAACAATGCTCAACGAAATTCACATGAAGTAAGTGTAGGTGGTGGTGGTGAAATTTCAACATTCTTTTTATCATTCGGTTCTTCCGATCAAGAAGGAATTGTAGCTACAGAAATTTCTAATTACAACAAAAAGAATTTCCGTATAAATTCCACACATAAATTTAAAGAATGGGTTACTATTGGTCAAACACTTGGTTATACTCATCAAAAAGGGATTGGACTTGGCAATACAAACAGTGAATTTGGAGGGCCGTTAAGTTCGGCGATTAACTTAGACCCAACTACACCTGTTGTAGTAACGGATCCTGCTATTGCTAATGCGGCTCCTTATAATAACAATCCTGTTATTAGAGATGCCAATGGAAATCCGTATGGTATTTCTACTCTAGTAGGTCAAGAGATGACAAATCCTTTAGCTTATATCCAAACTAGATTAGGCCAATATGGTTGGTCTGATGATTTTGTTGGAAATATTTATTTTGACTTTAAATTACATAAAGATTTTAAATTCAGAACAACAATTGGTGGTAAATTAGCCTATTGGGGAGCAGAAGGGTTCACCCCTGAATACTATTTAAATGCTTCTACTTTGACCTCTCAAAATAATATTTCCAGAAGAAATAATAAAAGTTTTGGTTGGAATATTGAAAATACGTTGACCTATACCAAACAAATAGAAAAACATAATATTACGGTTTTATTAGGTCAAGGTGCCTATCAGGATAATAAAATATATACTGAAACGGGTGTGACTTATTTTGATATTCCGGTAACTAATTACCAAGATGCTTCCTTTAATTTTGATGTTCCTGCTTCTCAACGTTCTTCTTATTCTGTTGATGGGGTAGAGCATAATGTAAATTCATTATTTGCCCGTGTTAATTATGATTATAATGAAAAATACTTATTCAATGGGGTAATCAGAAGAGATGGTTCTTCACGTTTTGGTCAAAATAATCAATATGGTGTTTTTCCTTCATTCTCAGTAGGTTGGGTTGCCTCTAATGAAGATTTTTGGAAAGAAAATAAAGTGGTTACTAATTTAAAAATCAGAGCCGGTTATGGTGTTACCGGTAATGATGCAATTCCTGATTTTGGTTATCTATCAACCATTGGTGGTGGAAGAAACTACACTATAGGTGATGCCGGTAATATTACTTCTGGATATAGTCCAAATGCTCCTTCAAACCCTGATTTAAAATGGGAAGAAACGGCTCAAACCAATATTGGTTTTGATGCTAAAATATACAATGATTTCAACTTTACGTTTGAGTGGTATAAAAAAGTCACCACAGGAATTTTACAATATCAACAAATTCCTGGCTATGTAGGTGCAACAGGTCAGCCTTTAGCGAATATTGCTGACATGGAAAACTCAGGTTTAGAATTTGAATTGGGGTATAAAAAGAAATTTGGAGACTTTAATCTTTCTGTAAATGCAAACTATTCTACTTTGAATAATGAAGTTACTCATTTAGGAAATGGAATTGAGTATATTACCAATGGTTCTGCAGGCTTCCAATCAATGGGACCTATTACCAGAACGCAAGTGGGGGAAGCATATAATTCTTTTTATGGTTATCAAACAGCCGGTATTTTTCAAAATCAAGATGAGATTAATGCTTATACTAATGGTGACGGAGGTTTAATTCAACCGGATGCAAGACCAGGCGATTTCAGATGGACTGATTCTAATGGTGATGGAACAATTAATGACGAAGATAGAGTTTTCTTAGGAAGTTCATTGCCAACGTATAATTATGGATTTACCATAAACTTAGATTATAAAGGATTTGATTTTATGGCATTTGCTCAAGGAGCAGGAGGGAATAAAATCTTTCAAGGACTTAGACGTTTGGATGTTGGTAATGCCAATTATCAAACAGATGCATTAGGCAGATGGACAGGTGAAGGAACTTCAAACAGTTACCCAAGATTAACTAACAATGATACAAATGGGAACTTTGGTAAGCCTTCTGATTTTTATTTAGAAGACGGAGATTATTTACGTTTGAAATTAATTCAATTTGGTTATTCATTACCTAATGATGTAATAGGAAAAGTAGGATTACAAAAATTACGATTCTATATTACCGGTGAAAACTTGTTAACCTTCACAAAATATACCGGTTACGATCCGGAAATTGGAGGAAGTGTGTTTGGAGTTGATAGAGGATATTATCCACAAGCTCGTTCGGTAATGTTTGGTGCTAACTTACAATTCTAAAAAATAAAAAACTATGAAACATAAATTTAAATTAGTAATCGTTTCTGCCTTTTCTATAGGGTTGGCAGTTTCGTGCTCCTCAGATTTTTTAGACGTGGAGCCTAAAGGTTTGGCCTTAGAGTCAAATTATTATCAAAATGCAGATGAGGCCTATGCAGGACTTGTAGCTATATATGATGTGATGAGAAAAAATTCCGGCGGTTTCGAAAACATGATTACCATGTTTAATGCCGGTTCAGATGATCATGTTGCCGGTGGTGGTGGAGCTACAGATGGTGTTGGCATTCAATCTTTCTCAAATTACACCATTGATTCTAATACCATTCCGGCTAGTTTTTGGAATGATTATTACCAAGGTATTTTTAGAGCAAATGTGTTATTAAGTAAAATACCTGATATTCCGATGGGAGATGATTTAAAAGTAAGATTTACGGCTGAATCTAAAGCTCTTCGTGCCTATTATTATTTTAACTTGGTAAGAATGTTTAAAAACATTCCATTAATTACGAATACGGTTTCAGCTAATGATATGTATAATATTCCACAAGCTAATCCTACAGATGTATATGCTCAAATTGAGCAGGATTTAATTGATGCCATTGCTGATTTACCACCAACAGTAAGTTTATCTACTGAAGCGGGTCGTTTTACTAAAGGTTCGGCTCAAGCCTTATTAGGGAAAGTTTACTTATACCAAGGCGGTAAAAATGCATTAGCTGCAGAACAATTTCAGGAAGTTAATGGAACTCCAGGTGGAACTAGTCAATATGGATATAAATTGTTAGATAATTTTAATGATTTATGGGTGGTTACCAATAAATTTAATACCGAATCTATTTTGGAAGTAACTCATACTAGTCAAGGAAATTCGTATTGGGGAATTTGGGGAACCGGTCAAGATGAAGGAAATACAGTAAACGTAATGGTAGGACCAAGAGGATATACCGCTATTTCTTCTACTGCACCTGACTTACCATCCGGTTGGAGTTTTAATGTTTTAACACAAGATTTTTATGACTTTATGGCTGATGATCCAAGGTTCGGAGCTACAGTTTTAGATTTAAAAGCTATGAAATTAGCAGGTGAAGTTGACTACATTGGCGGTTATCAAGACACAGGTTACTTTTTAAATAAATTTTTACCAAGACAAGCTGATGCTCATACCGGAGCCGGTGATGCAGTTTTAAATTATAAACAAAACACCTATGCAATCAGACTTGCTGATACGTATTTAATGGAAGCGGAAGCTCTAGGTGGAAGCGGTACAAGAGCTCAAGCTTTATTAGATGCTGTTAGAAGCCGCGTTGGTTTACCATCTGTTCCTGTTTCAATGACTACAATTATGGATGAAAGAAGAAGAGAATTAGCCGGAGAAGGTCATCGTTGGTTTGACTTAGTAAGAACAGGTCAAGCTGCTTCAAAATTAGCCTCAAGAGGATTTGTGGCAGGAAAACACGAAATATTGCCAATTCCATTTAAAGAGTTAGAAAACACTTTATTGGTTCAAAATCCAAGTTATAACTAATAGAAAAATAAATCACCCATGTTATCTTATTTCCAAAAATAATTGATGACATGGGGGTTTACTAAAAAACGTATAGTAATATGAAAAAAATTAAATTTCTAATCTGTTTTGTTTTATTACAAACATTAGTAATAGGTTGCTCTGAAGAAGATGGAATTGGGACTGATTTGTCTTCCCTAAATTCGTCTGAACCAACTGCAACTTCAAAAATATTCGATATCAGCGATGATAATTCGGGTAATGTAAGAATAACACCTTTTGGTGAAGGAGTAACAGAATTTACGGTTAATTTAGGTCATGGTGATGGAGAATTAGTTTCTCTCAGCCCCGGAAACAGTGTTACACATTCTTATCCTGAAGGAAGTTATACCGTAACAATCGTGTCAAGAGGAATCACCGGAATTGAAGTAGAAAATACTTATCCATTACAATTGGTTTACAGAGCTCCTGAAAATTTAGTAATCAATAAAAACTTAGCCGGTTATGATTTAACAGTTTCTGCTACAGCAGATTATGCAAACGGCTTTTTAGTTTATTTTGGTGATGTTACTAATGAAGTTGGTACACCAATGGCAGTTGGAGAAACATTACCTCCTCATACTTATGCAGCACCTGGAGTTTATAATGTAAAAGTTATCGCTTTAAGTGGTGGAGCAGCTCAATCTGAATTAACAGAATCAATCACAATTTTTGCACCATTTTCATTACCAATTACTTATGAAAGCCCAATCCAAAATTATAACATTGGTGGAACTTTTGGCGATGTAAGCGTCGCACAAGTAGCTAATCCATTTTCGGGAGGAATAAACACTAGTGCAACTGTTAGAAAATATACAAAAGCAGTTGGAGCTCCTGGTTGGGGCGGAACATGGACACCGCTTAGTACTCCAAACGGAACACCAATCAATATTGATAACGGAAGTAAAATCAAAGTAATGGTTTATTCTACAGAAGTGGGTAAAATGCTTAATGTAGAACTTGAACAAGGCTCAAATGGGGTTTCAAATAAAATTCTGAAAGTGGCTTCAACTGTAGCAAATCAATGGGAAGAACTATCTTTTGATTTTGGGACATTTGGAATTCCTGCCGGAACTACTTTCAATCAATTAGTATTCAGATATAACGATTCAGCTAACGGTACCGGTGAAGTAATTTACCTTGATAACATTAAACAAACTAATTAATACCAAGAAAAAATGAAGAAAAATTTTAAATATATATTTGCTCTTGTTGTTATGGGTGCCACTTTTTTTGCCTGTAATAATGATGAAGATTATTCTTTGGGGGATTTAGATGCACCAACTAATTTAGTAATAACTACAGAAATAGTTGGTCAAGATGTTAATAATCCTGAAGGAGATGGTTCAGGCGATGTAAAAATAACCATTACCGCTGATAATGCATTGTCTTATAAAGTAGATTATGATGCCGATAATGCAGTAGACTTGGTTTATCTTCCTACTGGGAAAGTAACTAAAAAATATACAACGTTAGGTGTTAATACATACAGAATAACAGCAGTTGCTTATGGGAAAGGTGGTTCTTCTACCGTTATCACAAAAGATATTACCGTTCGTAGCGACTTTAATGTGAATCCACAAATTGTAACTGATTTGACTAATAATGCATCAAAAACATGGATGGTTGATAAAAGTGTTCCGGGACATTTTGGTGTTGGACCATGGATTGGTTGTGTTACTCCATGTTGGTGGGCAGCTGCAATTGATGAAAAAGTGAATTGTTGTAATTGTTTTTATACCTCAAGATTTACTTTTACCAAAACAGTATCGAATACCTATACACTTGATGTTTCAACACCTGATGGAGCTTTCACCAAAACAGGTTCGTTAGCTTCGATTCCTGGTATTCCTGCTTCAGGAGATGAAGGTTGTTATCCGTATGCCGGTGGTTCAAGTTCATTCAGTTTTGTGCCGTCCAGTACAGGAATTGATGCATCAACACCTTCCACACAAACTAGTATCTTGTTATCTGGTACTACCACGTTTATAGGATATGGATCATTACAAAAAGAATACGAAATCATGGTTTTAGATGGAAATTATATGTACCTAAGAGTTCAAGGAACTGAAACAGGAAATTCTTGGTATTTAAAATTAAAACCCGCACCATAAATTAAATAAGATTGCCCCGAAATAGAATTTATTTTCGGGGTAATCATTAACACTAAATTCAAATGAAAATCTGCACCGCTTTCAAAAAGAATCTTTACCTTTTTATGACACTGTTTTGCTTACCGATTTTAGGTTGTAGCAGCGATAATTCTGATGGAGGTGATGCTATCACGCCATCAAATCTGGCAGTTAACATAACTAAATTAGGTTTCTCAGATTCTACTCCTAATGGTGATGGAAGCGGTACGATTTCATTGACTGCAACAGCGGTTAATGCTACATTGTATAAAATAAATTTTGGAAATGGGCAGTTGGTGGAATCAACAACGGGAATTGTAAATCATACGTTTACAGACATGGGCACAAACACCTATACAATTTACGTTTCCGCCTATAATGGTGCAAAGTTTATTTCTAAAACTATTACAACAATGGTTTATGTTTCTCCGGAATTATTATGGTCTGATGAATTTAATGTTAATGGAGCTCCTAATTCAACCTATTGGGGTTATGACATTGGAACCGGTTCAAACGGCTGGGGAAATAATGAAGCTCAATATTATACTAATCGTCCTGAAAATGTAATTGTGCAAGACGGTATTTTAAAAATAAATTTGATTAAAGAAGTATATAGTGGTAGCAATTATACTTCCGCTAGAATTTTGACAAAAGATAAATTTTCTTTTAAATATGGTAGAGTAGAAATCAAAGCCAAATTAGCTGCCGGTGGAGGAACTTGGCCAGCTCTTTGGATGCTTGGCAATAATATAGGAACTGCAGGTTGGCCAGGATGTGGCGAAATTGACATCATGGAACATGTTGGTAATTCTCAAAATAAAATTTACGGAACACTTCATCATCCGGGTCACTCGGGCGGAAATGCGGACGGTGGAAATGTAACTATTTCAAATGCCTCTACTGAATTTCACGTTTATGCTGTAGATTGGACATCATCGTACATCAAATTTTATGTGGATAATCAATTGTATTATTCTTTTGTAAATAATAATAGTTTGCCCTTCAATCAAAATTTCTTTTTAATTTTTAATTGTGCCATGGGTGGAAATTTTGGAGGGAATATTGATCCAAATTTTACATCAACAACTTTAGAAGT
This sequence comes from Flavobacterium sp., assembly GCF_013822155.1. Lineage (GTDB taxonomy): Bacteria > Bacteroidota > Bacteroidia > Flavobacteriales > Flavobacteriaceae > Flavobacterium. The sequence continues at coordinate 10,805 of NZ_PNJW01000004.1, forward strand.
TGATTACGTTAGAGTTTTCCAATAAAAATATGTTTGTTTAAGTTAGTTGTTTCTTTGCCTTGCTTCTATTCTTGTTGAATAGAAGCATTGTAAAGAACAAAAAAGCAAACTTTTACTTCCTTGGAATCCTTAAATTGCAATAAAATACTACCATGAAAAAAACAATTTTACTTTGTTGTTTTCTTATTCCATTTATAGGAATAACTCAAGATTTGAAACTGATGACCTATAACATTCGTTTGGATGTCGCTTCTGACGGTGAAAATAGTTGGGCAAACAGAAAAGATTTTTTTACAGCCCAAATCAAATTTTATGAACCCGATGTTTTTGGAATACAAGAAGCAACTCCTAATCAAGTAATTGATATTTCAAACGAGTTAACTCAATATAATCAGGTTGGAATTGGGCGAGAAGGAGAGGGAAAAGGAGAATCTTCAAACATATATTTTAAAAAAGAGAGATTTAAAGTAATAACAGAAAATACGTTTTGGTTATCAGAAACACCAAATCAAATTTCAAAAGGTTGGGATGCCGCTTTTAATAGAGTTTGCACCTATGTTTTATTAAAAGACACAAAAAAAAACATTCTTTTTTGGGTTTTCAATACGCATTTAGACCATGTGGGAGAAATTGCCCGCACCAACGGTATTGAATTGATTTTAGCTCAAATAGCAAAAGTAAATACAAAAAATTATCCTGTTTTTTTTATGGGTGATTTCAATTCGGAACCTTCTACGGAAAGAATTATTTCACTACAATCAAAAATGAATGACAGTCGTGAAATTGCCATTCAAAAACCGTTTGGACCTACCGGAACTTTTAACGGATTTAAACACAATGAACCGGTTACAATTTTAATAGATTACATTTTTGTGTCTAAAAATAATACCCTAAAAATTAACAAATATGCAGTTTTAAGTGATTCTAAAGATCTAAAATATCCTTCCGATCATTTGCCTGTATTCATCGAAGTGAATTATAAATAATGAACAAACTATAAATAATGAAATTTTTATTTCTATTGGTAATGATGGGCTCATTAGCAAATTGCAGTGAATCAGGGAATTCAACAACACCTACTGATCCAATCACACCATCCGTTAACGAAGTGGATTTTTGGCTCACGAAAGGAGATCAAACTATAAAACTTGAAAAGCAAGCCACAATATTGAAATTTGGCACAACCACTAATATATATCCATCAATAGATATTAATCCAAATGATGTTTATCAGTCGGTTGAAGGTTTTGGATTTACACTAACCGGTGGTAGTGCACAAGTTATTAATCAACTAAGCACTTCAAAAAAACAAGAACTTTTACAGGAATTGTTTGGGAACTCCACGGCATCAATTTCCATAAGTTACCTCAGAATCAGTATTGGAGCATCTGATTTAAATGAAACAGTTTTTTCATATAACGATTTGCCTTCGGGTCAAACGGACACCTCATTGGCTCAATTTAGTCTTGCTCCTGATATGACACATCTTATCCCGTTGTTAAAGGAAATCTTACTCATCAATCCTAATATCAAGATTATGGGAAGTCCTTGGTCACCTCCAGTTTGGATGAAAGATAATGGCAGTTCTGTTGGCGGTAGTTTACAACCACAATATTACAGCGTTTATGCTAACTATTTTGTAAAATACATTCAAGCCATGCAAGCTGAAGGAATTACTATTGATGCTATTACTCCTCAAAATGAGCCTCTACATCCGGGAAATAATCCCAGTATGTATATGACAGCTGCTCAGCAAGCTGATTTTATAAAAAATCATTTAGGCCCAGCTTTTCAAACAGCATCCATAGCTACAAAAATTATTATTTATGATCATAATTGTGATAAACCGGAATATCCAATTCAAGTTTTAAACGATGCCTCTGCAAAATCATATATTGCCGGTTCTGCTTTTCACTTATATGGAGGAGATATTAGTGCACTTTCTATTGTTAAAAATGCTCATCCTACCAAAGATTTATATTTTACAGAACAGTATACTTCCAATACGGGAAATTTTGATGGTGATTTGCAGTGGCATGTGAAAAATGTAGTCATTGGCTCCATGCGAAATTGGAGTAAAATAGCCTTAGAATGGAATTTAGCGAACAACGCCTCTTTTGGGCCGCATACTCCCGGAGGTTGTACAACCTGTAAAGGGGCAATCACAATCAACAGTAGTTCGTCCTTTGCTAAGAATGTTGGTTATTATATTATTGGACACGCTTCTAAATTTGTTCCGGAAGGTTCTATTCGAATTGGAAGTTCAGTGGTTGGAAACTTATACAACGTTGCTTTTAAAAGACCGGATGGAAAAAAAGTAGTTATAGTAGTCAATGATGGAAATAATTCTGAATTATTCAATATAAAATATAACGGAAAATGGATTACCACTTCGCTTGATGCCGGTGCTGTTGGAACTTATATATGGTAAATTAAATATAAAAAAGACATGAAAATATTACTCTCGACACTTTTGGTTTCTTCCTTACTATTTGGACAAACCAAAGATAAAATAAATTCAAATCAACCAAATCATCAATCCGTTACGGTTTATACTACGGCACCTGATTCTAATCTAAAACTAACTAAAACCGATGTGCTCACTTTTAAAGTATACAAGCAACCATTGGAAACTCAACTATGTGTTTTTGTTCACCCTAATAAAACGAATCAAACTTTTTTAGGAATTGGGGGAGCAATAACAGATGCCAGTGCTGAGGTTTTTGCTAAATTACCTCTTACTAAACAGAATGAATTTTTGGATGCCTATTTTGATAAAGAAAAAGGAATAGGTTATACTCTTATTCGAACCAATATTCACAGTTGTGATTTTAGTTCCGGAAGTTATACCTATGTAGAAGAAGGAGATAAAGAACTCAAAACATTTTCGATTGAACATGACCTAAAATTTAAAATCCCACTGATAAAAAAAGCAATGGAAAAAGCCGGCGAAGCTACGTTTTATGCCAGTCCATGGAGTCCACCGGCATTTATGAAGGATTCTAAAAACATGCTAAAAGGAGGTAAATTATTACCTGAATTTTATCAATCTTGGGCTAATTATTATGTAAAGTTTGTTCAAGCTTATCAAAAGGAGAATATTCCGGTTTGGGGATTAACGATTCAAAATGAACCGATGGCTACTCAAATTTGGGAATCTTGTATTTTTACCGGCGATGAAGAAAGAGATTTTTTAAAAAATTACCTCGGACCTACACTACATAAAAATGGTTTAAAAGAGGTTAAAATTACAGTTTGGGATCATAACAGAGATTTACTTTCACAAAGAGCTAGTGCTGTTTTAGATGACCCGGAAGCTGCAAAATACGTTTGGGGAATTGGATTTCATTGGTATGAAAACTGGAGTGGAGGAAACCCTATGTTTGAAAATGTGGCAAAAGTGCATCAAATGTATCCGGATAAAAATTTATTATTCACAGAAGGTTGTGTGGAAAAATTCAGTGCTGAAAAATACCAATTTTGGGCAAACGGTCAACGTTACGGTCGTTCAATGATTCACGATTTCAATAACGGAACCGTAGGTTGGACCGATTGGAATATTTTATTAGACCAAAACGGCGGACCAAATCACGTAGGCAACTTTTGTTTTTCTCCCATTCATGGCGACACATCAACCGGAGAACTGATCTATACACCATCGTATTATTTTATCGGACATTTTTCAAAATTCATTAAACCCGGAGCAAAAAATATTAGTAATTCGGTTAGCCGAAGTCAATTAATTGCCACGACTTTTCAAAATCCAAATGGCGAATTAGTAACGGTTGTCATGAATGAGTCTGATAAAGAATTAACCTATTTATTGAGCAATAATAGTCAAGTGAGTGAATTGAAAATTCCAGCTAAAGCGATACAAACATTGGTTTATTAATTTAATTTAGATGAATAAGAAAGTAATACTTTTATTTATAGGATTCCAATCATTTTTAGCAATTTCACAGCAGAAGTCAATTAATCAAAAGGTAGAAGATCTTTTGAAACAAATGACTTTAGAAGAAAAAATTGGTCAACTTAACCAATATACAGGAGATAATACCGTTACCGGACCGTTAACAATCAATCCTAACAAAAAAGAAGAAATAAAATCAGGGAAAATTGGGTCGATGCTGAATGTGATGGGTTCTACTTATACAAGGCAATACCAGGAAAATGCCATGCAATCACGTTTAAAAATTCCATTATTATTTGGTTTAGATGTTATTCACGGGTATAAAACTACTTTCCCAATTCCCTTAGCAGAAGCGGCTTCATGGGATTTATCAGCTATTGAACTTGGTGCCAGAATTGCTGCAACAGAAGCTGCGGCATCAGGTATTCATTGGACATTTGCACCCATGGTTGACATTGGACGCGACCCTCGTTGGGGAAGAGTGATGGAAGGTGCAGGAGAAGATACTTATTTAGGTTCTAAAATAGCCTTTGCTCGCGTAAAAGGATTTCAAGGTAAAAAACTAGGTGATTTAGATGCAGTAATGGCTTGTGCAAAGCATTTTGCAGCCTATGGTGCTGCGGTTGGTGGCCGCGATTACAATTCAGTTGACATGAGCGAGCGGCTGTTGTGGGAAACCTATTTGCCTCCTTTTAAAGCAGCTGTCGATGCAGGAGTTGCCACGTTTATGAATGCATTTAACGACTTAAACGGAATTCCTGCCACCGGTAGTTCCTACCTTCAAAGAGATATTCTTAAAGGAAAATGGAATTTCAAAGGATTTGTAGTTTCTGATTGGGGTTCTATTAGTGAGATGATTGCTCACGGTTATTCAAAAGATGCTAAAGAAGCTGCTTTACAAGCCATAACTGCCGGTTCTGATATGGATATGGAAAGTAATGCTTACCGATATAATTTGGAACAATTGGTGAAAGAAAAGAAGGTTTCGTTGGCTTTGATTGATGACGCCGTAAAAAGAATTCTATACAAAAAATTTGAATTAGGGTTGTTTGATGACCCTTATCGATTCTGCAATTTGGAAAGACAAAATCAAGCGTTAAATAATCCGGAGCATACAAAAATTGCCAGAGACATGGCAAAAAAAAGTATTGTTTTACTCAAGAACGAAAAGAATGTTTTACCACTTGCTAAGGAAACAAAAACAATTGCCTTTATAGGGCCAATAGTTAAGCCAAAACGAATAAATCACGGCTTTTGGGCAGTAGATTTAAAAGAAATTGATTCAACCTATATTGTTTCGCAATGGGAAGGATTAGAAAATAAAGTAGGTAAAAACACTAAATTACTTTATGCCAAAGGTTGTGGGATTGAAAGCGAAAGCAAAGCAGGTTTTCAGGAAGCAATTGATGTAGCAATTCAAGCGGATGTAGTTATTTTAAGCATCGGAGAAGCATGGAATATGAGTGGTGAAGCCAAAAGTAGAAGTAATATTCATTTGCCGGGTGTTCAGGAAGATCTAGTAAAAGAACTTCAAAAAACAGGAAAACCAATCGTGATTTTAATAAATGCCGGTCGTCCATTAATTTTTAATTGGATTGCTGATAATATGCCCACAATTGTTTATACTTGGTGGTTGGGTTCGGAGGCTGGAAATGCAATAGCTGACGTTCTTTTTGGTGATTATAATCCAGCCGGAAAATTACCCATGACTTTCCCACGGGAAGAAGGTCAAATTCCGATTTATTATAACCATTTCAATACCGGAAGACCTTCCATTAATGAGGATAAAATATACAAATCGACTTATATTGATTTACCAAATTCACCTAAATTCCCTTTTGGATATGGATTAAGTTATACGTCATTTGCTTATTCAGATTTGAAATTATCAAAGCAAAAAATGAAAAGCAATGAAACGATTGAAGTTTCATTCACACTAACAAATACAGGAAAATTTGTAGGGGAAGAAGTTGTGCAGCTCTATCTTCGGGATAAAGTAGGTTCTGTTGTTCGCCCAATATTAGAATTGAAAGATTTTAATAAAATAGAATTGGAAGTAGGTGAATCAAAAACCATTAATTTTAGTATTGATAACCAAAAATTATCTTTTTATAATGAAAAACTGGTATTCGATTCTGAAATAGGTGATTTTGACATAATGATTGGGTCGTCTTCTACAGATATTAGATTAAAAGGCAGATTTGAATTGGTGAAATAATTTAAGTAGCTTTGAATTTCTTATTAATTTCTAGAATCGAAATATTTTATATTAATAAGTAAAGAGAAACCTCTTAAGGTTTCATAATTTTTTAAGGTTTTCTAAACCAATTAAATGAAAAAGGTTTTCACTAATTTAACTACTTGGGTTTTAATAGCAATTTTTTTAGGGGCTTTAATAGGTCATTTTTTGCCTGAAACAGCCGTTCAATTACAGCCTTTAGGAACTTATTTTATAAATGTAGTGAAGGTTTTTATCAATCCAATAATTTTCTTAACCATTTCTTTGGGAATTAGTGGAATGGGAAGTTTAAAAAAAGTGGGAAGAGTTGGTGGGAAAGCACTTTTATATTTTGAAATTGTCACTACACTTGCTCTTTTAATAGGTGTTGTTGTAACTTGGATTCTTCAGCCGGGAAACGGAGTTGAAACGATTTCATCTCGGCCGGAGGAAATTTCAAAATATGCAACCGGTGCTGAGACATTTGGATTATGGAACTTTATAAAATCAAACCTAACCATTCAGGTTTTGTTATTTTCTATCCTTTTTGGGACGTTTTTGAATAAATACAAACACAGTGATAGAATAAAAAAATACCTCAGCTTTGCTTCAAAATATGTTTTTAAAGCACTCCATTTGGTTATGCTATTTGCACCTCTCGGTGCTTTGGGAGGAATTGCCTATACTATAGGTAAATTTGGAATAACAACGATGATTCCTTTAGCAAAATTAATGATAACGGTATATGTCACCATGGCGTTATTTATTTTTATTGTACTTGGGGCTATTCTTAAATATCATAAAATCAGCATTTTAAAATTTTTGAATTATATAAAAGAAGAATTATTAATAGTTTTAGGAACTTCTTCTTCTGAATCCGCTTTGCCATCCTTGATGGAAAAACTCGAAAAAATGGGTTGCTCAAAATCAGTTGTTGGACTTGTTGTTCCTGCCGGCTATTCGTTTAATCTTGATGGAACAACGATTTATTTGTCGATGGCTATTTTGTTCTTAGCTCAAGTTTATAATATTGATTTAAGTTGGACTCAAATGGGAACAATTATTGGCGTACTAATGATAACTTCAAAAGGAGCTGCGGGAGTAACAGGAAGTGGATTTATTGTATTAGCATCCACACTTTCAGCGGTCAAAGTGATACCAATTGAAGGATTGGCCTTGTTGCTTGGGGTAGATCGATTTATGAGTGAAGCTCGTTCTATTACTAATTTTATAGGTAACGGAGTAGCTACTATCTTTTTAGCAAATAACGAAAATGAATTTGAAAGATTAAAAATGGAAATAGCTTTTACTAAAGAAGTATACGAATATGAAAAACATGAAATTTAAATGGCATTTTCTTTTACTAATAACTTTTATCAGTTCATTCGCTTTACAGGCTCAAGTAAAAGTTGCTGCTATTTTTTCAGATAATATGGTTTTACAACGACACACTAAAATTCCGGTTTGGGGCTGGGCTAATGCCAATGAAAAAGTTTCTGTACAATTTAATAATCAAACTAAAACAACCAAAGCAGACCAAACAGGAAAATGGATTGTTCGTTTAGATGATGAAATGGCCGGTGGTCCTTATGTTCTTAAAATAAAAGGGAAAAATTCGATTGAAATTAAAAATATTTTAGTGGGCGAAGTTTGGATATGTTCAGGACAATCAAATATGGAATGGACAGTTGGGCAAGCGGATGAAGCAGAAAAAGAAATAGATATGGCTAATTTTCCTCAAATTAGACATGTTAAAATACCAAAAGAAATTAATTCCTTTCCCGCTTCAGATATTGAAAAAACAGCATGGGAAGTTTGTTCCCCAAAAACAGTAGCGAATTTTACGGCAATCGGTTATTATTACGCAAAAGAATTAAACAATAAACTGAATATTCCAATAGGAATAATTAATGCTTCTTGGGGAGGTACGAATATAGAAACGTGGATTAGTAGAGAAGGATTTGAACTTGACAGTGAGTTCCGAGATATGATTTATAGTATGCCTAAAATTGATATTCATTCACTTTTAGACGCCAAAATGGAAGCGGCAAAAACTCGAATTGAAAAAATTCAAAATTCAAAATTAAATCCTGAGAATGTTTCTTTATATAAAGAATTGAATTATAAAGACAGTAATTGGTCAGAAATACATCAACCCGGCATTTGGGAAGAACAACAATTGGGCAATTTTGATGGCGTTGTTTGGTTAAGAAAGCATTTTACCATTTCTGAAATTACTGAAAATTGTACCATAGAAATTCCGGCAATCGATGATAATGACATCACGTTTATAAATGGAATAAAAATTGGACAAACAAATGGTTGGGATGAAAAGCGAATGTATAAAATTCCTTCGGGAATATTAAAATTAGGCGATAATGTTATCGCTATTTGCGTGGTTGACAATGGCGGCGGCGGCGGTATTTATGGCAATTCAGCAGCATTGAAAATTATACTGAACAACAAAGAAATTCCATTAGACGGAAATTGGAAATTTCAAGTAGAATCAATTAAAAACAGTATTAATGAAAACGATTTTCCTTCACTTTGTTTCAATTCTATGATTCATCCATTAATTCCTTTTGCTTTTAAAGGAGTACTTTGGTACCAAGGGGAAAGTAATGTGTCAAGAGCTTTTCAATATCGAAAAACATTCCCGATGCTAATCAGTGATTGGCGTAAAAAATGGAAAAATGATTTCCCTTTTTACTATGTGCAATTAGCAACTTATAAAACAACAGGAAATAGTAATGAAGGATGTGCTTGGGCAGAACTTCGCGAAGCTCAAACAAAAACATTATCAGTAAAAAACACAGGAATGGTTGTAACTACTGATGTTGGAAACCCAAATAACATCCATCCCTCGAATAAGAAAACTGTTGCAAAACGATTGGCATCTATAGCTTTTACTAATTTAAATAATGAAAACATGATTTGTAACGGACCAACCTTTAACTCTTTTGAAAAGAAAGAGAAGCAACTAATTGTTACTTTTAATTCTTTAGGAGCAGGATTAGTAACCACCAATGAATATGGATTTGTTAACGGATTTGAAATTGCAGGTGAAAATCAGGTTTTCTATCCGGCAAAAGCATACATCAAAGAAAATAAAGTGGTAGTGAGTAGTGAGAATGTTTTAAATCCAATCGCTGTTCGCTTTGGATGGATAGGCGATGCTTCTGAATTTAATTTGTTTAACGTAGAAGGATTTCCTGCCGTTCCGTTTCGTTCAGATGAATGGAAAACAATTACTAAAGAGGAGAAATATAAAATTGATATAATCGTAAACTAATTTTATGAAAAACATAATATATATAATGCTGTTTTTGCCTTTGCTTTGTTTAGGCCAAATTGAAACAAGCGGAACTATAAAAGCGGAATTAGTTTCAAAATTTGAATTGAATTATTTACTTCAAAAACCAAATAACAACAAGGATTTAAAGCCGCTCATCATATTTCTGCACGGCTCAGGTGAAAAAGGAACGGATTTAGAAAAATTAAAAATTCATGGTCCTTTAAAATATGCCAAAACACATGAACTGGATGCATATATTTTAGCTCCGCAGTGTCCGGAAAACAAGTATTGGGAATCAGAAGAATTATATCTTTTAATTCAAAAAGTGTTGTCAGAAAACAAAATAGACAAATCTAGAATATACCTCACCGGATTGAGCATGGGAGCATGGGGAAGTTGGAATTTGGCCTTTGCTCATCCTGAACTTTTTGCCGCCCTAGTACCAATTGCCGGTTTTGTTGATCGAGTACCTATGGTGGAGAATTGTAAAATTTCAACGATTCCTATTCGAATTTTTCATGGATTACAAGATGATATCGTGGATGCGAATTATTCCATCGCTATTTTCAATAAATTGAGAGAATGTAATAAGGACATTAAACTCCAACTCTTTGATGATGCCAATCACGACAGTTGGACGCGTGTTTATGATAATCCCGCAATTTACGAATGGATGTTAATGCAGAAAAAATAGTGTTTTTATAAGTTATTTAATACGCATTCAGCAATTGTTGGATGCGTTTTTTTATATTTGATGTGAAAAAATTATTCATGCGATTGCTCATCATTTCTTTTTCAATGTTTTTTACCGGCTTAATTGTTGGCCAAAACTACCAGCAATATGTAAATCCATTCATTGGAACAGGCGGAACCGGACACACATTTCCCGGAGCTACGGTTCCTTACGGAATGGTGCAACTTTCCCCTGACACCCGAATCGATGGCAGTTGGGAAGGCTGTTCCGGTTATCATTATTCCGACAATCGTATTTATGGTTTCTCACACACCCATCTCAACGGAACCGGTGTTTCTGACTTTGGCGATATTTTATTAATGCCAACCATGGGCGAACCTTCGTTTGACAACAAAGTTTATTCTTCCACTTTTTCACATGCCAACGAAAAAGCATCCGCCGGATTTTATTCCGTTAAATTAGATAAACACAACATCGATGTTCGATTAACTACCTCAACCCGTGTAGGTTTTCATGAATATACCTTCAATCAAAGTGGTCAAGCCAACATTATTTTAGACTTAAATCACCGCGATAAATTGCTGGAAGGGGAAATTAGAATCATTGATAAAAAAACAATTTTCGTCAAGCGAAGAAGCGAAGCTTGGGCTCGCGACCAATATGTTTATGCTTTTATAGAATTTAACCAACCATTAGAAATTAATAAAGTAAATTATAATGGAGAACAATTTGGAAGACTTTTTAACGGAACCGAATTAGCCATCAGTTTTTCTAAAAAAGTCAAAAAAGGAGACAAACTACTCGTAAAAGTAACTCTTTCACCCACAGGATATGAAGGAGCACAACTCAATAGCACCGAAATCCCACATTGGGACTTCAACAAAGTTAAAAAAGCAGCAGAAGAATTATGGAACAAAGAACTATCCAAAATTGAAGTCACTTCTTCCGATAAAAACAAACTAACCATTTTCTACACGGCCTTGTATCACACCATGATGCAGCCCAACATTGCTCAGGATATAGACGGAAAATACCGAGGTCGCGACAATAAAATTCACCAAGCGGTAGGATTTGATTATTACACCGTTTTCTCGCTGTGGGATACGTTTCGAGCCGCTCATCCGCTGTATACGTTGATTGACAAAAAACGAACTTCCGATTACATCAACACTTTTATCAAACAATTTGAACAAGGCGGTCGCTTACCCGTTTGGGAACTCGCCTCCAACGAAACCGATTGTATGATTGGCTACCATTCCGTTTCCGTGATTGCAGATGCAATGGTCAAAGGCATCAAAGGTTTTGATTATGAAAAAGCCTACCAAGCGGCTAAATATTCCGCCATGCTTGATCATTTAGGTTTGGATGCCTACAAAAAGCATGGCTTTATTTCAATTGATAACGAACATGAAAGTGTTTCCAAAACCTTAGAATATGCTTATGATGATTGGTGCATTGCTCAAATGGCGATGTTGCTCGATAAAAAAGAAGATTATCAATATTTCATGCTTCGTTCACAAAATTGGAAAAACCTCTTCAATTGGGAAACCGGATTTATTCAGCCCAAGAAAAATGGCGGTTGGGATAAACCCTTCGACCCCAAAGAAGTCAACAACAATTACACCGAAGCCAATGGTTGGCAATACACGTTCTTTGTTCCGCAAGACATTCCCGGAATTATAGAAGCGATGGGCGGTGCAGCAAAATTTGAAGCAAAATTAGACGAAATGTTTAATTCAGTTAGCGAAACTTCCGGTCGTCATCAAGTTGATATTACTGGGTTAATTGGCCAATATGCTCATGGAAACGAACCGAGTCATCATGTAGCCTATTTGTACAATTTTATTAATAAACCAGAAAAAACTAAAGAAAAAGTACATTACATCTTAGATAATTTCTATAAAAACGACCCCGACGGCCTAATTGGCAATGAAGATTGCGGTCAAATGAGTGCGTGGTATGTGTTGAGTTCAATGGGAATTTATAATGTTACTCCCGGCCAACCCTTTTGGACGACCACTGAGGAGTATTTTGATAAAATAAAAGTGAATTTTGAAGATGGTACTTCAAGAACTATTGATAAATCGATCAATGACCGAATGTTTGGATTGAATTTGAAAGAAATGCCAAGTAAAGATTATATAGTCAACAATCTTTCAGTTGTTCCTATAATTGAAGCAAATAGTAAAGCTTTTCTAGATAAAATGATAATTTCATTTATTTCTCAAAATAAAGAAGTTGAATTTTTTTACAGTTTGAACGGAAGTCCTTTTAAAATGGCTAATAGTAATAATGTAACTCTTGATAAAACAACAGAAGTAAGTCTTTATACAGAAAATGGATATGGACAAAAAAGCAACACCATCTCCGCTACCTTCTTCAAAAAACCCAACAACTTCTCCATCAACATCAAATCAACCTACAATCCGCAATACCACGCTGGTGGTCCGGAAGGCTTGATTGATGGTGTTTTTGGCACCGAAAACTGGCGAAAAGGTGATTGGCAAGGGTATCAATCGCAAGATTTTGAAGCAGTGATAGATTTGCAATCCACCCGTGAAATCAGTCAAATTACCGCTAATTTTCTGCAAGACACCCGATCATGGATACTTATGCCCACCAAAGTAGAGTATTATATTTCTGATGACAACTTGAATTTTACGCTTTTCGATACGCAAAACAATACCATTGACCCTAAAGAATACGAAACCATCATTAAAGGGTTTGAAAGCATTCAATTGCCTGTAAAAGGGCGTTATGTAAAAGTAAAAGCAACTAATTTTGGAAAATTACCAGACTGGCATCAAGGTTTTCCTTCGGGAGGAGACGCTTTTATTTTTATAGATGAGATAACCATAAAATAAAGACATGAAAATTTCACTTATTCAAGCTCCGATAGTTTGGGATAATCCAATTGCCAACATATTGTATTTTCAGCAAAAAATAATGGAAATTGATGAAGAAACTGCTTTGATTGTTTTGCCGGAAATGTTTACTTCCGGTTTTACGATGGAACCATTTGCATCAGCAGAAAACATGAATGGAGAAACCATTTCCTGGTTAAAAAAAATAGCCGAAACGAAGAAAGTGGCCATAACCGGAAGTTTAATCATTTTTGAAAATAATCATTTTTATAACCGAATGGTTTTTGTTTATCCTTCCGGTAAAATAGATTATTATGACAAGCGACATTTATTTACTTTGGCAGGGGAAAACAAAATTTATGAACCGGGAACAACTAAAAAAGTTATTAAATACATGGGTTGGAAAATATGTCTTCAAATTTGTTATGATTTGCGATTCCCTGTTTTTGCCAGAAATACAGAAGACTACGATTTGTTGATTTATGTTGCTAATTGGCCGGAAACTCGAATCAATGCTTGGGATATTTTACTGAAAGCAAGAGCTGTTGAAAACATGTGTTATGTTGTGGGGGTTAACCGTACTGGTTCCGATTTTAATAAACTAGAATATGTTGGACATTCCCAAATAATTGATGAATTAGGTGATTTTTTGGTGGAACCGCAAGTTGAAGAAGGAATTTTTCAAGCAGTTTTAGACATGAAAAAGCTCTTGAATACGAGAAAAAAGTTAAACTTTTTAGCCGATAGAGATGAATTTGAAATTAATCTAAGCAAAAAGGCTTAATAATCATTCGTTACTGAATTTCAGTGTTTGATCAACGTCCCAATTTGCACGAACATCAATTTCTGTTGGAAAATAACGTACTTCTTCTGTTTGTCGTTTTTCTAAATAACTTCCGGTATCCCAAACCTTGTTTTTATTGTCATCATAGATGATTCGTACGGTAAACAAAGCCGGTTGGAGTAAATTAAAATCAATCGTTGTTTCACCCTCTGAATAGGCGGACGCTTGCACATCTCCTTTTGCATTGGTTAATTCAACAATGATAGGGAAAGATTTAATGCCTTCTAAATGCAGTCGTAAATTACCATAATCCGTCACGTTTTTGGTCCCAATTGTAAATGCCAGTGAGTCACTTTCTCTTTCTAATAAATCAGTAAATGCACCTTTTTCAAGGGTGAATTTATATCTTTCAAGGGGTTCTTTCTTAAAATCGATAATGACAAGTTGTTTTGGTTCATCATATTGCGTTGTAAAAACAACGGCAACAGAATCTTTATTAGTAAGTTTGATTTTTGACGCATCAATCTTTGTAATCGGGATGGAACTTTTAAGGGTATATTTCTCGCTTAGATGTAAAACGCCACTTTGAACAGCATTAATACGCAGCGAATCTGCTTTTTGTTTGTTAAATTTAAGTTTAAATTCTTTTTCCAAGGTATTTTTAGTCACTTTTATTGAAATTGAATCAGCTTTAATGGGTTTAAACCAAATTTGTAATGAATCTTTATTTTCAAATGGAGTAACAACAGTTGGAACTATTTCATCTCCATTTTTGAGTTCGATTTTTACATCATTTGCTTTTCCCTCGTGACCTAATATAATCCGATTTCCAGAAGCTTGTGAAGGTCTAATAGGTTTAAAAGGAATTTCTTCCTTAAATAACTCTAATTCGTAGGCAGCATTATCAGGAATTGTAACTATTTCACTATGAAAAGCTATTTTGTCTTTTTTTGGATCAAATTTATTGTTATTGTTAAAGTCTTTCATCGCCACCAATAAGTATTCACCTGCCTTTAAGTTTTCTAACGTGAAGGTCTTTAAGCTGTCTAATGTATTGGTAATATACCTTGGAACTTCCTTGTAAACAATTGAATCATAAAATTTTTCATTCCGCTCATAAAGCATGACGGAAACAAAATTATCTGTTTTTTTGGCATAAGCATCCTTTATTTGACCCACTAATTGCAGGGAATCGATATATGTTCCGGTGGAAAAAATATATTTAAATTGTTGGTACGGATTACCTTCATTGTTATCTTGAATGCTTTGTCCGAAATTAAAACTATACGTAGTATTCGGCGTTAAAGTATCATTTAGGGTGATTGTTAAAATTTTTGTAGGTGTAGAAGGCGAAATTAACGGCATATTTTTCATCGGAGGCGAAATAATCAATTGTTTGTTGATGTCTTTCAGCTTGATGTATTCATCAAAATACAATTTTATTTTATTTCCTTTAAATTCGGTAGATAAATTTTTAGGCTCGCTCATTTTCATGATTGGCGGAATAGAATCTTTCACTCCGCCAGTAATAGTGCCTCTTTTTGCACAACTTGCAAACAAAACCGATAAAATGATAAGGATTAAAACTCTCATGAAATAAAATGCTTTCTTCGTTGCCACAAAATAACAATTATATTTAGTGGAAATGAAATGTTTTAGGTTTTTCTTTGCGTTTTATGAATGAGTATATGCCATGCAAACAATACTTAATTTAGCTCCGGGTATTTTCAAAATTGCCTTTCCACATTGTTCCAGCGTTGATCCGGTGGTAATAACATCATCAATTAAGAGATAATGTTTGTGATGGTCTTTTTCTGTAAAATCAACATCAAAAACCGACTTTTTAGTTTCCGTTCGTTCCAGAAAATTCTTTTTGGTTTGTGTTTTAGCATAACTATCTCTGTGTAGAATGTTTTCACACAAAGGTATTTGAAGCGATTTTGAGAGAGCCTGACCAAAAGTAGTCATTTGATTGTAGCCACGTTCTCGCATTCGTTTTTTGTGTAAAGGAACCGGTATAATGGCATCAAAGGAAAGTTCAGCATGAATATTTTTAAGGTCTTCAGCATACCATTCTCCTAATAAAGTGCCAATTTCCTGCCGGTTTTTGTATTTTAAATTATGAATGAGTTCCTGAACAATGCCATTTTTGTGAAAGTAAAGTAAAGCGGAAGCATGTTCTAAAGTCAAACGGCCGTAGAATTTTCGAATAATTTCATTGTTCTGATTTTCACTATGAAGTGTTAGCGGAAAATGATGACGACAAGTTGTACAAACTATATTTTCATTGGCTAACAAATGTTCTTTGCAAGCCAAACAAACTTTAGGGAAGAATAAATTGAGTAAATCTTTTAGCATAAACAATTATAAACTAGAGTCTTTATTTTGAAAAATAAAGATACATTAAATTTATAATTATTCAATTACAGACGAGTTTCTTGATTTCTTTTTTTTAAGCTTACATAGAAAAAGAGTAGATAAAAGATAAAAACGGAAAATAAATTCAACACCAATAGGCCCAAAAAGCCACCGCCATAAATAAAAATTATAGAAAACAACATAACAAAAGCATTAACTATTGTTGCTTTTACCAGTGCTTTTTCTCTCAAAACGCTTAAGAATTCAAATTCATTTTTTTCCTTAGAAAACACAATAAGTCCAAACCCTAGAACAAAAAGAATGAGGGTAATTTCATCTATAAAATTGCTTTGGGATATTACAAAAAATTTAGTTTCTAAATAAATCGAAACTATTGCAAATACAGGTATTGTATAATTTAAATCAAATTTTAAATAAAGTACAGAAAAAACAATCGCAATAAGAACCAAAATAACGCCAATGGCTTTGTAATAATAGGGCAAAAGGAAATTTTTCATTTCAATTTTAAGATAGTAAGAGAATTAAATCTTTATATTCGATTAGGCAAGGCAGAAAACCTTACCTAATCGAAAAACAATGTATTAAATTGTTAATTTTCAGCACTGGTGTAAACCGGGAATGTATAGCTAGTGCCATCTTCAAAGTCAACTTTTACACCAACCATTCCAAATTTATGATTTGCGATATACGTAATTTTATTGATTCCACTAACTCTATTTGAATTGCCTAATGTTGATTCCACTTGAATAGTTTTAATCATGTAAAAACCATAAGGATAATCATCAACACCGGTTTTACTGACAACGGTTCTAACGTTTCCTGATGTTCCGGCAGCATAAGTGTCGCCAACGGAAGAATCATATTTAACTAAAACGCCTGCTAAAGGACCGGTAACGCATTTAATGCCACCTGTTGTTTGTTGGATTTTTAAATTGTCAATAGAAACAGAATTACCGTCAATTACCACACCGGGAAAATTGGAAATCATATTTTTCACTAACGTATTAGTTACAGTAGCTTGAGCACTATAGCTTGAAATTCCGTCTTCAAGGCTTTCAACTACTGCCGAAAAATCACTTACACCAGCAATTTCAGACGAACTTGAAGTTACAGTTACACCAACTAAACCCATCTCAGACTGAGTCCCAGTTATGTCATTGGGATCATCTTTATCAACCAAATCATCACATGATACGCTTAAAATTCCTACAGAAAAGAACATAAGCAAGTTTACTAAATTTTTCATGATATATATTTTTAATAATTATGAAATATTAACTTTATCGCTATTAAAGTTAAGAAATTATCAAATTAAAACCTAATAAATTCAGCATAAAAAGAATGTTTGCCTCAATTAAATTAACTTAAAAAAATAAAAGCAATTCTTCTCTTTTTTATCTATTCACTTTTTATATTTTTGCACCATTATGGCAAAACAAGAAGATAATTTTAAGAATGTAATTTCACACGCAAAAGAGTACGGATTCATTTTTCCGTCAAGTGAAATTTACGACGGTTTGAGTGCGGTATACGACTATGCTCAAAACGGAGCAGAATTAAAGAAAAATATCAGAGAATATTGGTGGAAATCAATGGTGCAAATGCACGAAAACATAGTAGGTATTGATGCTGCGATTTTTATGCATCCCACCACTTGGAAAGCTTCCGGTCACGTAGACGCGTTTAATGACCCCTTGATTGACAACAAAGATTCCAAGAAAAGATACCGTGCTGATG
The DNA here is from genome assembly GCF_013822155.1 of Flavobacterium sp. Taxonomy (GTDB): domain Bacteria; phylum Bacteroidota; class Bacteroidia; order Flavobacteriales; family Flavobacteriaceae; genus Flavobacterium. The sequence goes on from NZ_PNJW01000004.1 coordinate 28,686, forward strand.
TGTTGATTGAGGATTATGCCGAAAAATTAAACCAAAAGGCACAAAATGAAATAGATAAAGCCAAAGAACGTTTTGGTGAAGCTTTTGACGAGGCACAATTTGTGGCAACTAATGCTCGTGTGATGGAATACAAAGCCAAACAACGTGAAATTTTGGAAAGAATGGCTCGTTCGTTGGGCAATGAAGATTTAGCCGATGTAAAAGCGTTAATTGAAGAATTAGAAATTGCTTGTCCGGAATCAGGATCAAGGAATTGGACCGAGGTTCGTCAGTTTAACTTGATGTTTGGGACAAAAATTGGTGCTTCTGCCGATTCTTCCATGGATTTATATTTACGCCCTGAAACAGCTCAGGGAATTTTTGTAAATTTTTTAAATGTTCAAAAATCGGGGAGAATGAAGATTCCGTTTGGAATTGCTCAAACCGGAAAAGCGTTTAGAAACGAAATTGTAGCTCGTCAATTCATTTTCCGTATGCGTGAATTTGAACAGATGGAAATGCAGTTTTTTGTTAAACCGGGCGAAGAGATGAAATGGTATGAATATTGGAAGGAAACCCGTTTAAAATGGCATTTGTCATTAGGTTTAGGAAGAGAAAATTACCGTTTTCACGACCATGAAAAATTAGCTCACTATGCCAATGCAGCGGCAGATATTGAATTTAATTTTCCATTCGGATTTAAAGAATTGGAAGGAATTCACTCCAGAACCGACTTCGATTTGAAAGCTCACGAACAATATTCTGGCAAAAAATTGCAATATTTTGATACAGAGGAGAATAAAAATTATGTTCCATATGTAATAGAAACTTCGGTCGGTTTGGACCGTATGTTTTTGGCTGTTTTCGCCAATTCATTAACAGAAGAAACGTTAGAGGATGGTTCAACGAGAACAGTTTTACGTTTACCATCGGTTTTAGCACCAACCAAAGCGGCTGTTTTACCTTTAGTTAAGAAAGACGGTTTGCCTGAAATTTCAAGAAAGATTGTAGAAGAATTGAAGTGGGATTTCAACATGGCATATGATGAAAAAGATGCTGTGGGTCGTCGTTACAGAAGACAAGATGCGTTGGGTACACCTTTTTGCATTACAGTTGACCACCAAACAGCAGAAGATGAAACGGTTACTATTCGTCACCGTGATACCATGCAACAAGACCGTGTAAAAATTTCTGAGTTAAGAGACATTATTACAAACGATGTTTCCATGCGAAACTGGTTGATGAAAATGTAAGTTTCCAAAATTTAAAATAAAAAAATCCCAAATTTCAAGTAATTGAAATTTGGGATTTTAATTTATTAGAATCTATATCCAACAGTTATACCACCTCTTCCAATAAATTCATAATCGCGAGTGTCATTGTATTCACTGAATAAGTTTCGGCCTACGCCGGCATTAATTTCAACAAGAACGCCTCTTTTAGAAACCCATTTTCCACCCACGCCGATACCAAAAGCAAAATCAGTGATAGTTTTGTTAGTATCTTGGTAATAACCATTATAATCATAAACATAGTCATCCACTTGATTTAACATACCAAAACCTTCCAGAAAAAATCCGGTTGCCGGTTTTTTACCAAAATAGAAACGATAATAAGGAGTAATAGAAAAAACGACATCTTGATCATTGGTGAAAGGAACATTTACACTAATTCCAATACCTGATTCTTCATTTAATAATCGCTCATAAGTGGCTTCAAAACTACCTAAAACTAAGAACAAGGCATTTCCTTTGAGTTCATTTCTTTTGAATTCCGGAATTTCATTTTCTTGTGCAAAAGACGAAAAGCCGGTCAGGCAAACAAGTAAAAAAAGTATTTTTCTCATGATTTGTTGATTTATTTTTTTACGAAAGTAACAAATACTATACCATGTTTTGTGTAAAATTTTGTGAAAATTCTTTATTTTTTGATTTAATTCCATTCTACAAAAGAACTCTTTTTTTAAATCCCTTTTATTTTCTGAAAAAAGTGTGATACTAGTTTTTAATCGGAAATTTTTGCGTGTTATCGAAACGATTAAAAATTGCTTTTAAAAGCTTATTTTTTAACTTATGTTTGTTAATAATTATATTGATTCGGACAAATATCTCCCAATAATTATAAGTAAAATTGTTAAAGTGTAAAACTGCCCCTTGTTTTTACGCAAATAACCTACAAATCAGCATAATATAACAAAAAACAGAACGAAAGGTTGTTGGTGCTTCCTTCGTTTTTTATTTGATTTGATAGGTTTATGAAGTATTCATATATCATTCTCGACGATGATACTAAAAGTATTTTGAAAATACAGTCCGTAATGGAAAGTTTTTCGAATTTTACACTTTTAGGCTCAGCTACACAGTATGATGATGCTTTAAACTTAGTCTTAGAATATCAACCTGATTTTGTTTTCCTGGAAATCAATCCAATTTCCACTTCTTCCAGTCTTTCTTTGTTGTTAATCAATGAATTACATCGATATTTAAAAAAAACACCAAAAATTATTGCCATTTCACATGATTCTTCCAAAGCATTTGAAGCAGTAAAATATGATGTGTTGGATTTTTTGATTAAACCATTTGCAATTAGCGATGTTCGTAAAGCCTTATTGCGATTTGAAAAAACCATTGATGTTCCCGTAATTCGTTTAAATCCTGAGCCACGTAAACTTCAAGAGTTTAAAAATAGTGAACCGGAAGAAGCGTTTTTAAAGGAGAAGGAAATATCACACCAACCAATTTCACTAAAAGAGGAAACTATTTCCGATAAACCACTAAATGATGAGTTATTTTCGCTTTTAAGAAATGAAATAGCAGGACTTAAAGAGGCACTTCTGGAAATGGCTAGTAGCCAGAAATCAGAGGTGAATTCAGAGCTTATTGTTAATCAACTTGTAAAAACGATTGAAGAGCATTTGCCTCAAGACAATATTACAGTTGATTTAGAGCCATTGCTTTCAGAAATTAAAACGATTTCAAAAGATTCTTCTTTAAATACCAAAGTAAAAGAAGAAGTAAGCCGGAATTTAATTTGCATAAAATCGTATGGTGATTATCGCTTTTTAGAGTTAGACGAAATTGCTTTTTTGAAGGCTGATAATAATTCTACGGATATCACCATGAATAATGGAGAAGTCATTATAGCATTCAAAACATTAAAATATTTTGAAGAAAATCTGCCTAATTACTTCTTTAGAATTCACAACAGCTATATTGTCAACAAAAATTATGTTTCAAGAGTTCACACGGGAAATACAGTTTGTTACATAAAAAACACGAAAACACAACTTCCGTTTTCAAAGAGTTATAAAGAGAATGTTGAACTAATTATTGCCCAATTAGCGGGGTCAGATTTTAAAGACATTTAAAACACTCTATTCTACCAAGATTTAATACCAATCCACACCCAAACGGATTACACTCACCATTCACCCCTTGATTTTATTGGCTGTACGAGAGATGCACTATACTTTTACATCGTGAATGAAAGGTGTCCCCACGTTAGGCAGTCATCTTTCTACATAATAAGAATAGCATACCGTTTTTAAAGAATAGCACCAAAAATTTATTTACGAAATAACTTAAAACACAAAATACCATGAAGACATTATTTGCATTTTTAGGATTGTTTATGTTTGCTTCTGTTTCTTCAACAGATTTAACTGAAAGCACAATAACAAGTAACGAACCTCAGTTAATGGAAACTGGAGAATACTCGACAAGTCCTTCTAAAAAGAGAGATTTAGTTATGGATACTGAAACTGGAGAATATTCAACAAGTCCATGGAAAAAGAGAGATTTGCCATATGCATCAGAAGCAACATCTGAGACTGGAGAGTATTCAACAAGTCCTTCCAAAAAGAGAGATTTAGTGATGGCTACTGAAACCGGAGAATATTCAACAAGTCCATGGAAAAAGAGAGATTTGCCTTATTCAACAGAAGTTACTTCTGAAACTGGAGAATATTCTACAAGTCCATCCAAAAAGAGAGATTTAGTTTAAACCTCCAAACTATATAAAATATATTTAAGACTACTTTTTAAAGTAGTCTTTTTTTTTTATTTATATTTGGCTTGCCTTAATTTACACAACTTGAAAAAAAGAACGTTACTTTTAGCCTTTGTCTTTGTTTTTTTGGTGCATTGTTCCGATAATAAAAACACTTTTTCGGATAATTCAAAAAAACAAGATTCTCTCGCAATATTCTTAGACAATGCATTTGACGAGAATTTAAATTTTAATGAACGTTACTCAAATAATGGTAAAGCCCTAAAAATAGTTGAGACCCTTCCAAATGATTCCAATAATCGTAAAAATTACTTAAGAGTTTCAATACGTTATTTTAATTTAAATAAATTTGATGACTTTAAGAATACAACCGAAAAAGCTAAAAACCTATCAATAGAAGTAAATGACACTATTAATTTAGCAAGAGCTTATGCTTTTTTAGGGGATTATTATAAAAAAATAACTAAAAGTGACAGTGCCTTTTTATATTACAATCAGGCAGAGAAAGAGTACATAAAATTAAAAGACAACCTCAAGATTGGGGAGATGTATTTAAACAAAGCAGAAATCCAATTTAATAATCGTGATTTTAGAGGAGCAGAAAATACGGCTTATATTGCGATGAAGTTTTTACGGTTGGGAAAAGACAGTTATTTAGAATACCAGGCTTTAAGTCTAATCGGGATGTGTTTGACGGAACTGACAGAATATGATAATGCTATTGACTTTCATAAAAAAGCGTTACTTATCGTTGACCGAAATGAAATTCCAACCTTTATGCAAAGAAGAGCGAGTACGCTCAACAATATAGGATTAATTTATAAAAATAAAAACGAATTTGCACTTGCATTACAGAATTTTAGAGCGGCATACAATGAGCCAAATTTGAATAAAGATGATCCAGCTCTATACGCTATGGTTTTAGATAATCTTGCACATGCCAAGTTAAAAGAGAATGATTTTACAGATTTACCTGGTTCATTTTATACAGCTTTGAAGATTAGAGACAGTTTGAAAATTACAACCGGAATCATTGTTAACAAAATTCACATATCTGAATATTATGATGCTAAAAAGCAAAAAGACAGTGCGTTAAAATATGCCAATGAAGCACATAGTCTTGCATTATCTTCAAACAGTATAGGACATCAGTTGTTAACTTTAAAGCAATTAGGAAATGTTGAAACTGAAAAAAGCAATTTTTATTCAAAAGAATATGTTAGTTTAAGTGATACCTTAATACAAACAGAAAGAAAGGTTAGTGAAAAATTTGCCCGAATTGAATTTGAAACAGATGAATTCAAGCGACAAAAAGAACAATTAACAATTCAAAATCGAAATATTATTCTTTTTGCTTTGTTAGCATTTTTTATTGTTGTCTTGCTTTACATTATTCGAGATCAACGAAGTAGAAATGCCCGCTTTAAACTTCGAGAAGCACAACAACGTGCAAATGAGGAAATTTATGCTTTGATGTTGAGTCAACAAAAAAAATTAGATGAAGTTGTTCAAAAAGAGAAACAACGAATCGGTCAGGAGTTACATGATGGAGTTCTAGGCCGTTTGTTTGGGGCAAGGTTGAATTTGGACAGTTTAAATAAAAAAGACGATGAGCAGGCTGTTGCCGGAAGAAATCATTATATTTCAGAATTAAAAAATATAGAACAGGATATTCGAGAGATTTCTCATGAATTGAACAGGGAGAAATATGCCTTGATTAATAACTTTGTGGCCATCTTAACCAATTTATTTGAAGAACAGAAAACATTATCTGAAGATACTGATTTAAAGTACAATATTGATTCAGCTATTAAGTGGGACAAAGTGGGTAACAATATAAAAATTAATGTTTACCGCATTATTCAAGAGTCGTTACAAAATATTAATAAGTATGCATCGGCTAAAAACGTTTCTATTAATTTGATTAAAGATGCCGATAACCTGCACATCAATATAATTGATGATGGTGTTGGTTTTGATGTTGATAAAAAAAGTAAAGGAATTGGTTTGCAAAATATAGAATCTCGCGTAACTTCGTGCCACGGAACATTTGAATTAAAATCAAAAAAAGGAAAAGGAACAAGTATTGCCATTGATATACCATTAGAACAACAACCCACTACATAGCCATGTCAAAAAATTACCAAATTATTATTGTTGATGATCATCCTTTCATCATTGAGGCCTACAAAAATGCTTTAAAAAGCTACAGTGCTAATAACTTTGATTATACAACCACTCAGGCCAATAATTGTAAATCAGCTTATGAAATTATTACAACGGCATCACAACCGTTTGATATTGCATTTCTAGATATAAGTATGCCTCCCTATGAAGAAAAAAACATTATGTCAGGAGAGGATTTGGCTAAATTGCTTCGTAAGGTGATGCCTGATTGTAAAATCATCTTGTTGACCATGCACACCGAGTTAATCAAAATCAATTCAATTATTAAAGAAATTAATCCGAATGGACTAATTATTAAAAACGATTTGACCTTTGATGAATTATTGAATGCATTTAATAAAATTTTAAATAATGATAATTATTACAGTCAAACGGTAGTAAAGTTTGTGAGTCAATCACAGTATGAAAATCTACAGGTTGATGAATTTGATAAACAAATATTATTTCATTTATCTAAAGGAGTTAAAACAAAAGATCTTCCCAGTTATGTCCCACTTTCATTAAGTGCCATAGAAAAGCGAAAATTAAATTTGAAAGAAATTCTTAGTGTAAAGGGAAGTAGTGATATAGAGCTTATTACAGAAGCAAAAAACAAGGGGTTGATTTAATCACCCCTTTTTTATTGGAACTTACCGTAGTAAAATTGGCGTAAAACCTCATCCTTTTTTGTGGGAAACCGTAATTAAAGTATTGAAAATCAATATACTTTTACATCGAGTTAGTTAGCATACTAAAATTTACAAATCAACCTAAGAACAAAACAGAGTAACCCGATTCAAATACCACCCTTTTGTAAGTCCCCAATGACTTAACCTACTTATCGGTCACTCAAAAAAATCATAAAAGCAATAGGCCCCAAACTATTGCTTTTTTTATTGCCTTTTTTTAATAAATAATCAGTAAAATTTCCATTACGGGAAACCACATCAAAATAAGCGTGAACCCGTAACACATTCTACGGAGAACCGTATTTGAAAATGAAAAGCACCAGACTATCTTTACATCATCAATAACGAAGTAATTATCATAATAAAATATTGACCTAAGAACGTAACTAAGTAGTCGAACCCGAAGAAGAAATACCACCCTTTTGCCCCAACGAAAGATCTTATTCAAACCAAAGACAACTACTTAAAAAGTCAAAACTAAAAAAAGCGAAACACCCCAATGTCTCGCTTTTTTTATTTTTTAAATCAAAATAGTTATTCTTCCAAGGCATTCCAACCTCTAGCTTTCATTTCGATTTTTTGATTGGCTCGGGTAACTAAATGTATTCCTTCCGATTGTTTATTGATGTGACCAATTACTGTAAGGTTTGGGTTCGCTTTTATTTTATCAAAATCTTCTAAAGCTATAGTGAACAATAATTCATAATCTTCCCCACCATTAATAGCTACAGTTGTACTATCAATATTGAATTCTTCGCAAACAGATATTAATTGAGGATCTAACGGTAATTTTTCTTCATAAATTGTACAGCCAACCTTAGATTGTTTGCAAAGATGCATCACTTCAGATGACAATCCATCTGAAATATCGATCATTGAAGTGGGTTTTACTTCTAATTTTTCTAATAATTCTCGAATATCTGTGCGAGCTTCCGGTTTCAATTGCCGTTCGATTAAATACGTATAATTTTCTAAATCCGGTTGATTGTTTGGGTTGACCTGAAATACTTGTTTTTCACGTTCCAAAACTTGTAAGCCCATATAGGCAGCACCAATATCACCGGTAACGACAACTAAATCATTTTCTTTAGCCCCGTTTCTATATATAATTTCTTCTTCTTTAGCTTCTCCAATGGCAGTAATGGAAATAATTAATCCTTTTTGCGAAGAAGTAGTGTCACCACCCACAACATCCACATTATAAATTTGAGAAGCTATCGTAATTCCATCGAACAATTCTTCTAAAGCTTCTAGGGGAAATCTACTGGAAACGGCAATCGAAACTGTAATTTGAGTTGGCTTAGCATTCATCGCACAAATGTCTGAAACATTAGCCACTACTGCTTTATAGCCTAAATGTTTTAATGGCATATAGGCCAGATCAAAATGCACCCCTTCAATTAATAAATCAGTGGAAACCGCCACTTTTTTATCTTTGAAATCCAACACAGCCGCATCGTCGCCAATTCCTTTTAAAGTAGAAGGATTTTTAACATCAAAATTTTTGGTTAAATGGTCAATTAAACCAAATTCGCCCAATTGAGCAATGGATGTGCGTTGCGGATTTTTATCTTCTATCATTAGTAAAGTTGCTGAATTTAATTGCAAAGGTACTAAGATTTTATGGAAGAGAGGCAAAGGCCTACAGGTTCTGAAGTTCTACCTTTTCAGTATAATAAAATTTCTAAAAAATGAAAACCAAAATAAAATTAAGATTACCCCATAATATTATAGCCACCGTCCACGTGTCTTATTTCTCCTGTAATTCTTCCTTTTGGACGAAATAAATGAATCACTTCGTTTGCTAAATCATCCGGCAAGGCATTTCCTAATGGACTTATTCTGTCTGCCGTTTCGAAGTCTTCCGGATTAAGCGTTGCATTTCCGGCTTTGCTTCCCATATAAGGAGAAAATCGAATAGCATTGACCCGCGTTCCATTTTTTCTACCAAGTTCATCTGCTAATTCTATGGTTATTCTTTCTAAAGCAGCTTTAGCAATGCTAATATTTCTATACGGATGAAACGTCACTTTTGCTGCAGCAATATAACTCAAAGAGCAGATAGAGGAGTCCGGTTGTAAAATATTGTATTTAAATAAATAATGACTTAGCCGAATTAAAGAATAGGCAGAAACTTCCATCGTGTCGCAAAACTCTTCTTTTGTAACTTCTAACAGAGGTTTCACTTCTTTGAGACGAATAGTTTTATCCATGGCAATAGCATGTAAAAAACCATTTAATTGAATATTTTTTCCCTGTAAAGTTTTAGCGAAATGTTCTATGCTTTCATCTAAAGTAACATCTACAATAGCTGTAAAAGCATCTCCTAATTCTTCTTGAACGGCATCTTTAAAATCCTGATAATTTTTATTTAAAAAAGCAGCCGCCTTTTCAGATAAGTTTTTATGAAAAGGACTTACGCCTAATCCGGTGCAAACAACAGAACCTCCATTTTCTATTATCTTTTTTGCCACAAACATGGCTAACGAATTTTTATCGGCTATTCCTGTTATTAAAAAAGTTTTCCCTGTAAACATTTTATTTCAATTTTAATGTTATTACTATGTTTTTTACCATTTATATAAGGCAGTTCCCCACGTCCAACCTGCACCAACAGCTGCAAATAAAAGTAAATCACCTTCTTTAAATTCGCCTTTTCGATGCGTTTCATCTAATACGATTGGAATCGTTCCACCTGAGGTATTTGCATAACGATCCATGTTTGTTTTAACTTTTTCAAAGGGCAAATTCACTTTTTGAGCAATTTCTTTTAAGATTCCAATACTAGGTTGATGTGGAATTAAAAAAGCAATGTTATCAATTGAAACATTGTTTTTTATCAAAATTTCATTGATACATTCAGGCACAACCTTTACAGCAGTTTTATAAACTTCTTTTCCATTCATTTGAAAATAATGTAAGCGATTGTCAATAGTTTCATGACTGGTTGGCTTTTCTGAACCTCCGGCAGGGATTGTAAAATGTTCTTTTCCACGACCATCTGTGTGTAATATGAAATCGATAAATCCTTTGTCTTCCTCAGTATTTGAAAGCACCATCGCTCCGGCACCATCACCAAAAAATACAGCATCTCTTCTTTCCCAATCTATAATGTTAGAAAAAGTATCAGCTCCAATAACTAAAACGGTATTATACATGCCTGTTTTAATGAACTGAACACCAACAGCCGTTGTAAATAAAGCCCCGGAACAAACGGCTGCTACGTCAAAAGCAACAGCATTAAAAGCCTGTAGTTTTTCTTGAACCATACTTGCACACGAAGGGGCTTGGCGGTCAGGAGTTGTAGTGGCAACTAAAATTAAATCAATTTCATTAGCCGTTAACCCAGCGTTTTCTATAGCTTTTAATCCGGCTTTATAGGCTAAATCGCTCGTGGTTTCACCCGTAGAAATTCTCCTTTCTTTTATTCCTAAATGACTATAAATCCATTCGTCAGAAGAACCAATGCTTTCAAAAAAATCATTTTTAACTATATTTTCAGGGGCATAGGAACCGGTTCCTTTAATAAAAACATTTCTCATATTTGTTTGTTTTGAAACTTTCAAATTCTTTTCAAATTCATATAGTAATGAATAAAATCACAATCTAATAAGGTAAAATTAGTGTTTTTAAAACACCACATTTGATTTAGGAACTTTAAGTGTTTATTTTTATGAAATTGTCAAAATAAGCATATAAAAAAAGCACAAATCATAATTTAAAGATGAAAATACGTTATCAAAACTCCTCCGATTTGAAAAAAATTCAAATGGAAGGCTAAATAGTATTATAAAAGATTCAATCATTGCCATAAAAAAACCCAACAACTCTCGTCGTTGGGTTCACATTATTATTTTCTCAGATACTCAGTAGCTCTGCCACTCAGCACCTTTCCTAATCATTCAACTTTAACACCGCCATAAACGCTTCTTGAGGAATTTCTACATTACCAACTTGACGCATTCTCTTTTTACCTTTTTTCTGTTTTTCCAATAGTTTTCTTTTACGGGAAATATCACCACCGTAACATTTGGCGGTAACGTCTTTTCGTAACGCTTTTATTGTTTCACGGGCAATGATTTTTGCACCAATAGCCGCCTGAATCGGAATGTCAAACTGTTGTCTCGGGATGAGTTCACGCAATTTTTCACACATTTTTTTACCAATGTTATACGCATTATCCTCGTGAATCAAAGCGGATAAAGCATCAACAGAATTAGCATTTAATAAAACATCTAATTTTACTAATTTAGATGTTCTCATGCCAATTGGCGAATAGTCAAACGAAGCATATCCTTTGGAAACCGTTTTCAATCGGTCATAAAAGTCGAATACAATTTCGGCCAACGGCATATCAAAATTTAATTCAACACGTTCGGTGGTTAAATAAGTTTGATTAGTTATTACGCCCCTTTTTTCTATACATAAACTCATTACATTACCAACAAATTCTGATTTGGTAATAATTGTTGCCTTAATATACGGTTCTTCAACGCGGTCTAATTTTGATGGTTCAGGCAAATCGGACGGATTGTTTACAATCAAAATTGTGTCAGGTTCTTTCTTAGTGAATGCATGATAGGAAACGTTGGGAACCGTTGTTATCACAGTCATGTCATACTCACGTTCCAAGCGTTCTTGAATGATTTCTAAATGCAACATTCCTAAGAATCCACAACGAAAACCAAAACCTAAAGCGGCAGAACTTTCAGGAACAAAAACTAACGATGCATCGTTTAGTTGCAATTTTTCCATTGAAGCCCGCAAATCTTCATAATCTTCGGTGTCAACGGGATAAATTCCGGCAAAAACCATTGGTTTTACATCCTCGAAACCTTGAATCATATTTGTCGTAGGATTTTTAGCATCGGTCAATGTATCACCTACTTTTACTTCTTTCGCTTCTTTTATTCCTGATATTAAATAGCCAACATCTCCGGTTGAAATCACGTCTTTTGGCACTTGATTCAGCTTTAAGGTACCCACTTCATCAGCAAAATATTCATTTCCGGTGGCCATGAATTTAATTTTCTGACCTTTTCGGATTTCACCATTTTTCACACGAAAGATTACTTCAATACCTCGAAACGGATTATAATGGGAGTCGAAAATTAATGCTTGTAAGGGTTCGTCTTTAATGCCTTTTGGAGCGGGAATTTTTTCAATAATTGCTGCCAAAATATTTTCTACCCCAAAACCGGTTTTGCCCGAAGCATGAATAATATCTTCTAATTTGCAACCTAATAAATCAATAATATCGTCGCTCACTTCCTCCGGATTGGCACTTGGTAAATCCACTTTGTTCAAGACAGGAATGATTTCTAAGTCATTTTCTAAGGCTAAATATAAATTTGAAATGGTTTGAGCTTGAATACTTTGTGCTGCATCAACAATCAATAAAGCTCCTTCACAAGCTGCAATAGACCGTGAAACTTCATAGGAAAAATCAACGTGTCCCGGTGTATCAATTAAATTCAGAATATATTTTTCGCCTTTGTAAACATATTCCATTTGAATTGCGTGACTCTTAATAGTAATTCCGCGTTCACGCTCTAAATCCATATTATCCAGCAACTGAGCCTTTTCCTCACGTGCCGTAACGGTTTGTGTAGCCCCTAATAAACGGTCAGCCAACGTACTCTTTCCGTGGTCAATGTGAGCAATAATGCAAAAATTTCGTATGTTCTTCATCTTCGTAATCTATCAATTTCTAATGCGAATGCTGAGTGCATTTAATCCGCAAATATAAAGCAAAGTTTTGGATTTCAAACCTGCAAAACAGGTAGGGTTTTTGTAAACCTGTCAGGTTTAACTATCTTTGCCCAAAATTTAATTCCAATGCCAAAAATCGGAAACATCATCTTGCCCGACTTCCCCTTGCTTCTTGCTCCAATGGAAGATGTGAGTGATCCGCCGTTTCGTCGCTTGTGCAAATTGCACGGAGCAGATTTGATGTACTCAGAATTTATATCTTCCGAAGGATTGATTCGCGATGCGATGAAAAGCAGAATGAAATTGGATATTTTTGATTATGAACGTCCTGTAGGTATTCAAATTTTTGGTGGTGATGAAGAAGCGATGGCTATGAGTGCCAAAATCGTGGAAACAGTGCGGCCTGATTTGGTGGATATCAATTTTGGTTGTCCCGTGAAAAAAGTAGTTTGTAAAGGTGCCGGAGCTGGGGTTTTAAAAGATGTAGATTTAATGGTAAGGTTAACGAAAGCGGTTATTCGTAGTACCAATCTTCCGGTAACAGTAAAAACGCGTTTGGGTTGGGATGAGAATTCCATCAACATTGATGAAGTAGCCGAACGACTTCAAGATATTGGTGTGCAAGCTTTGACGGTCCATGCCCGGACGAGAGCTCAGATGTATAAAGGTCATTCCGATTGGTCGCATATTGCCCGAGTAAAAAACAACCCGAGAATTACGATGCCTATTTTTGGTAATGGTGATATCGATTCACCCGAAAAAGCATTGGAATACAAAAATAAATATGGTTTGGACGGAATGATGATTGGTCGTGCTGCCATTGGTTATCCATGGATTTTTAACGAAATCAAACATTATTTTAAAACCGGTGAACATTTGCCGGAGCCCACGATGAAAGACCGCATTGAAGCTGCTAGAAATCACTTAATTTGGTCAATGGAATGGAAAGGAGAACGTGTTGGAATTTTTGAAATGCGTCGCCACTATACCAATTACTTCAAAGGGATTCACGGTTTTAAAGAATATAAACAACGCTTAGTTACTACAGATGGGGCAATGGCTTTAATGGATGTGTTTGAAGAAATTGCCGCGGTTTATGAAAACTATCAAACCACCAATTTATTCTAAAAGGGCTTTATTTACTCGACTGCTGGCTATCCAAGAAGCTAAAAAGCCTAGTAAGGCAATTGTACTAATCACAATCACAATATTGAATATTGAAAAGCGGACTGGATAAGCCATGCTGGTATTTATCATTATAAAACCAAATTTTTGTTGGAGGAGTGTCAATACTATTCCTAAAAACAAACCAATTATTCCTCCAATCAAACAAATTAAAAAGCCTTGGTAAAGAAAAATTTTTCTCAAATCACTTAAGTCTGACCCTAAACTATACATTGTCTTTAGGTTTGATTTCTTTTCAATGATTATCATGATTAATGCTCCAATTAAGGTGAAAAGTGTAACAGCAATGACCAAAGAAAAAATGAGGTACAAAACCAGATTTTCGGTATTTAGCATTTTGTAAAGCGACTCATTTAATTGAGCTCTGTTTTTGATGATGATATTATTTTGAAAAATTTTTTCTAACGATTCAACTATTTCTGATTCATCTGCTTTTGGTTCTAATTTCAATTCAAAACCCGAAATTTGATTGGATTTATAATCCAATAATTCCTGTACAATATTTAAATTGGCAAAAACATATTTTTGATTAAGTTCTTCATTAATAAAGTAGAATCCAACAGGAACTAAAACGGATCGATTAAAAGCTCCCTCAGGGGAGTCAATAGTACCTTTTCCCGGTTTTGGAACAAATGTTTCAAAAACATTGACCAAATCAAATAATCCCATGGAAAGTTTTTGACTAATACCGTGCCCAACCACAACTTGCTCAGTGTTTTCTTCTATCCATTGTCCTTGAAAAATGGTTTTTTCTACTTGATTAACTAAAGGGAAATTTTGATCAACCCCTTTGATATTGGCTAATTGATCTTTTCCATTAAAGGTAAAGAGGGCTCTTTCTTCAATAATTTTACTAAAGTTTGCAACACCTTCGAGTTGTGAAATTTCATTTTCCTGTTCAGAAGTGATAAGAATAGTTTTTCCGATTTTTGCAACTGCTTTTAAATCCGGGTCAAAATCATTAGCAAATGACAGACTAAAATCTCTAAGCCCACTAAATACAGATAAAACTACAAAGAGTGCCATCGTACCCACAATGATTCCGGCGGAGGCAATAAAAGTAATGATGTTGATTGCCGTATTTTTACTACCGCTAAATAAATACCGTTTGGCTATGTAAAGCGGAAATTTCACCTTACGATTTTTTTCTTTTATCTAAAAGTTCAGGATTTTCAATTGGATTTTCATCGCCAATTAATGCTTTGTCTATTTTTTCAATATAATCCAATGAATCATCAATGAAAAAGGTTAAATTAGGTACTTTACGTAATTGAAGTTTTACGCGTTGCGACAAATCATGTTTGATTAAGGGTGTATTTGATTTGATTGCCGCTAAAATTTCTGCTCCTTTTTCTGTTGGGAAAACACTCAAATATACTTTAGCTACTGATAAATCGGTAGTTACAGACACTTTTGAAACGGAGATAATCAAATTGGATATTCCGTTTTTACGAACTTCACCTTGCAAAATGTCTACTAAATCATTTTGTAAAACACTACCTATTTTCTTTTGTCTATTTGTTTCCATAATGCAAAAATACAGATTTTAATTTTGAAAACAGTTATCTTAGAAAAGCGGATGAAATTATTTATAGAATCTTTATGAACTTACGCTTTACTGCCTAAATTCAACTTCTTATCTTTGCACAAATAAATAATAATATGAAATTCAATACAAAAGTAATTCATGGAGGTCAACACCACGACCCAAGTACGGGTGCAGTGATGCCGCCGGTTTATAATACGTCGACTTTTGCTCAAAAAAGTCCGGGTGTACCAACTAATCATTATGAATATAGCAGAGCGGCCAATCCAACGCGGCAAGCATTAGAAGATGCTTTGGCGAGTATTGAAAACGGAGTTCGTGGTTTAGCTTTTTCTTCCGGACTAGCTGCGACAGACTCCGTATTAAAACTTTTGAAGCCAGGTGATGAAGTTATTGCAATGGATGATTTATATGGAGGTACTTATCGAATGTTTACAAGGATTTATGCCGATTTTGGTATTAAATTTCATTTTGTAGACATGAATGATTTGGAAAAATTTCAGTCATTGATTAATGCCAATACAAAATTGGTTTGGGTAGAAACACCTACAAATCCTTTGATGAAATTAGCAGATATTGCAGCTATTGCTAAAATTACCAATGATAAAAAAATCTTATTTGCTGTAGACAATACTTTTGCAACTCCTTATCTTCAAAAACCATTGGATTTAGGGGCAGATATTGTGATGCATTCCGCAACTAAATATTTAGGAGGACATTCTGATGTAATTGCCGGGGCTTTAATTGTAAGAAATGTCGAATTAGGCGAAAAATTACATTTTGCTCAATTTGCAACAGGTGGAACTTTAGGTCCTCAAGATAGTTATATGGTCTTGAGAGGAATAAAAACGCTTCATCTTAGAGTTCAAAGACATTGTGAAAATGGCATGAAGGTAACTGAATTTTTAAGCAATCATCCTGAAGTTGAAAAAGTATTTTATCCGGGTTTACCTGATCATCCTTTTCACGAAATTGCAAAAAAACAAATGATAGGCGGTTTTGGAGGGATGGTTTCGTTTACCTTTAAATCAGCTAAAAAATCAGATTCAATTGCCTTTTTAGAAAAACTAAAAGTGTTTACTTTGGCAGAATCTCTTGGTGGAGTAGAATCATTAGCCAATCACCCGGCATTGATGACACACGCTTCTATTCCCGCAGAGAAAAGATTAGAAGTTGGAATAACAGATGACTTAGTGCGATTAAGCGTTGGTGTTGAAGATATTGATGACTTACTTGCTGATATTGAACAAGCCTTTAGATAAAAAAAAGAAACCCCGTAAAGTATCACTTTACGGGGTTTCTTTTTTTAGTTAATTTGTACTAATCTAAATAATAAATATATCCAAAATTTAACCAAACCAACCAATCATTCGCTTTATTTTCTTTATATACATCAGGATTTGGATTTAAACCATCCACCCAATTTGAAAAATAATATTGCCATCTTAAATCAATCATTAAATCTGAAAGAATGGTTAGTTTGTATCGTGTTCCAACACTTCCAACAACAGACCACACTGTTCCACCATCATTTGTTACACCATCAATATATTTCGTTGGAGTTACTTCAAGCAATTCTCCTAATCCAGGGCCCATAGTTGAATAAGCTTCAGGATTGTAGTAACTAAATTGCCCTCCTAAACTAACAAATGGACCTAATTTACCTGGAGTTGCAGAAAACTCTCTAATGCTAAATGGAAAATATTCCAACTGCATACCGATATTTGTTACTGCAGTACTTCCTCTCATTGCTCTTAATTGATCTGCTGCAAATGAAGTTTTACCTGGGGCAACCCATTTTCCAAAGTGTTCTAAATTGGTTTTATTGTAGGATAGTTCACTTCGCAATTTAAAGTGGTCATTAAAATAAGTTGGTGTGGCATAACAATTACAATCCGCTCGATAGGAGAAGTTCATGTAGTGAATTAATCCAATACCAAATCCGGTATTCCCTGCATTTGTTTCGCCATCACCTCGTACTCCATAGTCCGATTGAAAAGCAACAGGCCCAACAATAACTCCAACTTCATGTGAAAAACCAAATTGAGCCATGACAGTATTTTTGACTCCAAAAAATAGCAGTAAGGAAAATATAAGATATTTGGGCATTTGCATCTAGTTTATAATCAATTCTCGACAAATATATAAAAACATAATTCACTTATAAAATAAAATGAAAAAATACTTGTATATATATTGAAATATCTAATAATTGTTATAAATCATGTCAATAACTGTATGTTTTATCATGAATTCTTAATAAAAAAATAAATCTACTGAGAATATAAAAAAAATTACACCAATATTTTAATAAAATGTATATTTGTTGCATCAAACGAAAACGTTTTCTTAAACGTTACTAAACTAATAATCATGACAGAAAGTATTCACTCTTTTGTTGAAGCAGTAGCTAAAAAAAATCCAAATGAGCCAGAATTTTTACAGGCTGTAAAGGAAGTTGCAGAGACTGTTATTCCTTTTATTGAAAAAAATAAAAAATATCAAAACCAAATGCTACTAGAGCGTATGGTTGAATCGGAAAGAATCATTATGTTCCGAGTTACATGGATTGATGATGCCGGAAAAACTCAAGTGAATAGAGGATACAGAATTCAAATGAATTCAGCTATTGGACCTTATAAAGGAGGAATTCGTTTCCATCCTTCTGTAAATTTGAGTATTTTGAAATTTTTGGCCTTTGAACAAACGTTTAAAAACAGTTTAACTACCTTGCCAATGGGCGGAGGAAAAGGAGGTTCTGATTTTGATCCAAAAGGAAAATCTGATATAGAAATTATGCGTTTTTGTCAAAGTTTCATGACGGAGCTTTCAAAACATATTGGTGCAGATACAGACGTTCCTGCCGGCGATATTGGTGTTGGTGGAAGAGAAGTAGGTTATATGTTTGGACAATACAAAAGATTACGTAATGAGTTTACCGGGGTATTAACCGGAAAAGGTATTTCTTTCGGAGGTTCATTAATTCGTCCGGAAGCAACGGGTTACGGAAATGTATATTTTGCCCAAAGTATGCTAAATACTAGAGGTGAAAGTTTCAAAGGAAAAACAGTAACTGTTTCCGGTTCAGGAAATGTTGCTCAATATGCTGCTGAAAAAGCAACAGAATTAGGAGGAAAAGTAGTAACACTTTCAGATTCTTCAGGATATATCTATGATGCAGAGGGTATTGATGCAGAAAAATTGGCACATGTTATGGATATTAAGAATGTTCAAAGAGGTAGAATCAGTGAGTATTTGAAAAAATATCCTAACGCAAAATTTGTAGAAGGAAAACGTCCTTGGGAAGTTAAATGTGATATTGCACTTCCATGTGCAACACAAAATGAATTGAACCAGACAGAAGCAAAAGCATTAATTTCTAATGGTTGTATTTGTGTTTCTGAAGGAGCAAACATGCCATCGACACCGGAGGCTATTGAAGAATTTACAAAGGCAAAAATCTTATTTGCTCCCGGTAAAGCATCAAATGCGGGTGGAGTGGCAACTTCAGGATTAGAAATGTCTCAAAATTCATTGCGTTTAAGCTGGACTTCAGAAGAAGTAGATCAAAGATTAAAAGCAATTATGGCTAATATTCATGAATCTTGTGTTAAATATGGTTCAGATGGTCAAGGTTATGTTGATTACGTAAAAGGAGCAAACATCGCCGGATTTGTAAAAGTTGCTGATGCAATGCTTGCACAAGGAGTTGTTTAATATCTTTCTCTAATATTATTAAAAGCTGTCTGAAAAGGCAGCTTTTTTTATTCCTTTATATTAAAAGAAGTATAATTTCGTTTTAGCTATATTTGTGTGTCAATTTATAAATGCGGATGAAGAAATTTTTTACTATCATAGGATTACTGTTTTTACCAACTTTCGGATTTTCTCAAAATCAATTATGGAAAGGCTATTTTTCGTACAATGAAATTATAGATCTTTCCGAATCTTCTACACGATTGTTTGCTGCTTGTGAAACGGCAATTTTTTCGAAAGACATAATAAACGATGAACTAAAAACACTAAATACAGTTGACGGACTTTCCGGTCAAACTATTTCAACTATTTATCATAGTAGTCAATACAATAGAACATTTATTGGTCATGATAATGGTTTATTAATTATGATTAATGAAGAGACAGGGGCAATTCAACTTTTAGTTGGTATTCGTGATCAAACAGGTGGAATTCCGGCTAACAAGAAAAAAATCAACCATATTTATGAGCATGCTGAAAAACTTTATATTTCTTGTGATTTTGGATTGGTAGAATTTAAACTTTCTAATATGACTTTTGGAGATACTTTCTATATTAGTCCGACAGGAGGTCAAACAGAAATTTTAGAAACAACTGTGCTAGATAATCAGATTTATGCGGTCACATTGTATCATGGTTTGAAAAAAGCGGATTTATCTAATCCTAATTTAATTGATTTCAACGCATGGGAAGTTTTTAATCCTGATTATTGGAAAAAAATTGTCACTTTTAATAATCAACTGGTTGCTATAAATAATAATAATAGAGTTTATCGATTTAACGGTAATATACCTTCTGAAGTTTTAAATTTAGGACAGGTTGGTTTAGATATTAGGAATAGAGAGGCTAATCTTATCATAACAACCGCTTCTAAGGTTTTTGTGCTTAATGAATCATTTGCTCAAACTCTTTTGATACAAAATAGTTCTATTCCTGACTTAAATTCTAATTTCAGTTGTGCCACCATTATTGGATCAACTATTTATATTGGTACTTTAAACAATGGAGTGGTAGAAACTTCTTTGGATAGCCCAAGTATGTTTGAGTTTTTGTTACCCCAAGGACCTTCTAAAAACAATATTTTTTCAATAACTGTTTCTCCCGCAGATACACTTTGGGCAACCTATGGAGATTATTCTCAATTTAACAATCCTTATCCGTTAGATTCATATGGTATTAGTAAATACAAAGAAAATAGTTGGTTAAATATTCCCTTCGAGGAATTATTAAATGCTAAATCAATTGTTAGAATAACCGTTAATCCTACAAATGAAAATGAAATTTATGCCAGTTCTTATTTTTCAGGTTTATTAAAATTGGAAAATGATGTAGCTACTACCTTATTTAATACCACAAATAGTGGATTAGAATCATTGGTTGATCCAGGAAATCCAACTTATGGCCCGGATATTCGTGTCGAACAAACCGCATTCGATAAAACCGGAAATTTGTGGGTTTCAAACGGGTTAATAGCCAATATGTTTAAGGTTTTAAAAACAAACGGTCAATGGCAATCTTTTTCAGTAAGTAATGTAATTAGCGGATTTACAAGTAATAACAGAATGGTTATTGATAAAAACAACACAAAATGGTTGGCCACCTTAGACGAAGGATTATTAGCGTTCAATGAGAATTACAATAATAAATTATTAAAAATTACAGAGGGACAAAATGAAGGGAACTTGCCGTCATCGGCTGTTCAAGCAGTGGCAGTAGATAACCGAAATCAACTCTGGATTGGTACCCGAAAAGGACTTCGTATTTTATCTTCTGTAGATCGTTTTATTAATCAAGAAGAATTGACTACGAGTTCCATTATTATCAATGATGAAGGATTAGCACAAGAGCTGTTATTTGGACAGTTTATTACGGATATTGCTGTAGACGGTGCAAATAATAAATGGGTTGGTACAGCCGATTCAGGAGTTTTTCTATTTTCTTCAAATGGACAGGAAACGCTTTATCATTTTACGACGACCAATTCTCCAATTCCGAGTAATGTGATTAATGATGTTGAAATTAATGGAAAAACAGGAGAGGTTTTCATCGCTACCGCAAAAGGAATGGTTTCTTTTAAAGGAACTTCAACTAAGCCGAGCGATTCCTTGGAAGATGTTTTTGTTTATCCAAATCCGGTACGTCCTGGGTTTGAAGGGACTGTCAAAATTTCCGGCTTAACCAGTAAAGCTAATATTAAAATTACCGACATTGAAGGAAATCTAGTGCATGAAGAAATTTCCGAAGGCGGAACAATTGAATGGGATACACGAGCTTTTGGAAAATATAAAGTAGCTTCGGGAGTCTACATGATTTTTATTTCTTCGGAAGATGCTTTAGACTCCACCGTTAAAAAGGTGATGATTATACGGTAGATACTTATGATCTGTTGTAGCTCATTTGTGTGTGTATTGCCTTATTTGCTTTTGTTTCTATTACAGGATAATAGCGGTAATCTGTCACCATTGATGCTTTATCTATAAGGATGACTAGGCGTAACCATGCTGATGCTATATAGGAAGTAGGAGGTTGTGTACCTCTGTAAAATGAAATTTTGTATTTTTACTGTACTTGTTTTTTACTACGCTATGGCAAAAATTGTTGTTAACTCCAACTACCTTGAGCAACTTAGTGCACTTGATGAGGCTATTGGTGGTTTGAATGAGCAGAAGATAAAGCTTTTGTTTGACATGTTAGCTATTGTGCCCCATGTTGCTGATTTGGAAAAAATGTTGGGATGGGAACTTATTTTGGTGACTGTTCAGGACAAACAAATGGCGGTACAACTGAACAAGTTCTCTGCTTATATACCGAACCTCAAGTTTGTGGTGCGTGCCGATGCCCCTCTTTTTACGGTTATGCCGGGAGATAAAAAGCGAAGGGTTTGGAAGGAGCGTTAACTCTTCTGATTTTGCTTATGAAATTTACCGAATTGCATACGTTACTTTTTAGAAAAAGAGTAAATAATTTGGCTTGTTTGACCTTGAGACGGAAATCTAATCTTACCTCTAGATTTGTAGTTTAGCCAATATAAAATCGGTTTAGTTTTTGGGAGTGTAGAAAGTAAATAAAGTGCATGGCGGGAAAATTTAAACAAAAAAAGCCTGACATTTCTGTCAAGCTTTTTGCTCCCCCTCTTGGGCTCGAACCAAGGACCCTCTGATTAACAGTCAGATGCTCTAACCAACTGAGCTAAGGAGGAAGGTATATAACCTTTTTTGCGAGTGCAAATATAAAGCGAAAATTGTTTTATCCAAATAAAAATCGCAAAAAATATGCATTTTATATCTTTATTTTCCGGTTATCAAATGCCAGATGTCATTACCAAATACTAAAGCCATCAATGTCAATAGAATAACCACTCCAATAGTTTGAGCAACTTCTAGGGTTTTTTCTGTTGGTTTTTTGCGTGTAACCATTTCGATCAGGATAAAAACGGCATGACCACCATCTAATCCCGGAATAGGCAGCACATTTAAAAAGGCTAGCCAAACAGAAAACATTGCGGTGAATGACCAGAAGAATGTCCAATCCCATTCCGGTTTAAAAATTTTAAACATTCGTAACGGACCACTAACTTGTTTGTAGGCTTCTGTTTTTGAATTAAAAATGATTTTAAATTGTTTAATTTGACCTGTTAATGTAGAAATGGTTTTATTAAATCCAGCCGGAATAGATTCAGAAAAGGATAGCTCTTTTGTTACAAAAGCATCTTCCAGTGTATGAAAATGATTTAAAAAACCAAGTTTAGAGTCTTCAGTCACTCGGGCTCTAATCACAAGAGGTTGTTTATTTCGTATTACATCTAAGTCAACACTATCGTTTTTGTGTAATTGAATCACCGTGGCAAATTCATCAAAAAAATTGATATGAATTCCATCTAAGCCAACAATTTTATCTCCTTTCTTTAATCCGGCTATATCTGCCGGTCGACCAGGTACAATTGAGTCAATGATGATTTCTTCACGAGCAGACAAGAAGTTCTTTCCGGCTCTTTTGATAACATCACGTTTTCCTTCATCAGATAAATCAAAAGTAACTTCTGCTCCTTCTCTTTCAACAGTAATGTTGTCGCCGAAAAGTATTTCTAAAGGTAATTGATCAAATTTAGCTTGTGGTTTCCCGTCCACTTTTAGTATTTTATCACCATTTCTAAGACCCAATAGTTTTCCGACAGAATCAACAGCGATACCGTGGGTTATTTTAGAATTGTCTACAAAATTGTCTCCGTGATTTAGAAATAAAAAGATATAAATTATCCATGCCAGAAAAAAGTTAACAATTACACCGCCCATGATGATGATTAATCGTTGCCAGGCCGGTTTACTTCTGTATTCCCATGGTTGTGGCTCTTGTTTGAGTTGTTCTTTGTCCATACTCTCATCAATCATACCGGCTATTTTTACATAACCACCCATCGGAAGCCACCCAATTCCGTATTCAGTTTCACCAATTTTCTTTTTTACTAAAGAAAACCAAGGGTTGAAAAATAAATAGAATTTTTCAATACGAGTTTTAAAATATTTAGCGGGTAAAAAGTGACCTAATTCGTGTAGTATCACTAAAAAAGATAAGCACAAAATTAATTGTGCTATTTGAATGAGTATTTCCATTGATGTGTTTTAAAATTCAAAAGCGATTACAAAAGTAAGGTTTTCCCTTTACAAATCAGTAAGATTTAAACGATTGGGATTAATTTTTTATAAATTTTTTATAAAAAGTTCCTTCCGAGGTGGTTAAATTTACATAATAAACGCCATCGGAAAGGGTTGAAACCATAAGTACTTTTTCGTTGGATGAAGAAACTACTTGTCCTAAATTGTTGAAAACGGTAATGTTTTCAATCTGCATGGTTTCCGGAACCTCAATGGTTAAATAATTTGAAGTCGGGTTAGGGAGTAATTGAATAACATTTGACCAATCTACTGTTGTAATTCCCAATGTAGTTGAATTGTTTTTAGAAATTATATGTTTGTTTGGATCAAAAGTTGCACTGGTAACTGCGAACGGCACATTAACTATGAATTGTTGTCCGTTTGAAGTGTGATTTAAAACGACGTCAACTGTTTGTCCCCCGGCACCATTCAGTCGTACCTGAATTGGCATTTCAAAGAAACTAACACTTGAGTTGGATTGTGTTTGATTTACCGTAATTAAGGCTTGATTTACTGCGTTGTTTGCAACGGTTAAGGTATATGATGGATAACCCTGATTGTAAACCCAATCGTTAAAAAATTCAGTCAAATTAATTCCTGACGCATTCTCTAAATGATATTGTAAATCCTCGGTAATTGCATATCCGTAAGCCAAAGTAGGGTCAGCTAAATAATTTTTTAACGCTTGAAAGAAAATAGCATCACCCAATTTCCAACGTAACATGTGTATTACCATCGCTCCTTTATTATAACTCAATCGGCTACTGAAAATTCGATTTACATTTGTAGCTTCTGAATCGCTCAAGTAAACCGCTCCGCTGGATTGTGAAGTAATATTGTTAATCATACTGCCTTTTTCTGAAATAAAAGCAGTTGCCCCATCAAAGTTTTCAATTACTAAAGCAGCAAGATAAGTGGCAAAACCCTCGTTTAACCAAATGTCTTTCCAAGTGCCACAAGTAACTTTGTCTCCAAACCATTGGTGTGCCAATTCATGAGCAATTAATCCTCTGCTAAATCCGCCCATGAAAGAAACAGTAGTATGTTCCATTCCTCCACCCCAACCAAATTGGGCATGACCATATTTTTCATTTGCAAAAGGATAGGTTTCAAACAATTCTTCAAACAAATTCATAATCGGAATTGTTACGGCAACACTATTTTGAGAAGAGGTTAGGTTTTCAGGATATAAATAATTTACTATTGGAAATTGGTTTGGAGCTGTTCCGGCTTGTTGTGTAAATACACTGTAATTTGTGATGGCAAGTGCAACTAGATAAGCCGGAATGGGATAATTGTGTTGAAAATGGGTTGTTTTTGTGCCATTTCCATTGTCAACAATTCCCATTTCAAGACCATTCGTAACGCTTACGTATTCTGAAGGAGCTGTAATAAAAACATCTAAACTATCAATTTTGTCATTTAAATCCTGTTTACATGGCCACCAATCCCTTGCTCCAAAAGGCTCCGAAAGTGTCCAAATAATAGGCGTTCCACTGTGTGAACTTTTAGTAAATCCATTTTCGGAATCATCCGGTGCTCCGGCATAACTTACGGAAACACTATGGGATGTTCCAGCACTTAATGTAGTTGGAAAAGTAATAATCAATTCCTTGGTGAATATATTGTGATTAAAACTCAAAGACTGATTATTCATCATCACAGAACCTACCGTAATTCTATTGTTGTAATATGGATTTGAAGTAGAGGTTATGCTGCTTAAATCGAATGTAATTGTGTTCATGTTTTCTAAAGCCAAAAATTCGGTAGTCACATTGCCACTAATAAAATAAACAGCCGGGTCAATGGTGAATTCTAATTTTTGATACGTAACATCATAGTTTGCAGTATTAGGATTTGCCTGAAAATTAACTAGTTGTGAGGAAGATTTTAATTCCGCTTCGGCAATTTCATTTACTTCCTTTAAAAAGTCTTGAGCGAATAAAGGATTAATGCATATTAAAAGGGTAATTAGTAGGTATTTTTTCATTTTGTTTGGAAATTGTAGGTCAAATGTAGAAAAATTTATTGATTTATAACTTTTTGGTGATTTTTTTAGCATTTTTTTAAACCTTGTTTTAGTGTTTATCAATTTTAAAATCAGCATTTACCGTTACAAAACATTTCCGTACATTTGTGCTCGCAAAAAACGCATATTATGTTACAACTTACAGTCATTCGAGAGAATAAAGAAAAAGTAATCAAAGCTTTGGCTAAAAGAAATTTAGATGCCCAAAGTATGGTTAATACGGTCTTAGATTTAGACGAAAAAAGAAGAACTACACAAGTAGAATTAGATAATATCTTGGCTGAGTCCAATTTGCTTTCGAAAGAAATTGGTGAAATGATGAAATCAGGCGAAAAGGCAAAAGCCGAAATTGTGAAGCAAAAAACAGTACAGCTGAAAGAAAAAAGCAAAGAATTATCAGAAAAACTAGAGGGTTATACTGCGTTACTTGCAGAAGAATTATATAAGATACCAAATACTCCTGCCGATATTGTTCTGGAAGGTAAAACTCCCGAAGATAACTTAACGGTTCATCAGGAAGGTACTATTCCAACTTTACACGAAGGGGCATTACCACATTGGGAATTGGTAAAAAAATATGACATTATCGATTTTGAATTAGGAGTAAAAATCACCGGTGCCGGTTTTCCGGTTTACAAAGGAAAAGGGGCAAAACTGCAACGGGCATTAATTACCTATTTTTTAGATAAAAACACAGAAGCCGGTTATTTGGAATACCAAGTGCCTCATTTAGTGAACGAAGCTTCCGGTTTCGGAACTGGGCAATTACCCGACAAAGAAGGGCAAATGTATCACGACGCAACCGATAATTTATATTTGATTCCAACCGCTGAGGTTCCGGTAACAAATCTATTTAGGGATGTGATTTTAAATGAAAATGAGTTACCAATTAAATGTACCGGTTACACGCCTTGTTTTAGAAGAGAAGCAGGTTCTTATGGAGCTCATGTTCGTGGTTTAAATCGTTTACATCAATTTGATAAAGTAGAAATTGTCCGCATCGAACATCCGGATAAATCATATGAAGCCTTAGATGGCATGGTAGAACACGTGAAAACTTTATTACAGGAATTGAAATTACCGTATCGAATTTTGCGTTTGTGTGGAGGAGATATGGGTTTTACCTCTGCTCTAACGTATGATTTTGAGGTTTTTTCAACCGCTCAGGACCGTTGGTTGGAAATCAGTTCTGTTTCTAATTTTGAGACATTCCAAGCCAATCGTTTGAAATTGCGTTTTAAAGATAAAGAGGGTAAAAACCAATTAGCCCATACCTTGAATGGAAGTTCTTTGGCTTTGCCTAGAGTATTGGCCGGAATTCTTGAAAATTATCAAACACCGGAAGGAATTGTTATTCCGGAAGTGTTGCGTCCCTACACCGGATTTGACATCATCAACTAAAAAAGTTAATCTTTATATAAACCATGTACTAATTAGCGAAAAAAAGCTATTTTAGTACATTGTTTTTTATGTCCTATGCAGAAAATTATCCTCTTTTTGGTGTTTTTATATTCAACGATTGTTTTATCTCAAAATGATCAGTTGGCACAAAACTATTATGACCGAGGCGAATTTGAAAAAGCATTATTGAGCTATGAAGAATTGCTCAAAGTACAACAAGGGAACAGTATTTATTTTCAACGGATTATAGATTGCCATCAACAACTACTTCAATTTGATAAAGCAGAAAAGGCTATTCAAGAGCGTCTTGACAAATATAGAATGGCCAGTATGTATGTAGAATTAGGCTATAATTTTCAACTTCAAAAAAATCAGGTAAAAGCCGAGTTGAATTACAAAGAAGCGATTGAAAAAATTAAGGAAAACACCTCAAATGTTTATAGTGTCGCCGGTGCATTTGAAAAGAAAGTGTTGTTAGATTATGCATTACAATCCTATCAATTGGCAATTTCCATAGACCCCAGAAATAAATTCAATTATCAAATGGCCTTGTTGTACGGACAAATGGGGAAACCGGATTTAATGATTGAAAAATACCTCGAGGAAATGTATGAGAACCCACAAAACAGTGTTATGGTTCAAAATCAGTTGTCGCGGTTTATGAATGAGGATGCAGATGAATCGTTTAATGCCATGCTACGAAAAGCATTATTGGTTCAAGTGCAAAAAAACCAGGATATTTTTTGGAATCAAATGTTGAGTTGGTTTTTTGTTCAACAAAAAGAATACGGAAAAGCATTTATTCAGGAAAAAGCAATTTATAAAAGAGAACCGGAATCTTTTTCGAATATTGTAAACCTTGCTGAGTTGGCCATTGAAGAAAACGAAAATGAAGTTGCATCAGAAATACTGACTTTTATTTTAGAAAACACGCAGGATTTAGATTTGCAAATATATGCTCACCACTATTTAATTAGCATACGAATTAGTAAAGCTAAAAATACAGATTATGCGGCAATCAATGCTGAGTTTGAAAATTTATTGAAACAATACGGTGTCAATCCATATACCCTTTCATTGCAAAGACTGCAAGCAGAATTTCTCGCTTTCAAGATGAAAATGCCAGATACCGGTAAAGCCATTTTGCAAAAGGCAATGGAATTGCCATTGAATAAATTCCAAGTAGCGGAAGCTAAAATGGAATTAGCGGATATTTTGTTATATGAAGAAAAATTTAATCAAGCATTATTGTATTACACTCAAATAGAGGAAGATTTAAAAAATGACGTGCTTGGTCATGAAGCCAGTTTAAAAGCAGCAAAAACAAGTTATTATAAAGCCGACTTTAATTGGGCTTTGACACAACTAAAAGTATTGAAATCAGCATCCACTCAACTTATAGCGAATGATGCCTTAGAATTATTTTTGTTGATAAATGATAATACGGTGGCCGATTCTACCCAAATTGCACTAAAGAAGTTCGCGAAGGCTGATTTTCTATTATATCAAAATAAAAATCAGGAGGCATTAGTTCAATTTCAACAAATAGTAAAAGAACATAAAGGAGATGTTATTGAAGATGTTACTTTGTTACGAATAGGTAAGACTTATGGACAATTAGCCGATTTCACCACTGCTTTGTCGTTTTACCAGCAAATCATTGATAATTTCCCGGAGAGTATTTATAGAGATGAAGCTTTATTTTTTTCAGCGGAACTATATAACAAACAACTCAATCAACCTGAAAAAGCCAAAACATTATACGAAGCCGTACTTTTTAATCACCAAGACAGTATTTATTATGTTGAAGCTCGAAAGAAATTTCGTCAACTTCGTGGTGACTCTAATTTGTAATTCAAAAAATAAAATTTTTAGTCCAATTTTGCTCCATTCTGCTTAGATTGGTGCTGATAAAAAATAATTATGATTCTATACAACGTCACCATCAACATCGATTTAAGCGTTCATGACCAATGGATGAATTGGATGCAAACAAAACACATTAATGATGTTTTAGCAACCGGAAAATTCACTTCGGCCCGAATGGTTAAAGTATTGGTTGAAGAAGAAGGAAGTGTTACCTATTCTATTCAATATACAACCGAGAGCAAAGAAAAATTGGAACGCTATTATCAAGAAGACGCTCCTCGTTTAAGACAAGAAGGCCTTGCTCTATTTGCGGATAAAATGTTAGCTTTCCGAACGGAATTGCAAGTGATGAGTGAACATTTTCCAAAATCTGCCTTGCAGTAAAATAACATTCAAAGATAATTCAGCAATTCCGCCAATAAAAATGGAAAAAGTAAAAGCAAAAAAACACCTTGGGCAACATTTTTTGAATGATGAAAATATTGCTCAAAAAATAGCCGATTCATTGACTTTGGTTGGGTATCAAACTGTCTTGGAAATTGGACCGGGAATGGGCGTGCTGACCAAATATTTACTGGAAAAACCAATTACAACCTTTGTCATCGAAATCGATACAGAATCAGTAACCTATTTGCAGAATCATTTTCCTAAACTTGATGGAAAAATTATAGCTAAAGATTTTTTAAAATATAACCTTTCAGAAGTATTTGGAACGGAACCTTTTGCCATTATCGGAAATTTTCCTTACAACATTTCTACCCAGATTGTTTTTAAAACATTAGAACTTCGGCATCAAATTCCTGAATTTTCAGGGATGTTTCAAAAAGAAGTGGCTGAACGAATTTGCGAAAAAAAAGGAACAAAGGCTTACGGAATTCTATCTGTTTTAACCCAAGCGTTTTATGAAGCCGAGTACCTTTTTACGGTTTCTGAACATGTTTTTATTCCACCCCCAAAAGTAAAATCAGGGGTGTTGCGATTGCGTAGAAAAGAAAATTATCAATTACCGTGTGACGAAAAAATGTTTTTTTCCGTCGTGAAAACTGCCTTTAACCAACGAAGAAAAACACTTCGTAACAGTTTAAAAACATACCAATTGAGTGATAATTTAAAAGAAGATAGTATCTTTGACCTCAGACCGGAACAACTTTCAGTCGAACAATTTATTGAACTCACGCAAAAAATAGCCGCCGATGGAGTTTAAAAT
Source organism: Flavobacterium sp. (assembly GCF_013822155.1). GTDB lineage: Bacteria > Bacteroidota > Bacteroidia > Flavobacteriales > Flavobacteriaceae > Flavobacterium. The sequence goes on from NZ_PNJW01000004.1 coordinate 58,885, forward strand.
CAGCAGAGAATTTCTCACGCAAATTGAGCAATTAATTGAAGGAAACAAGGAGCAGGAATTACACGATTTGCTCCATGAAATCCATTATGCTGATATTGCTGAAATCATGGAGGAACTTGACCATGTAGAAGCAAGTTATATTTTTAAAATTCTTGACAGCGAGACAACCTCAGAAGTTTTATTAGAACTTGATGAAGAAGTTCGTGAGAAAATATTAAGGGATTTATCACCAAAAGAAATTGCCGAAGAATTAGATGAACTTTCCACGGATGATGCGGCAGACATTATTGCGGAACTTCCACGAGCAAGAAAAGAACAAGTAATTTCTGAATTAGAAGACGTTGAACACGCCAAAGACATTGTCGATTTATTGCGATATGATGAAGATTCTGCCGGTGGTTTGATGGGAAAAGAGTTGGTTAAAGTAAATGAAAATTGGAATGTGCTTACCTGTGTGAAAGAAATGCGGATTCAGGCTGAAAATGTTTCCCGTGTTCATTCTATTTATGTTGTTGATGATGAAAACAGGTTAAAAGGACGATTGTCTTTGAAAGATTTATTAACTACATCGACCAAAACCCCCATCAGCGATATTTATATTCCAAAAGTAGATTATGTAAAAGTAGATACAAAGGATGTTGAAGTTGCCCGTATCATGCAAAAATACGATTTGGAAGCCATTCCGGTTGTGGATGAATTAGGGCGTTTAGTGGGACGCATTACCATTGATGATATTATTGACGTAATCAAAGAAGAAGCTGATAAAGATTATCAGTTAGCTGCCGGTATCTCCCAAGATGTTGAAGCGGATGACAGTATTCTGGAATTAACCAAGGCACGATTACCCTGGCTAGTTTTAGCACTTTTGGGTGGATTCATAGCTGTAAAAGTCACCGGACAATTTGAAGAAGCCATGGATAAATACAGAGTATTGTTTTTTTTCACGCCACTAATTGCCGCCATGGCAGGAAATGTGGGTGTACAATCTTCTGCAATTGTTGTACAAGGTTTGGCAAACAACACATTGGGAGGCACACTATGGCAACGCTTGTTTAAAGAGATGAAGTTGAGTATTTTCAACGGATTAATTCTATCCGTTATATTGTTATTGGGCAGTCATTTTTTACTAGGTGTTGAATATATTATTGGCATAACTGTTTCTATTGCATTAATCACCGTTATTGTTATCGCTTCTCTCATTGGGACATTTGTGCCCATCACTTTAAATAAATATGGCATTGACCCCGCTTTAGCAACAGGACCATTTATCACTACAAGCAATGATATTTTTGGCATTTTAATTTATTTTTCCATTGCTAAAATGATTTTAGGATTCTAAAAGGTATTAATAGTTATTAATTCAAACCAAATTGAAAACTGCTTCTGTAAATATCCTTCATATTGATTCAAACCATCCTTTGTTGTGGAATCAGTTAGAACAAGCCGGTTTTAACAATCACCAAGATTATCAATCATCGAAAGAAGAAATAGAAAATAAAATCCAACATTACGAAGGAATTGTGATTCGTAGTCGCTTTAAAATAGATAAAACTTTTTTAGATAAAGCGACAAATCTTCAATTTATCGCTCGGGTAGGAGCGGGTTTAGAAAGTATAGATTGTGATTACGCCAAAGAAAAAGGGATTCATTTAATTGCTGCACCGGAAGGCAATAGAAATGCCGTGGGTGAACATGCGTTAGGCATGTTGCTTTCCTTGATGAACAAATTAAATCAGGCGAATCAATCCGTTCGTGACGGACATTGGATTCGAGAAGGACATCGCGGGTATGAGTTAGAAGGAAAAACCGTTGGCATTATTGGATATGGCAACATGGGAAAATCGTTTGCTAAAAAATTGCAAGGATTTGATGTTGAGGTGATTTGTTACGATATTCTTCCAAACATTGGCAATCAAAATGCAAAACAAGTTTCTTTGAAAGAATTACAACAAAAAGCTGATATACTTTCATTACACACCCCTTGGACATCCGAGACGAATAAAATGGTTAATCGAGAATTTATAAATGCCTTTGCAAAACCGTTTTGGTTTTTGAATACTGCCAGAGGAAAATCTGTTGTAACAGCTGATTTAGTTGAAGCTTTACAAATAGGAAAGATTTTAGGAGCCGGATTAGATGTGCTGGAATATGAAAAACTATCCTTTGAAACGCTTTTTGAAAGTGCTAAACCGGCTGCCTTTGACTATTTATTGAAAGCAGAGAATGTTTTACTCACGCCTCATATTGCCGGTTGGACTTTTGAAAGTCATGAAAAATTAGCTCAGGTTATTGTTGATAAAATAAAAGCAATTTATCTTCCGAATGAAGAAAAGCAAGAATTCACGAAAGTTACCGGAATAGGAGGATTCTTTTTTAAAGCTAAAGATTCCAAAAAATTACTGGATTGGTATAGCAAAAAGTTAGGACTAAAAACAGATCAATACGGCTCTACTTTTTGGTGGAAAGATAAAGAGGGAATTGATTGTTCAACCCAATGGTCCCCTTTTGCAGAAGATACTACTTATTTTTTGCCTTCTGAAAAACAGTTTATGCAAAATTTCAGAGTAGAAAATTTATTGCATCTATTAGCTGAATTAAAGAATGAAGGCGTAACAATTGTAGGCGATATGGAGACTTATGACTATGGAAAATTTGCTTGGATTTTAGACCCGGAAGGAAATAAAATTGAACTTTGGGAACCAAATGACAAAGCATTTCAATAATTTTTATATTTTTATAAAATAGTTTTAATCAAATCACTAACCAAATGGAAACATCAAAACCAAAAGAAGATTGGAATACACCAAATACAGAAGCCCCTAAACAAGAAAACAAAAAAATTCTAGCCGGAGTTTTAGCTATTTTATTGGGTTCGCTTGGCGTACATAAATTTATTCTTGGCTATAATCAGGAAGGAATAATTTTATTGGGGATAACAATTGTTGGCTATGCTACCCTTTGCTTAATAGTTGGTGCTTTTATTGTTTGGATTCCGGGTATTATCGGATTAATTGAAGGAATTATTTATCTTACAAAAACAGATGAAGAATTTTACAATACCTATCAAGCCAATAAAAAAGGCTGGTTTTAATTATAAAAAAAGTCCCTTCATTGGGACTTTTTTATTTTAATTTTTCTCTTTTTTCTCTAATTCCGTTTGAAATTCTTCCATCACGGGTTTTACCGTACTTTCGGGTAAGTCAGAAATTCGAATGTACATTAATCCATCCACGGCATTATTAAACAAGGGATCAACATTAAAAGCTACTACCCGAGCATTTTGCTTGATGTATTTTTTAATTAAAACCGGTAACCGTAAATTGCCCGGTTCTACTTCGTCAATGATTTTATCAAATTTATTTAAATCAGCTTCCGTTTCGTTAAATACGAAATCTTTATCGGCATCTTTCAATTTAACTTTATATTCTTTTTTGGGATGAATATATTGAGCCACATAAGGATCATAATAATGTGATTTCATAAATTCAATCATCAACGATTTTGAAAAATCCGAAAATTGATTACTGATACTCACTCCGCCAATTAAAAATTTATGTTCAGGATAACGAAGTGTGGTGTGAACAATACCTTTCCAAAGCAAGAATAAAGGCATTGGTTTTTGTTGGTATTCTTCTATGATAAATGCCCTGCCCATTTCAATAGACTTACTCATCATGTCATATAATTCCGGTTCGAAACGAAAAAGTTCATGTAAATAAAAACCATCAATTCCATATTTTGCATAAATTTCTGAACCTAACCCCATGCGGTAAGCTCCGGCAATCATTTGAGCATTATCATCCCACAAAAACATGTGGTGATAGTATTTGTCATATTGATCTAAATCCAATGATTCATTTGTGCCTTCGCCAATAGCCCTAAACGTAATTTCACGTAATCTCCCTATTTCATGCAAAATGTTTGGGATTTTATCGGCCGTAATCATATAAACATGGTAGTTTTTACTTTGTAATAAACGGCAATCACTTTCTTTGAGCATTGCCATTTCCTCCAAAATCTTGTCATGATTTGCCGGTTTTGCAATTTCTTTTGGATTTTTTGGAAATTTTAAACTAGGAGCGGCCAACAATTTATTTCCTTTTTCAAAAGCATTGGCCAGCATGTATGTTTTTTTGCGAAGAAATTCTGAATAGCTTTCCAGTGTTTCATATTCATTTTGTTCAGCAACAGAAATAGGTTTTCCAATTCTAACTTTAATGACACGGTTTTTTTGTGTCAGCAATTCTGAGGGTAATTTTGCCGTTCGAAAAGTTTCATTAATACTCGATAAGAAATAAAATAAACGGCTGTTTTTTGCATGAAAATAGATTGGTACAACCGGAACTTGAGCTTTTCGAATTACTTTGATAGCTCCTTCTTCCCAGGGTTTGTCAACCACTAATATACCGTCTTTATAGGTGGAGACTTCACCGGCCGGAAACATTCCCAACGGTTTTCCATCGCTCAAATGACGCAACGTTTCTTTGATTCCCAAAACACTTGATTTAGCATCTTTGTGATTTTCAAATGGATTGACCGGCATTATATAAGGCTTCATGGGTTCAATGCGGTGCAATAGAAAATTCGCAATGATTTTAAAATTTGGTTCCCGTTCTAACATTAATTTTAATAACAAAATACCGTCAATTCCTCCCAGTGGATGATTGGAAACGGTGATATAAGGACCTTCTTTCGGAAGACGTTTTAAATCTTCTTCAGGAATATCAAATTTTATTTCAAATTCATCTAAAATAGCATTCAAAAAAGGCACATCAGCTAAATGTTTGTTCCGGTTATAAATATCATTAAGCGTAGATATTTTAAGCACTTTCATAATAATCCAGCCAATGAAAGTTCCAATGAAACCGTATTTGTCAACATTTATTGCTTTTGCAACTTCTTTAGCGGTTACTAAACCCATTCTTATTTTTGTTGTTTATTTTTATGGAAGTAACAAATATAGTAATTATAGAGAAAGTAAAATTTAAAAAACAGTGAATTACAAGCATCTTGTTAAACATTTATTATAATTCCATCAGTCTGTTTTGATACTCAAGGTTTTTATCTATTTTTGAAAAACTTTACTAAAAATTCCAAATGCGTATTATTTCTTATAATGTAAATGGTTTACGGGCGGCCATCACCAAAGGTTTTTTAGATTGGCTTCAGCAGGCAAATCCTGATGTAATTTGTTTACAGGAAATTAAAGCTACTGAGGAACAGATTCCTACAGCTGAAATTACCAAAGCGGGTTATCCTTATCAATATTATTTTCCGGCTCAAAAAAAAGGATATAGTGGGGTTGCCATCCTTTCTAAAATTCAACCAAAAAATGTAGTTTTCGGAACAGGAATTGCCTCAATGGACTTTGAAGGTCGAAATGTGAGAGCTGATTTTGATGATTTTTCTGTAATGAGTTTATATTTACCCTCCGGAACCAATATTGAACGGTTAGATCATAAATTTAATTATATGGATGAATTTCAACAGTATATTAACGCACTGAAAGTTGAAGTTCCCAATTTGATTATTGGTGGTGATTATAACATTTGTCATCAAGCAATTGACATCCACGACCCGATACGGAATGCAACAGTTTCCGGTTTTTTGCCTGAAGAACGACGTTGGTTAGACGGTTTTATGAAAAGTGGTTTTATAGACAGTTTTCGTCATTTTAATAAAGAACCGCATCAATATTCCTGGTGGAGTTACCGAGCCAATGCCAGAAACAATAATAAAGGTTGGCGAATAGATTATCATTTAGTGAGCGAACCCTTAAAGAATAGATTGAAACGGGCATTAATTTTACCTGAAGCAAAACATTCTGACCATTGTCCGATTTTAGTGGAAATAGAGTAAGTTAATCAATATAAAACCTCAAATACTTTAAATAATGATTAAAAAAGTTTCATTACTAGTTTTAGTTGCCGCCTTGGCTACTTCTTGCGTGTCCAAAAAAGTGTATAATGAATTAGAGAGCAAATTTGCGGCTTTAAAAAAAGAGCAACGTCAACTTTCTGATGAAAACCATGATTTAGAAAAGACTAAAAATAAATTAGAAGTTGATTTAAAAGCCAATCAGGATGAATTGGCTCGAATAAAAGCGGAAAGAGACAAATTGCAAAATGAATTAGCGACAGCATCTACTAATTTAAAAACATTGACTGCTTCTTATACCGCCTTGGAGAAAAATTCTGATGAAGCTTTGCAAGCTAACATGCAGAAAAACAGAGAATTATTGGCACAATTAGACGCAAAAGAAAAAGCATTGTTAGCAGAGCAAGAACGATTAAACAAGTTACAAGCTGATTTAAAGGAACGTTCGCAACGGGTAACGGATTTAGAAAACCTAATTTCATCGAAAGAAGAAAGCATGCGAAAATTGAAAGAAACACTTTCTAAAGCTTTGAATAGTTTTGAAGGAAAAGGGCTTACTGTGGAACAAAAAAATGGAAAAGTTTATGTTTCCATGGAAAATAAATTACTATTCCAAACCGGAAGTTGGGCCGTAGGAACTGAAGGGAAAAGAGCCGTTGTAGAAGTTGGAAAAGTATTAGCTCAAAACCCTGATATTTCTGTTTTAATTGAAGGGCATACCGACAATGATAAAATATTGGGTTCAATTGGAGGAGGAATAGAAAATAACTGGGATCTCTCAACAAAAAGAGCTACTGCTATTGTGAATATTTTAGCTGAAAATAAAGGCATAAATAAACAAAATTTAACGGCAGCCGGAAGAGGAGAATTTGCTCCACTAATGTCAAATGACTCTCCGGAAGGAAAAGCCAAAAACCGACGAATTGAAATTATTTTGACACCAAAATTAGACGAGATTTCTAAAATGTTGAATGATTTGTAGAATAGGTTCTGAGGCACTAAGGTTCTAAGTCACAAAGGTTATTACCTCAGTCCCTTAGAACCTTAGTGCCTTAGTACCTCAAAAAATAAAAATGAAAACTACCACTATCCCAAACACGGACTTAAAAATCAGTAAAATTTGTTTAGGAACCATGACTTTCGGAGAACAAAATTCCGAAATTGAGGCCCATCAACAATTAGATTATGCTGTTTCCAGCGGAATAAATTTTATAGATACGGCAGAAATGTATCCTATTGCAGCTCGTGAAGCAACATTGGGAAGTACTGAACGATACATAGGTTCTTGGTTAAAAACTAGGGGCAAAAGAGATGATTTAGTTATTGCTACTAAAATAGCCGGACCCAATCGCGGAATGGATTATATTCGAAAACCATTAGATTTTTCAAAGAAAAGTATTTTAGAAGCCGTTGATTTAAGTTTGAAAAACCTGCAAACGGATTACATTGATTTATACCAAATGCATTGGCCCGAAAGAGTGATGAATATGTTTGGACAACGTGGTTTGGTGAAAATTGATGCAAATTGGGAAGAAAACTTTTTTGAAGTTTTATCCGTCTACGATGAATTAATTAAAGTAGGTAAAATTAGATATATTGGAGTTTCCAATGAAGCACCATGGGCAGTTATGAAATTTATCAGTGAAAGCGAAAAGCATCATTTACCTCGTATTGCAACGATTCAAAATCCGTATTCACTATTAAATCGTTTGTTTGAAGTAGGTTTAGCAGAAGTTTGTTTGCGAGAACGAGTGGGATTATTGGCCTATTCTCCGCTAGGATTTGGTATTTTATCCGGAAAACATTTGGCGGAAATCCAACCTAATTCCAGAATAGGATTGTTTCCTCAATTTACACGATATACTTCGGAAAATTCAACAAGGGCAACCCGAATGTATCAGGAATTAGCTTTTGACAATGACTTGACGTTAGCCGAAATGGCATTGGCTTTTGTGCAACATCAATCATTTGTTACCAGCACAATTGTTGGAGCAACTTCGTTGGAACAATTAAAAGAAAATATCGATTCCCATAACATTGTTCTTTCTGAAGCGATTTTGAAAGAAATTAACGTGATACAGGAACTGATTCCGAATCCGGCACCTTGATTTTTTAAATTAAGCAATAAATTTTAATGATTTAATTATTATTTCACCACCAACTTACTTGTAAAACTCCCTCCATTCATATCTTCCACCGACACAAAATATAATCCGGAAGTAAGTTGATCAATCGAAACAATTGTTAATTCTAAATCATCCATTTTTTGATTAGCAACTCTTTTTCCCATCGAATCATAAATTGTCAATGTGGTTAAATTCAAAAAATTGGAATTTTTAATTGTAAATGAATTATGGGCGGGATTAGGATATAAACTCAATCCGTTTCGCTGAAAATCGTTCGTACTCAAACTGGTATCTATGATTCTGGAAATGGTTCCATTCGTGATTCCGGCAATATAAAGTTCGCCATTAATATCTTCACCAAAAGAAACAAAATTTCCGGTAAAAGTAGTAGTAGACCAAGTGATTGCTCCGCCCGTAGTGGAAATATATCCTATTTTATTAGAACAATAATCAGCAAAAAGATATTTGTTTTGTAAGTTTGGATAAGTGGTGCCGGTATAAACATATCCACCTGTTAGTGAACAGCCCCCTGTTGAAGCATGTGTATATTGTGTAATCGGAAATGTATAATTGGAAGCCGCTCCGCAACCAGTAGTATTGTAAGCAGCAGTTCCTTCATAACAACGCCATCCATAATTTAAACCTGCCTCTGTAGAAGCTGCTTTATTGATTTCTTCAATGGCATTTTGACCTACATCGGCTATCCATAAATCACCTGTTACTCTGTCGAATGAAAATTTCCATGGATTTCGCATTCCGGTTGCCCAAATTTCATCTGCTCCCGGAGTTGCTCCGGCAAATGGATTGGTTGATGGAATCGAATAAGGTGAGCCACTATCTACATCAATACGAAGCATTTTACCTAATAACGAATTGATATTTTGACCATTGTTATCCGGATCACCACCACTACCACCATCACCCATTCCTATATATAAATAACCATCAGGACCAAAAACTAATGAACCGCCATTGTGATTTGAAAAAGGTTGCGAAATGGTTAATAAAATTTGACCACTCGATGCATTAGCACTATTAGCATCTGTTGTACTCACGGAATACCTTGCAATAACAGTTGCTCCATCTCCCGCTCGTGTATAGTTTATGTAGAAAAAGCCGTTTGAAGCATAATTCGGATGAAAAGCAAGTCCCAATAAACCTCGTTCTCCACCGGAAATAATAGTGGAAGAAGTTAGGGTTAAAAAAGGGGTAGCGTTAATTGTTCCGTTGGAATTTAATATTCTGATTAATCCACCTCGCTGTACCACAAATAATCGAGAGTCACCGGCATTGACAATAGCCACCGGACTCGAAAAACCGGTAGCAAAGGTTTGCAACCCGATGGTTTGCGAAAAGGATGACATGGAGAATAGTAAAACACAAAATTGTAATAGTTTTTTCATAGCCTTTTTGTTTTTGGATGGAGGTAAATTTAGTAATTTTTTTTAAATAGTTTTCATTATTAACAGGTTACAAAAAAACCGCCCCAAATTTCTTCAAGGCGGTTTAACTACAATCCAACCAAAATTAATTTACTATTACATAGCCTTTAGTTTTAGCAACACTGTGAATAGAAGTGGTGATGGCTTGACCTAAATCGTCTTGTGTTTTGGTCTTTTTCGATTCTTCATCAATAAATGCTTGGCGTTTTTTAGAAAGTTCTTCCATTTCTTTTTGAATGGTTTCTCTCTCTTTAGTTTTTTGAGTTACAATAACTTTAATTTCTTCTTTCGATTTGTTTTTTAATTCCGCCGGAAGTTCTTCTTTTTTAAGGTTGTCCAACGCTTTGGCATCCGTTTTGGCTTTGTCTACCAAATCCCAGCTTTCATTTTTATACACGGTTTTTGATTTACTTACTGCTCGCTCGGCATAATTGGCACCGGAAATTGACTGAGCATTGGCATCTTGCACTTCTTGAGCTATTTTTTTCTCCACACCTTCCGAACCATACCCAATGTAAGTAGTATTCAATCGCACATTGCATTGTGAAATTTGATCATCATAAGGAGTGACGATGTACCGAACTTTTGCATTGGAATCGATGTTGAAATATTTGCCTTGTCCAACATCGGCCCCGTCTTTCCACAATCCTCGAATGCCTTCTTCATAACTACCGCAATGAATAGTGTTGACATAAATTCCTTTTTTCAACGCGTCAGCAATCGCTTCTTTGTAATTAATACTTCCTTGATTAAAGGGTTCATTTCCGGCAATGTAAAGTAGTTTCATGTTTTGCAATCCGTCATTCCAAGTTAGTTTTTGAGAAGCATCTTGAATTACCGCTCCACAATATTCACTCCCACCATTTGTTCGTAATGAAAACAATTTTTCAGAAATTAAGTCTAAATCGGTCGTTAAAGGGGCAACTTGTCTGATATAATCCGTGTTTTTGTTCAACCCGTCATTTCCATATTCATATAAAGCAATTTCAATTTCCGGAGTTTTACCTTCAAATTTTAGAGTAGTTAACGTATTGACAATGTTCCATAATCGAGATTTTGCCTGTTCGATTAGTCCGTCCATACTGTTGGAAGTATCCAGTAAAATAACAACTTGAATTTTTCCATTGGTTTCATCTGTGGTAATAACAGGTTGAAGGGTTTCTGTTAAACGAATAGGTGTTTCAGCCAAGTTGTTTTTCTTTTCACAGCTAAATAATAGTGTTGAGGTAAACAAAGCGAAGGTTACAATTATATTTTTCATGATACTGTTTTTTAAAATTAATGTTGAAGTTTTTGAATGTCATTTTCAACCGAAAGAATCATCAAACAAGTGGCAGTACAAAAGGAAGGACTGGTAATACAATGATGACCGCTCCAGCTACCGTCTGCGTTTTGAATTTGCATCATTCGGCCACCAATATTGTCGTACCATTTTTTCCACTCATCATCTTGGTTTACAATCATGGATTCGCCGGTTTGTAAAAAGCTTAGGAATTCTTCTCCGCCGTTGTTGCCAAATCCGGTTAAAACATCTTCATTCATTGCTTTTACTTTGGCTGATTTATATACTTTGTCTGCCACATCATACGATTTAGCTTTTTCATCAGACACGCCAATTCGTTTTAAATTTGCTTCGTTAAGTTGGGCATCTTTTTCGATACGACCTTCCTCTTTTGCTTTTTTGAAAAGCTTATCCGCATCTTTAGCTTCTTCTGCACTTCCACGAACCGAACTGCTCACAGCATAAAGCATGATTCCGGCACCATCCTCTGTTTTTGCCGAAGCATTCGTCGGATTGTAATTGCTTTTTTGGTAGTCTCTTGCTTTTTGCCTTTTTTCTTGGTCTACTTTGATTCCTTCATTTTTGGCTGCCATTTCCAAACTTGAATTGGCAAAAGAAGATTGCAAGACACCTGCCCATCCGGAACCGCCTACCTTACCGGAATTATCCATTGATTTTTCGATTTTATTCACACAAATTTGAATAGCAGCTTTGACCCTCGTTTTCATCGCTTCATTTTTAAGTGTCGGAAGCAGTTGGTTGAAAAATTGCAGGGTTAGAATTGCATCGATATGTTGTCCCAATTTTCCTTGAATTTGAGTTCCTCGGATAGCTGTGATATAGGGTGAATTTTGGTTTTTATCAATTTCATTTAAAAGAAAGTGTACTGCTTTTTCCAGGGTTTCTTTGTGTTTCCCTGATTCCATAGAATAACCACAGCGATACAAGGCCATTGCTGACATAGCTGTAGTGGCAGGATCGGAAGAAACGGCATGAGGATTTCTTTCCCCTTGATTACTTTGTAAACCGGCACCCCAACCGCCATCTGTATTTTGAGCATCTAAAAGCCATAATTCACCTTTAGAAATGGTTTCTTGAAATTTCTCAGCGGTTTTAACTACCGCATAACCTTCGGAGGTTTGTTCGCCCATTAAGGTCATAAATACACAGGGTTTTTCTTCTTCTTCAGTGATATCAGTTTCTAAAATGGCTAACTCTTTTGATGGAGAAGCATTTTTTGGTTCGGTTTTTGGATTTGTATTCCAAACATAAATTAACGGGATGCAACTTGTTAGTGCTGACAATCCCCAAATGATTTTTGCTTTCATAATTTATCGTTTTTATTGATTTTTTGATAAAATTAGAAGGTTGAACCATTCGTTTTTTTGAGACTTGGTGAAACTGGTTTTTGACTTGGTGAAAACGTTTTTTAAACCCAAATTAATTTTCGTACTTTACACTATAATATAAAAGGCATGTATAATCAACTGAAAATACTATTGGTAGTTTTATTTTTCCCTTTGGTGATGGTCGCTCAGGACAGCACTAAAACCAAAGTGAGTAAAACGTCTGTGAGTAAAAAGGCGAAAGAAGTAGAGCAAACGTTATCTAAAAGTAATCCGGAAAGTACCGCAGATAAATATGTGGAATTGGCGAATGAGTTGGATAAAAAGGGTGATTACGCCAAAGCAGAGGATTATTTGAAACGAGCTTTGCCTATTTATCAAAAGCAAAAAATCAAAGACAAAATAGCGAGTACAACGAGGGCGATTGCTCAAATTCAGGAGAAGCAGAATAAAGTGAAAGACGCCATCAAAAGTTATCAATCGGCGAGTGAAGAAGCGGTTGATGTTGGGTATTCGAAAGTGAATTCGAATGATGCAAGCCGACTTCAAAACACGAGTCCAAAAGCACAAGCAGAATATTTAGATTCGAACATCAAAATTTTAGAGAAAGAGGGAAAAATGGAAGATGCCGCCGAAGTTTATAAACAAAAAGCGGAAGTCGATATTAAGTCAGAAAACAAAGGCATGGCGATTGAAAATTATGAAAAAGCCATTGCCGTATCCAAAGACAAACCGGAAGAAGTGTTGAAATTGAAAAGCGAAATTTCCAAAGTATATGCCTCAGAAAACAATTTAGACAAAGCGATTGAAATTACGAAAAACACCATTTCGGAAGCGGAGAAATTAGGCAGTATTTCGCAACAAATTGAACAACAACAAACGTTGGCAGACCTGTATTTTAAGAATGAAAATCAAGATGATGCAATTGTTTTACTGGAAGAAACCTATGCTTTAGCTTTAAAAAACGGTCGCACTTTTGACGCTAAAAAAGCAATGTTGGCTCTTTCGGATTATTACAGACAACAAGGCAATCAAACCAAAGCGATTGAATTATATGACCAATTTCTGAATGATTTTGATCGGATGGTGCAAGCTGACAGTACTTTAGTGGATTCGAAAATCTTTCAGGTAACGGAGGAAAAAATCAGGCAATTGGAAAAAGAACGTGCGTTAAAAGATGAGTTAATTACGAAGAAAAATAAATTCAATTATGTGTTGATAGGTTCGGTGATTTTGATGTTGATTTTATTGGGATTGATAGCGAAAGCGTTGTTTTCCATTAAAACCAAGAACAAGAAAATTGCGTTACAATCGCTTCGACGGGAAATGAACCCCCATTTTATTTTTAATAGTTTGAATAGTGTGAACCAATTTATTGCTCAAAATAATGAGTTGGAAGCCAATAAGTATTTGACATCCTATTCCAATTTGATGCGAAATATGATGGAAACATCCAACAAAGATTTTATTTCGTTATCCAATGAACTAGAGCAAATTAAAAAGTATTTGGATTTGGAACATTTACGTTTTCAGGACAAATTTGAATATGAATTGGAGTTGGATGAACAATTGGATGCAGATGCGATTTTAGTTCCTAATATGTTGATTCAACCGCATTTGGAAAACGCCATTTGGCACGGATTACGTTACCGAGAAACCAAAGGGAAGTTGAAAGTCACTTTTGCGGAAGAGAAACAATTGATAAAAGTATCTATTGAAGATGATGGCATTGGTGTAGAAAAAAGTCGCGAACTGAAAACACAAAACCAAAAGGTGCATGAATCAAGAGGCTTGAACAATGTGGAAGAACGGATTAATTTGTTGAACGATTTATATCATCAACAGATTTCCTATACAATTTCATCCGGTTCAGATGGAAAGGGAACGATAGTCACGCTTTATTTTTCTAAAACCACCAAAGTAGCATGAACGATTTTCAAAAAATAAAAAGTGTGATTGTTGAGGATGAATCAGCGGCTCGTGAAGCGTTGAAAAATTACTTGGCCAAATATTGTCCGCAAATCGAAATCATTGGCGAGGCACAAAACAGTCGGGAAGCGATTCCGTTGTTGCACGAATTGCAACCGCAATTGGTTTTTTTGGATGTAGAAATGCCTTTTGGCAATGCGTTTGATGTGTTGGAAGGTTGTAAAGACTTGTCTTTTGAAACCATTTTTGTCACCGCTTTTTCCGAATATTCGTTGAAGGCGTTGAATCAAAGTGCGGCGTATTATTTACTGAAACCGATTAGTATTGAAGAATTGATTTTGGCTGTCAACAAAGTGCAACAACAATTGATGAAGCAGGAATTGTTTAACCGAAATCAAATCATTGTTCAAAATTTCCGTGAGCCCAGAATCGAGAAACAACAAGTGATTTTGCCTACGTTAGAAGGTTTTGAAGTCGTAAAAATGGAAGAAATCGTCCGTTTACGTGGCAATGGTAACTTTACGGATATTCATTTGGCCGATGGCTCTAAAAAAATGGTTTGTCGTTTTTTAAAACATTTTGATGAACTGCTGGACTTTCCATTTATGCGGGTGCACAAATCGCATATCATCAATTTGAATTTTGTGAAATCGTATCACAAATCGTTAGGTGGTTATGTAATGCTTTTTGATGCCACGGAGGTTGAAATTTCACCCAATTATAAAGAGGAGTTTTTGAGAAAATTCAACTAGTTTTATTCCATTAAAAGTCAGCTTCCTCTATTTCAATTGAATCAATGGTCGTGGAATCTTTTTCTGTTTTTAATCGTAAATAAGTTTTTGAAATTCCTTTAATTTTAACCGGAATCGCTGCTGAAATACTATCTTGAGCTTCAATTAAACCACGGCTCAACATAATGTTTTTATACATTTTTTGTTTGCTTACGGCATAAGGTTTTTGGTTGCCTTCCTTGTCAAACAGCCACATGAATTTTTTAGGACTAGGCACAATGGATGCTAAAAATAATGATTCATTGAGGGTTAATTCTCTCGGAGTTTTCTCAAAATAAAATTGAGCCGATTCACCAATGCCATACACATTTGGACCCCATTCTATTACATTGAGATAGACTTCTAACATTCTGGCTTTAGGCACTAATCTATTGTTTTCTAAAAGATAAACTAAAAGAATTTCTTCCAGTTTTCGGGAAAGTGTTTTTTCACGTGTCAGAAATACATTTTTAACCAATTGCATGCTAATTGTACTGGCACCTCGGGTAAACTTTTTAGTTTTAATATTTTTAGCAATAGATTGTTTGAAAGCCTCCGTACTAAATCCCGAATGATTGTAAAATTGAGGATCTTCAAAAGTTAAAACTGCTTTTTGTAAGTAAGGAGAAATTTCCTCAAGCGGAGTAAAATAGGGATTTCCGGCTCCTACCAAAACAGAACGTTGTTTACGTCCGTTTTCAATCGCATTATATACAAATTCGCCATTCAATTTTGACAAATCAGCTTCTCCGTATTTGAGAATTTTCAAGTTTTCTTTATTAAGTTTACTTTCAAAAACCAAAGCCTCCGGATTGTTTTTATTAAATTCAAAGTCCAATTGATAATCAAAAGCACCCTGAACTTGCATTCCTTCAAAATGAGCAAACAAACCTGTTGGAAGTGAATTGACAAAATCTTGGGCTTTCATTTTTGGCACTCCTATTTTTAGCGTATAAATGGTATCTTTTTCAGTGCTATACTTTACAAATGGACGAAGTTTAATTTTATTTAGTTTTGCAGAAGAAGAACTATCAATAGCAATAAAATTACTGCCTAAGATAAAATGGTAATCAATTTGTGTTTTTTCAAAAACAACATCTTTAGAGGCAATTTTAGGATGATTTACCGTTAAATCTTCTATTTCTGTGACTCCATCAATATACAATTTACCCTCTTCCATCGTTAAATTATTTAAAACGATGTGAATAGCAGAAAATGAAGAAAATAATCCAAATCGTTCCTCGATGTAAGGCATTCTGATTTTAGTTGAATCATAGGTTGAAAATTTCAAATCAGCTTTTTTAAGTCGGGGATCAGCATAGCCTTTCATTTGCCAGTTTTGACTAAACGAATTGGTTTTGACCTTAATAGAGGATTGAAGTTGGTGATCTTCTAAGGTCAATTTGTTTAGGTGTAAATTGACTTTTCTACCCATATCATCTATTTTCAGGGATAAGTTTGAAAGAGTCATTTCTGCCGGAATCAAATTAAACACTTTAGTCAATAGTCGATTGGCTAAAGCTGCATAATTTCTTTTCTCTGTAGTTTTTTCTTCTTCAGGATTTTTTTTCAAAAAAGCATCAAAATTCCTTCCGTTTTTATTTTTTATTAATTGAACATAACCATTACTCATTTCCATGTTATTCAACCGGATATTGCCGGTTAATAATTGGAAAAAACTATAATTAGTTTTTATTTTTTCTACGGATAATAAGGTGTCGGCATTTTTTGGAATTAAAAGAATATCCACTAATTCTACTTCTGTCAGTCCACTAAAAGCCGCTTTTTTTACTGAAAATCGGCAGTTAAAATCAGTTTCAAATTTAGTTTGAATTCGTGTGATTGCTTTTTGTAATAAGACATCACGAAAAAAGTAAAGCGTAATAAAAATCAAAACCAAAAAAACCAAAAATAGCTTTAAGCTTAAGATAATTTTTTGTTTTTTCGTTCTCATTTATGGATTCGTATGATATTGTAGTTTAAAAAAAATTATCCGAACAAATGTTCGACGACATCTTCTATTTTTGCGACTAATTTTACTTCTATCAGGGTGTTCTTCAAGGAAATTTTATTGTATTTAGAAATAAAAATGGTTGAAAAACCTAATTTTTCTGCTTCTAAAATGCGTTGTTCCACTCGATTTACCGGACGTATTTCTCCGGCCAAACCAACCTCTCCGGCAAAGCAAAAGTTTTTCCCCACCGGAATATCTTCATTTGACGATAAAATGGCAGCTACTACCGCCAAATCTATAGCGGGATCATCCACAGAAATTCCGCCGGTAACGTTTAAAAAAACATCTTTTGCCCCCAAACGGAATCCGGCACGTTTTTCTAAAACAGCTAAAATCATGTTCAGGCGTTTGGCATTATAACCGGTTGTACTGCGTTGTGGCGTTCCATAAACGGCAGTGCTTACTAACGCTTGGATTTCTATCATTAAGGGTCGCATGCCTTCTAAAGTAGAAGCAATGGCTGTTCCTGAAAGTTCTTCGTCTTTGTGTGATATTAATATTTCCGATGGATTGGCAACTTCCCTTAAACCAGAACCTTGCATTTCATATATCCCAATTTCTGCCGTAGAACCAAAACGGTTTTTGAGTGAACGAAGAATTCGATAGACATGATTTCTGTCGCCTTCAAATTGCAAAACGGTATCGACCATGTGTTCCAAAATTTTTGGTCCTGCAATGGTTCCGTCTTTTGTAATGTGTCCGATAAGCAAAACCGGCACATTTGTTTCTTTAGCAAATTTGATTAATTCAGCGGTGCATTCCCGAATTTGAGAAATACTCCCTGCTGTAGAGTCGATATAATCCGTGTGAAGGGTTTGAATGGAATCGATAATTACAATTTCAGGTTCGATTTCCTGAATTTGTTTGAATATATTTTGCGTTTTTGTTTCGGTTAGAATGAAGCAATTGTCTCCGTTAGGCGTGATTCGTTCCGCACGCATTTTGATTTGTTTTTGACTTTCTTCTCCGGAAACATAAAGCGTTTTAAAGGGTAATTTTAAAGAAATCTGCAATAAAAGTGTGCTTTTTCCAATACCAGGTTCACCCCCTAAAAGGGTTAATGAGCCGGGCACTAATCCGCCCCCTAATACACGATTTAGTTCGCCATCGGTCGTGTCTAATCTGATTTCCTGACTGGAATCAATGTCTTTTATTCGTAAAGGTTTTGGAGCTTTTTTAACTTCGGAAGAAGAGGGTTTCCAACTTGTTTTTTCTTCTTTTTGAATAACTTCTTCAACAATAGTATTCCATTGTTGGCAGGCATGGCATTGGCCTTGCCATTTGGCATATTGAGAACCGCAATTTTGACAAAAAAATGAAGTTTTGACCTTCGACATAATTATTGTTGCATTTGTTTCATTTCTTCTGATTTGTCATACATCATGTCTTTATTTAAATCACCAATCGGTTCTTTTTGAAAGGCACTTAAATATTTTTTTTGAGCCCTTTTATAGTCTTCTTTTTTCTCATACATCAAAGCCATATAATAATCGGCTAACATACTTTTTCCATAATATTTATCAGCTAATATGGAAAGCTCATCAAATTCGTTGTAGACTTTGTTTTTTATAATTGCCGCTTCGATGGCCTTGAAATCATTTAATCGAATAGGCATTTTGATGTTTAACGACTTTTCTAACACATCATATTTTGTTTTTAAATACTCTACATAGCCGTATTCTAATTTGACAATTTTTTCATTAAACTCAAAAGTAGTAATGGGTTGATAGACGGCAAAAAACTGGTACAAAGCATTTGGAATCGAGTGTAACACTAAGGAATAATGGGACGCTCCTATGAATTCATCAAATTTATAATTTAAGGTTGTGTTTTTGATGACTTTCGCTTTTTCATCTAATTCTTTAATTCGTTTCTGCATTTTTTTCACATCGCCATCAGCCGTTGAAATATAGTAGTAAATTGGTTTAGTTATAAGGCCCATACGTTCCGGAATTCGATTTTCCATATCCGTTGCTAAGTCAGGACTTAATGTAATGTAGGCGTCAAAAAGCGGATTATCTTTGTATAAATAAAAATTTGTAAATCCGGCCGTAGTATCGTGCCCGGCAATAATTTTAAAAGGAGCAATTAGGTATGTTTTTTCAAGATAAGGCATTAGTTCAGTACCTATAAAATCAAAAAAATTGGCTCCGGTAGAATCAGGTAATCCGGTTTCTTCATCGAATTCACTATCGGCATAACGTTCTTCGGTTTTATTTTGACAAATTCCCACTAAAATTACTTCCGGTAAATCATCCCAATAATTCCCAAATTTAAGGGCTCCTTGAAATGGGTCAAAAAGATATTCTGCATCTAAAACTAACAATATAGGGTAATTACGATTAGTGTCCTTTTCATACGATGGAGGTAAACTGATGTAGATTTCACGGTCTGCACCTAATTTTTTTGACGTAAATGTTTCTATTGTTTTTTGAGAAAACAAAGGGATAGAACACAATACAATAACAAGTGTTTGAATTAATTTCATGTGGTATCTTTTTGGAAATTTCTTGAAAAAGCTTAATTTTTCGAAAGCAAGATAGTAAATTATTTGCTTTTGTTTAAAATGGGAAGCAATAAAAATGAAAGTGTTCCTAAAATCACCACCATTAGTGTTTGTGAAGTCCATACCAACCAACCAAAAGCAGTTCCGGAAGTTTCGGGAACGTTATAAAGTAAAAGAATTTCTGCTATTAAAAAGGGATAGGCTCCAAATCCCGAATTGGTTAAAGTAATGGCAAGTCCGCCTACGATAAATGAAATAACCACTGTGCTTAAACTCAAGTTACCGGTTTCCGGCAAAGCAAAAATAGTAATGTAAAACATAAAAAAATAACTTGCCCAAATCAATAACGAATGAAATAGAAAAGCCCATTTTTTTTCCATTTTCCAGATGCTGAAAACACCATCCATTAAACCGGAAATTTTTTGTTTGATTGTTTGGATAAACCTAAAATTAGAATAGCGAAACATCAAAATAATACCTATCATTATAAAAGTTCCAGTTCCTAAAATCAACATTAATTTTTGAAAAGGAATTTTATCCAATACAAACGCTTTTAATACATCGAATTCTAAGAAAAAAGCCAATCCGATAAAAGATAATAAGAAAAAACTATCTACCACTCGTTCGGCAATGATGGTTCCGAAGGCTTTGTCAAACGGGACATCTTCATATTTCTTGAGAATCAAAGCACGGGAAACTTCGCCCGAACGCGGAATAGACATATTGATGAAATAGCCAATGCAAACCGCCATGACGTTTGTTGAAATTTTTGGTTTATACCCCAAATGTTCCAACGTGTATTTCCATCGATATCCTCTTGACCATAATGCCAAAGCACTGATTAGTAAAGAAATATAAATGTAAAAATAATCAGCATTTTTAAATTGCAGTTTAATTTCTTCTACCTGTTTGGGAGTGAATTTGTTGTAAGTATAAATTACCAAAGCCAATCCCAACAAAATTGGAAGAAGAATGGAAAGCCATTTGCCGATTTTCTGTTTCAAGGGATTAGGTCAACGAATTATCTTTCTCGTTTGGAAAAACCAAAGAAGGCTTGAAGGTTTTAGCTTCTTCAAAATCTAAAATTCCATAAGCGATAATAATAATAATATCTCCTTTTTGAACTTTACGAGCGGCAGGGCCATTAAGTGTAATTTCGCCACTATTACGGTTTCCTTTGATGACATAGGTTTCTAATCGTTCACCATTATTAATGTTTACAATAGAAACTTTTTCGCCTTCCACAAGGTTAGAAGCATCCATAAGGGCCTCGTCGATAGTAATACTACCGATATAATTTAAATCTGCTCCAGTCACCTTTACGCGGTGAATTTTGGATTTTACAACTTGAATTTGCATGGTGCAAAGGTAATTAATTTAATGAAATGGTATCAATCAATCGAATGTTGTTCACAAAAACTGCGATAAATGCCCGGTATTTTTTATTTTTAGACTTACGTAAACAAGACCTTAATGTAATTTCATCAGCAATTTCAAAATATTCTAATTTGATAATAGGATGATTTTCAAAAGTTTTTGTAACAAATTTTGAAATTTCTTTAGCACTTTTCATGCCAAATAATTTTTTTGCCTTTGATAATGTTTTGAAAATTAGGGCTGATTCTTTTCTTTCAATCGGAGATAATCGCTCATTTCTGGAACTCATCGCTAGTCCATTTGCTTCTCTGTGAATTGGACAACCAATTACTTTTACGGGGATATTGTTTTTATGTACTAATTTTTTGACTATTTGTAATTGCTGAAAGTCTTTTTCGCCAAAATAAGCATGGGTGGGTTTAATAATTTCAAACAATCTTTTAACGATGGTCCCCACGCCATCAAAATGGCCCGGTCGATGTTTGCCCTCCATTTGGTTTTCTAAGCCATCATACTGAAATGATTGTGAAACAGTATTTCCGTGATAAATGTCTTCAACAGTTGGGGCATAAATAAGGACCTTGGTATTCAAAGAAGCTATTTTTTCCACATCTCTTTCCAGTGTTCTGGGGTATTTTGCCAAATCTTCCGGATTGTTAAATTGGGTTGGATTAACAAAGATACTCACTACAGAAATTTCATTTTCTTTCAGTGATTGTGAAAGCAAAGACAAGTGGCCTTCGTGTAAAGCACCCATCGTAGGAACAAATCCTATGGTCGTTTTTGTTGCCCAAAATGGGGTTAAATGCTCGATAAGTAGGCTTTGTTTGTTGAAAATGAGCATGTATTTTTAATTAAATGAGTTGCAAACTTACTATTTTACTTAAATATCTGCGTAAATTTTTGTAATTTTGCGTGATTTTAAAATCTAAACGATAAAGTTCAAAATAATATGGAGGATAAGAGGATATTGTATGTATCATCTGAAGTAGTACCTTATTTGGCTGAAAATGAAGTTTCCATTATGTCTTATGACGTTCCCAAAATGGTTAATGATCAAGGAGGGCAAATAAGAATTTTTATGCCACGATACGGTAATATTAATGAAAGAAGACATCAATTACATGAAGTAATACGGTTGTCAGGGATGAATTTAGTCGTGAATGATTTGGATATGCCTTTAATAATAAAGGTAGCTTCCATCCCTAAGGAAAGAATTCAAGTCTATTTTATAGATAATGATGAATATTTTAAGCGTAAGGCAACTTTTACGGATGAGGAAGGAAAATTATATGACGATAATGATGAACGGGCAATTTTCTTTGCAAAAGGGGTTGTAGAAACAGTAAAAAAATTAAATTGGGTGCCGGATATTATTCATGTTCATGGTTGGTTGGCTTCCTTATTGCCGGTTTACATGAAGCATTATTATAAAGATGAAGCACTTTTTTCTAATACAAAAATTGTAACTTCTGTTTATGCTCAGTCATTTGATGGAGCTTTAAACAGCGAACTTTTAAACAAAATAAAATTTGACGGTGTTCCTGAAGATTCCATTTCTGTATTAAAAGAACCCAATTATGATAATTTAATTAAAGTAGCTATTCAGCATTCAGACGCTGTTATCATTGCTTCAGAGCACCTTTCTTCAAGTTTAACAAAATTTATAGAATCTTCAGAAAAACCTTTTTTATCTTTCTTCCCGAAAGAGGATTATGCTGAGCATTACCTTAATTTCTATAAAAACAAAGTTCTATAAATTTACATTTTAAAATGCGTACAAAAAAAATAATTCAATTTTCTTCCCTAGTTGTCTTGAGTTTCTTCTTGTTTTCCTGTGATAAAGATTATAATACCTTAGGGGCTGATATCATAGGAGACAATCATTATACATTTGGAACACCGGATACAGAGGCTACAGTGGTTGCCTATAATGAAGACTTGGGTGTTGTTCAATCTAACAATTTAGTGGTTAATCCACTTGGGATTTATAAAAACACTGCTTTTGGAAAACAAACGGCTCATTTTGCCACACAAGTATTGCTTTCAGAGCCAGTTCCTACCTTTACTATTATTGATGAGGATCCTGAAATTTTGGACGTAACGCTTTATGTTCCTTATTTTAGCACAAGAGGAACCACTACGGATGATGTCACTACTTATACCTTAGATTCTGTTTACGGTACTTCGAAAATTAAGTTAAGTATTTATGAAAACGGTTATTTAATGCGGGATTTTGATCCGGCATCCAATTTTACGGCTGCTCAAAAATATTTTTCTGATCAAACAAATGATTTTGAAGTAAATAAAAGAGGGGCTGCTGCCGATGGGACATCTGTAGCCAACGGAGAGCGATTAAATAATGGAGAAGATCTTGAAGATAATGATGAATTCTTTTTTGATGCGGCTCAAATTGCTGATACTACCACCAATGCTGAAGGAGAGGAAACTATTACCAGGTCAGCACCCGGGATGTATTTAAAATTGAATAAAGCGTTTTTTCAGAAAAAAATAGTAGACGGCTATAATCAAGGAAAATTGAACAATAACAATATTTTCAGAGATTATTTCAGGGGGTTATATTTCAAAATGGAAGACTCACCGGCTGAACCTACCGGTAGTAATAGTTTGGCGATGATTAATTTTAAAGCCGGTAAAATTACTATAAAGTACAAAGAGGATAAAGCGGTTGAAGGAGAAGAAACTCCGGAAAGAGTAGAAAAATCAATGGTATTATCTTTGTCAGGGAATACAGTAAGTCTTTTAAATCAAGAACGGACACCAAACTATCAGGCTGCCTTGGCAAATGCTTCTAATACGTTAGGCGATGAAAAACTATATGTAAACGGAGGTGCCGGTTCAATGACAATTATTGATTTATTTGGTCGTGATGCCAGTGGAGAATCAGCGGAATTAGAACAATATAGAGCTAAAGATTGGTTGATCAATGAAGCTAGTCTTACTTTTCGAATTGACCGAGATGCGATGGGCAATAATCAGGAGCCCTATAGAGTTTATTTATACGATGTAACTAATGACAGACTGATTTTAGATTACTTTACAGACCAAACTACAAATACTTCAAAACCAAAACTAGGAAAAAGAGTTTATAGTGGTATGATTGTAAAAGAAGACGGTAAAGGGACTTATTATAAAATAAGATTAACTAATTATATTTCAAATTTATTTAAAAACCCGGATTCTACCAATGTTAGGCTAGGACTTGTTGTGACGGAGTCCATCGCGATTACCGACAATTATGCAACAAAAAACCAAACCACCTCAGGTTTGAAAAAAGTTCCCTTAGCTTCTGTTTTAAATCCTTTAGGCACAGTGTTGTATGGTAGCAAATCTTCTGTACCTTTGGATAAAAGATTAAAATTAGAAATTTATTATACAAAACCTGATTAAATACTAAAAATATGTGTGGAATTGTTGGATATATTGGCAATAGAGACGCTTACTCTATTGTAATAAAAGGATTAAAACGATTAGAATATAGAGGTTACGACAGTGCCGGAGTTATGCTTTATGATGGCAAAGACTTGAAAATATCAAAAACAAAAGGTAAAGTAACTGATTTAGAAGCAGTTTCAACTAAGGATAATAATTTCTTTGGTTCTATAGGTATGGGTCATACCCGTTGGGCTACTCACGGAGTTCCAAATGATGTAAATTCGCATCCTCACCTTTCTAATTCCGGAAACATCGCCATAATTCACAATGGTATCATAGAAAATTATGAACCCTTAAAAAAGGAATTAATAAAAAGAGGTTATGTTTTTCATTCCGATACTGATACGGAGGTATTAGTTAATTTAATTGAAGACGTTCAGAAAAAAGAAGGTTTGAAATTAGGAAAAGCGGTGCAAGTTGCTTTAAATCAAGTTGTCGGAGCCTATGCAATTGCAGTTTTTGATAAGAACAAACCGGACGAAATTGTTGTTGCCCGATTAGGAAGTCCGTTAGCCATTGGTGTTGGTGATGGTGAATTTTTTGTAGCTTCAGATGCTTCGCCTTTTATCGAATATACTTCCAATGCGATTTATTTAGAAGATGAAGAAATGGCCATTGTGCGACTTCACAAACCTATCAAAGTTAGAAAAATAAAAGATGATACCTTAGTTGATCCTTATGTTCAGGAATTAAAAATGAACCTGGAACAAATTGAAAAAGGAGGTTATGACCATTTTATGCTCAAAGAAATATATGAGCAACCCAGTGTTATTAAAGATACTTACCGTGGAAGATTACTTTCTAATAAAGGAATAATCCAAATGGCTGGTGTAGAAGATAATTTGGAAAAATTCTTAAACGCAGAGCGAATAATAATTGTAGCCTGTGGAACTTCATGGCATGCCGGATTAGTCGCAGAATATGTAATAGAAGAATTTGCTAGAATTCCCGTAGAAGTTGAATATGCCTCTGAATTCCGTTATAGAAATCCAATCATAAATAAAAAAGATATCGTAATTGCTATTTCTCAATCAGGAGAAACAGCGGATACGTTAGCCGCAATTAAATTAGCCAAAGAAAATGGTGCTTTTGTATTTGGTGTTTGTAATGTTGTTGGTTCTTCTATTTCAAGAGAAACCAATGCCGGAGCTTATACTCATGCAGGCCCTGAAATCGGTGTAGCTTCTACAAAAGCTTTTACAACACAAATTACAGTTTTAACCTTAATTGCTTTGCGTTTAGCTAAAGCAAAAGGAACCATGAATAATTCTGACTATCATCGCTACCTTATGGAATTAGAAATGATTCCGGAAAAAGTAACCGAGGCACTAGTAGGAACAAATGAAATGGCCAAAAAAATCGCTGAAATTTACAAGGACTCTCCTAACTGTTTGTATTTAGGTAGAGGATATAATTTTCCTGTGGCATTAGAAGGGGCTTTAAAATTAAAAGAGATATCTTATATTCATGCAGAAGGTTATCCTGCGGCTGAAATGAAGCATGGTCCAATCGCATTAATTGACGAATCCATGCCGGTTATCGTGATTGCTCCTAAAATGGGACATTATGATAAAGTAGTCAGTAATATTCAAGAAATTAAATCAAGAAGTGGTAAAATAATCGCTGTGGTAACTAAAGGAGACACACAAGTTCGCGAATTAGCTGACCATGTTATTGAAATTCCGGAGACTTCGGATGCTTTATCACCGCTTTTAACCACAATTCCTCTACAATTACTTTCTTATCACATTGCTGTTTTAAGAGGATGTAATGTTGACCAACCCAGAAACTTAGCAAAATCTGTAACTGTAGAGTAGACAATAAAACAACCATTATTTTATTAAAAGCGAGAATTTTTCTCGCTTTTTTTATTAATATCAAAATTATTTGTACTTTGCTCACGAAAACTAACAAAACTCTAACTTTATGAAAGTGTATTTATTTATTCTGACATTGTTTTTTTGTAGCATCACTTTTGCTCAAACTTCAATTTCAGGGAACGTGGTTGATGAAAAAAATCAACCCATCCCAGGTGCCAGCATTAAAATTGTTGGCGAAGCGATAGGTGCGGTGACCGATTTTAACGGAAACTTTAGCTTAACTACGCAAAAAAAACCTCCTTTTTCGGTAGAAGTCTCTTCCATTGGATTTTCAACTAAAACTTTGGAAATCAACGCAAACAACCAAAAAATAAGTGTTGTTTTGTCTGATGAAGAAACGCGTTTGGATGAAATTGTAGTATCGGCTTCCCGAGCACCTGAAAGGATTAGGGAATCACCTGTTACCATTGAAAGAATGAGCGTTAAAGAAATTAAAAAATCAGCTTCAGTAACTTTTTATGATGGTTTGGAGAATTTAAAAGAGGTTCAAATGAACACGAGTAGTATGTCTTTTAAATCGATCAATACTAGAGGTTTTGCTACCGTTGCGAATACTCGTTTTATGCAGTTGGTAGATGGAATGGACAATTCTTCTCCTTTATTGAATTTTGTTTTAGGAAATTTAATTGGGGTTTCAGAAATTGACGTTCAAAGTGTTGAATTGTTACCGGGTGCCTCTTCTGCTTTATATGGTGCGAATGCCTTTAACGGTATTTTATTTATGACAAGCAAAAGCCCTTTTACAGATGAAGGCGTTTCTGCTTATGCAAAAGTTGGGCAAACTAGTCAAGAAGCTGCCGGAAATAATCTTTATTATGATTATGGAATACGTGTAGCCAAAGCCTTTACACCTCATTTTGCTGCCAAAGCTAATTTTACGTTCATGAATGGAACGGATTGGTATGCCACTGATTATAGAGACAGAGACTTAGTAAATAATGTTGGAATTGATAGAACTGACCCGAACTATAATGGTATAAACGTTTATGGTGATGTGGTTTCAACTAATATCAAAAGTGTCGCTTCTGGATTATTAAATGCTGGAGCAATAACTCCTGCTCAATTTACTGTTTTTAATGCTATTTTGCCAAATCAAAATGTATCAAGAACAGGGTATAACGAAGTTGATATTACGGATAATAAAGTACAAAATGCTAAAATTGATTTCTCTTTCCACGTTAGACCATGGGCTACGTCCAGTGCAGAATGGGCAAAAGATATCGAGTTTATTTGGCAAAGTAAATTTGGTTTTGGTAACACGGTTTATCAAGGAGCAAACAGGTATTATTTGAATGGATTTCAAATGTCACAACATAAATTTGAAGTAACAAGTAAAAACTTCTTCTTGAGAGGTTATGTTACTTCTGAAGATGGAGGAAATTCTTATGATATGGAATTTACTGCGGTGAATATTAACAGAGTTTGGAAGCCGGATAATACTTGGTTCGGACAATATGCCGCCACTTATGTACAATCAACGTTAGGTGGAGCTACTCCGGATCAAGCACATGCTGCAGCAAGAAATGTGGCTGATACCGGAAGATTTTTACCTGGTTCAGCAGAATATAAAAATGCTTTTAATCAAGTCACAGCTGACCCGGATGTATTAACCGGTTCTAAATTGGTGGATAATTCAAAAATATACCATTCTGATGCAAACTATAATTTTAGAGATATTATTAAAATTGCTGAAATTCAAATAGGTGGTTCATACAGAAAATATGATTTGAATTCATTTGGTAGAATTTATACGGATACACCTGAAAATGGTCCTATTGATTATGATGAGTATGGTGCTTACGTTCAACTTCAAAAGAAATTTTTACAGGATAAATTCAAATTTACAGGTTCTGTTCGTTACGATAAAAGTCAAAATTTTGACGGGAATTATTCTCCAAGAGTATCTTTAGTTTTCTCTCCGGATGAACAAAAAAGACACAATTTCAGAGGATCTTTTCAAACCGGTTTTAGAAATCCTTCTACACAAGATCAATATATTGGATTTAATGTTGGAAATGCAGTACTTATTGGTTCTGCCGCTGATAACTTAGACAGATATTCTGAGGTTAGACCAGTTTCTACTGCTACAGGACAAGCATTTGCAGGAGGTGAATCTGTTGTGATGACAGGACAAAATGCTTATTTTAATTCTTACACTGCAACATCAGTTCAACAATTCGCTGCGTTGGCAGGGTCAGACCCTATTGCGGCTTCTGCTTTGTTAAAAAGAACAAATGTAGATTTAGTAAAACCTGAAACTGTACAAGCCTTTGAATTGGGTTATAGAGGTCAATTTGAAAAATTATCTTATGATTTGAATGGGTACTATAATATTTACAATGACTTCATTGGTAATTTAAATGTTGTTGCTCCTTTATATGGAACTGCTCAAGATGCTCCGGATCCTACTGCAGGACCAACAAACGCAGGAACACAATCGCTTCATGCCTTACAAACAGGAAACATTAGAGCTTATCAACTATACACCAATACGGATATTGAAATTATATCATTAGGATTTGGTGCGGGTGTTTCTTATAAAATTTACAAAGATTTTGAAATAGGAGCCAATTATAATTATGCTGAATTTGACTTTGATCAAGAAAAAGACCCAAGTTTTGAAGCCGGATTTAATACTCCAAAGCACAGAGTTAAAGGATCGTTGAGCAACGATAAATTATTCCCTAATTTCGGATTTAATGTAAGTGCCAGATGGAATTCTGAATATTTATGGCAATCTACTATGGTTGACGGTATGATTAGTGAAGCTACAGTAATTGATGCTCAAATTAATTACGGCATTCCTAAATTAAAATCAGTTTTAAAAGTTGGTGCCACTAATATTGGAGGAAAAGAATACCAACAAGTATTAGGAGCAGGAGCAATCGGACAACAGTTTTTTGTTGGTATAACCATCAATCAATAATATAATAACATAATTTTTAATACTATGATAAAAAATATAAAATGGCTATTCCTGGTTTCTTTAACCATTGTAGCTTGTAGCGATGATGAAACTGTCGTTGTAAATAATACTTCGGATGGGTTGCCCTTAACTGCCGGTTCTGCTGATTTTTCTAACTATGTTTCTTTAGGAAATTCATTGACAGCTGGCTATTGTGACAATGCTCTTTTTATTGAAGGCCAAGCCAATTCGTATCCTGCCATCTTAGCAAATCAATTTGCTTTAGTGGGTGGTGGAGAATTTAAAATTCCTTACACGAATGATAACACAGGAGGTTTGTTGTTAGGTGGAAATGTAATTGCCGGTCCTAGACTTTATTTTAATGGTGCGGGACCGGTTCCGGTAACGGGTATTCCAACAACAGAAGTTTCTACTGTTTTAGCAGGACCTTTTAATAATATGGGTGTTCCGGGAGCGAAAAGTTTTCATTTATTGGCCCCTGGTTATGGTAATGTTGCCGGTGTAGCAACCGGTCAAGCGAATCCTTACTTTGTTCGTTTTGCTTCGTCTCCTTCTACAACTATTTTAGCGGATGCTTCTGCTCAAGACCCAACTTTCTTCTCTTTATGGATTGGAAATAATGATGTGCTTGGTTATGCCACTTCAGGAGGTTCCGGAACAAACCAAACAGGAAATTTTGATCCTGCTACGTATGGTCCTAATGACATCACAGACCCAAATGTATTTGCTAATGTTTATACTGCTTTAGTTGACGGAATGACTGCCAATGGTGCAAAAGGGGTGGTTGCTAATTTACCTTATGTAACAACAATACCTTACTTTACTACGGTTCCTCATAATCCTGTTCCACTTGATACTGCAAAGGCAGCTCAATTAAATGCCGGTTTTGCGGCTTATAATAATGGCTTATTATTTGCTCAATCTGTTGGATTATTAACTGCTGACGAAGTAACAAGAAGAACTATTTCATTCACGGCTTCCAATACAAACAAAGTAGTTATGGTTGATAGTTATTTAACTAATTTGGCTGCTTATGGAATTCCATCATACAGACAAGCGACTTCGGAAGATTTAGTCGTTTTACCGGCAAGAAATTTTATTGGAACTGCTGTTGGAGGTAATCCTGCACAAATCAATGGCGTTTCTGTGCCATTAGCAGATAATTGGATTTTGTCTAAAGATGAAATTCTTGAAGTTAAAACGGCTACAGATGCTTACAATGCAACTATTCAATCTATTGCAAGTGCTAAAGGGTTGGCTTTTGTGGATGCAAATGCCTTAATGACTCGAGTAGCGAATGGCGGTATTACAGCTGATAATTTTACTGTAACGTCAAACTATGTAACCGGAGGAGGTTTCTCTTTGGATGGTGTACATCCTAGTCCTAGAGGATATGCTTTGATTTCAAATGAATTCATTAAAGCAATTAATGCAACGTACGGTTCTAACTTTAAAGGAGTTAGTTTAGGAAGTTACAGAATATTATATCCTCAAAACCCGGATAATTTTTAATTTATCATACAAACTATATCAAAACCACCTTCGCAACAAGGTGGTTTTTTTATTTTGCTACACTATTTACAAGCATTTCATCAGCTTGCTTCGAATACTTCAAAAAATGATAAAAAAAACATCCTTTTGCTATTGATTTTGTATTTTTAAAAATTATCTTTGCACTCTGAAAAAAGATATGTTTTTTATAATCTTAAATAGCTATTAAATAAATACATAAGCAATGTCAAAAGTAATAGGAAAAGTTGCCCAAATTATCGGACCGGTTGTAGACGTAGTGTTTGACTCCAAAATTGCCGAATTACCTAAAATCTATGATTCATTAGAAATCAAAAGAAAAGATGGTGCTCTCTTAGTGTTGGAAGTTCAATCACACATTGGTGAAGACACTGTGAGAACAATCTCTATGGACTCTACCGACGGATTAAGCCGTGGTACTGAAGTAGAAGCTACCGGTGCTCCAATCCAAATGCCTATCGGGCCGGATGTTTATGGAAGACTTTTTAATGTAATTGGAGATGCCATTGATGGTTTAGGAAACTTGCCAAAAGCAGGAGCAAACGGAATGTCTATTCACAGACCGGCTCCAAGATTTGACCAATTATCAACTTCAACAGAAGTTTTATTTACCGGGATTAAAGTAATCGATCTTATTGAGCCTTATGCAAAAGGAGGTAAAATTGGATTATTTGGTGGTGCCGGTGTTGGTAAAACAGTATTGATTCAAGAATTGATTAATAATATCGCTAAAGGTCACGGTGGTCTTTCCGTATTCGCAGGAGTTGGAGAAAGAACCCGTGAAGGAAACGATTTACTTCGTGAGATGTTAGAGTCAGGAATTATAAAATATGGTGACGATTTCATGCACTCTATGGAAAATGGAGGATGGGATTTATCTAAAGTAGATAAACCGGGAATGAGAGAGTCTAAAGCTACTTTTGTATTCGGACAAATGAACGAACCACCGGGAGCTCGTGCTCGTGTAGCCTTATCCGGACTTTCTATTGCGGAGTATTTCCGTGATGGAGCGGGTTCTGACCAAGGGAAAGATGTCTTGTTCTTCGTGGATAATATCTTCCGTTTCACCCAAGCAGGTTCTGAGGTATCGGCTCTTTTAGGTCGTATGCCATCTGCGGTAGGTTACCAACCAACATTGGCAACGGAGATGGGAGCGATGCAAGAGCGTATTACCTCAACTAACAAAGGTTCTATTACATCGGTACAAGCGGTTTACGTTCCTGCGGATGACTTAACTGACCCGGCACCGGCAACAACCTTTGCTCACTTAGATGCTACAACTGTATTGTCTCGTAAAATTGCTGAGTTAGGTATTTATCCTGCGGTAGACCCATTGGATTCTACGTCAAGAATTTTGACAGCTCAAATCTTAGGGGATGAGCATTATAATTGTGCTCAACGCGTGAAAGAAATACTTCAAAAATACAAACAACTTCAAGATATTATCGCCATCCTTGGTATGGAAGAATTATCAGAAGATGATAAACTAGCTGTTTCAAGAGCACGTCGTGTACAACGTTTCTTGTCACAACCCTTCCACGTAGCGGAGCAATTTACCGGTATCCCGGGAGTTTTAGTTGATATTAAAGAAACCATCAAAGGATTTAATATGATTATGGATGGTGAATTAGATCACTTACCGGAAGCCGCATTCAACTTGAAAGGTACCATTGAAGAAGCTATTGAAGCCGGAGAGAAAATGTTAGCGGAAGCGTAAAACAATGGATAATTGACAATGAATAATTGTCAATTGTTAATCATCAATTATCAATTAAATTATGATTTTAGAAATAGTATCACCGGAAGCTACCTTATTCAAAGGCGAAATCACTTCAATTACCTTACCCGGAGTTGATGGTTCGTTTCAGATATTGAATAATCACGCCCCTATCGTTTCTATTTTAAAACAAGGCACCGTTAAAATAACAGCTCCTAGTTTTAAAATCAATAAAGAAGTTGCAGATAAATTTACCAAAGTAAATGATCAAAACTACACGATTGAAGTTACGTCCGGGACCATTGAAATGAAAAACAATAAAGTAATTGTATTAGCTGACTAATACTTTTAAAAATACTGATAGAAAGCCTCACCAACGTGGGGCTTTCTTAATTTTAGGAGTTGTTATTACAGTGTAAGCCAGTTGTAATTTACTTATCACTATTTCTATTTCCTCTTCATTCAAATGACCGAATCCTAACCGAATGGCACAGGTGTTTTTGTCTTGATAAAGAATGGTTTTAGGTAAAAATAAATCTAATTTTGAGGCTTCTTCAGCCAGTTGAAGAAGCGAAATCGAAGGTTGAAATGTAATCCAAATGGCTAAACCTCCAGACGGTTTTTTAAAATATACAGTGTCATTAAAGTACTTTTTCAGGCATTCACAAAGATAATCACGTCTTCGCTTATAGGTAATGATGTTTTTTTTAAGCAAACGATGAATTTCCCCTTCATGAATTAATTCTGAAAGCATTTGTTCCTGAATCAAATCACCTTGTCGGTCTACCATTTGTAAATAGTTTTTGGCTTCAGCAATTAAATTCTCAGGAGCCACAACAAATCCGGTTTGAAAACTTGGTAAAAATGATTGTCCCAGTTTCCCCAAATAGATTATCATTCCATTGGCATCTGCACTCGCCATAGGTAACATTGCAGTTCCTTCCAATTGGAAATCATAATCATAGTCATCTTCAATAATGGCAAATTGATAGGCTTTTGCCAGTTCCATTAATTTAATGCGTCGCTCAGCTGACAGGGAATAGGTAGTCGGATAATCTCTATTCGAACAAATATAAACACAACGGATTTTTCCTTTAGTAAAGTGTTTTTCGATATAATCAATATCTAAGCCGTTTTCATCCATCGGAATGGTAATAATTGTCGCTCCGGCCTCTTGAAAAATCATATTCGCATTATGATTGCTTAACTGGCCAACTAAAACAATTTCTTTTTTTCGAATCACCAATTGCGAAATAATATACAAACTTAATTCTGTACTTCTGGTGCTGATGACGTTTTGAGGCTGCACATGAAAACCGCGAGAAGCATTTAAATAATTGCACAATTGATTTTCAAATGCAGAATTCTTTGATTTTGAATTGGGGTTCCATTTTGAAATTAATGATTTTCTTTTCATGGAAGCACTATACCATTTTGAAAATTCGTAAACAGGATGTAACCTCAAATCGGGTTGTCCGTCATTTAAACTATATTTTGCTTCTGAATATTCATTGGTGGAAGACAAAAGGAAAGAAGTTTCAAAGGGAAACCCCGTGTTTTTTGGATACCGATGCACATCTCCAATTTTATTGGATTGTGCTTTAAGAGCTGTCTTTTTGGGCTTAGGGTCTAATATAAATGTTCCTTTGTTAGCAATGATTTCAACCCAGCCTTGGGAAGCTAATTCGTCATACACAGCAACAGCCGTATTTCTGTGAATTTGGAATAATTCTTTAAACGTTCTGGTTCCCGGTAATGCTGTTCCGGCACTTAAATAGCCTCTTTGAATGGCATTGATAATTTGTTGGGCTATTTGAATATATACTGCTGTGTTGCTCGATTTGTCAAATTGAATCAAGGCTGTTAGGAGGGAATTAACCGGACTATCTTTCATTTTAATAGTGGACTAGTTTAATCGTCCGGAAAGTTACTACTTTTGACTCGTTTTTAACTCATTTAACATTTCAAAAAATGAAAAGAAGAAATTTCCTTGTTCCCTTTTTGTTGTTTACTTTTATAGTAACTGCTCAAGAGAATAGCCAACGAATCGATACATTAAGTGAAGTTATCGTGTCTTCTACCCGAATTGATATTCCATTTTCTCAGAATTCCAGAACGATTCAATTGATTACCTCGGACCAAATCAAGCAAAGTGGCGTGACCAATGTAGCCGATTTATTATTGCTTATATCCGGTGTTGATGTGCGAAGAAGAGGAACCAGCGGTATGCAAGCTGATTTGTATTTTAGAGGTGGAAGTTTTGACCAAACGTTGTTGTTGATAGACGGCATAAAAGTGGAAGATGCTCAAACCGGCCATCACACGATGAATTTGGCTCTACCAATTGAAGTGATTGAGCGAATTGAAATTATCAAAGGGCCGGCAGCCAGGGTATTTGGTCAAAATGCTTTTACCGGAGCGGTGAATATTGTGACTAAAAAGGCATTATCCAATAAGTTTACCCTGCAAGGTCAAGCGGGTTCGTATGAACAACTGAATTTATCAGCGACCATTATGCAGGATTATGAGAAAACTTCCCATGTGGTACAGTTTTCAAGAAACATTTCAGAGGGTTACCGCTATAATACGGATTATGATAACCAGAATTACTTTATCAAGAGTACCCTCAAATCAAGTGAAATGCCTATTGATATTTTGGCCACTTTCTCTGAAAGAAAATTTGGAGCAAATGGGTTTTATGCCACTCCGTCTGCCATTAATCAATATGAGGAAACACAAGCCAGTTTAGTAGGTGTTCAATCGGTGTTTACAAAAGGGAATGTGACTTTTAAACCGAGAATGTATTGGCGAAGAAACCAAGACGAATATGTGTTTGTTCGGGATAATCCGGAAATCTACCGAAATTTACATATCACGAACAAAGTGGGGATGGAATTGAATACCGCTATTAAATCGAAATGGGGTACTACCGGTGTGGGAGTAGATTTAGCAAAAGTGTATTTGTCCAGTAACAATTTGGGCGACAGAGATCGTTTTATGGGGACTTTTTTCTTGGAGCACCGCTTTTTATTGTTGGATGCTAAATTAGATATTACACCCGGATTTGCTGCGAATTATTATACTGATTTTGATGGCAACTTTTTCCCCGGTATTGATATTGGCTACCAGGTTTCCAAACACTTTAGAATGTATGCCAATGTTGGTAAAACCTATAGAATACCAACCTATACGGATTTGTATTACAGCGACCCAAACACCTTGGGGAACGAAGATTTAAAACAGGAAGAAGCCCTTTCAGAAGAGATAGGCGTAGTGTTTACGCAAAACAAATTTGACTTTACCGTTGCTTTTTTCAACAGGGATTCCAAGAATTTAATTGATTATACGAAAGAGCTGGAATCTGACAAATACCAAGCTAATAATATCCGTAGTTTGAATACCAAAGGGTTTGAATTGGGGTCTAATTATAAATACACCTGGTTTTCTTTTGCTCAACGAATCAATTTGGGCTACACTTTTATTGAAGACGATATTCAGGAAATTGATGCTGCTTTTTCCCGCTATTCTATCAATTCTGCGAACCATCAATTTACGGGGCAATGGAACAGTCAGTTCTTTCAAAACATTTCACAAACCATTTCCTATCGCTATGTGGAGCGTACGTCCGGTGATAGTTATGGAATCGTTGATGCGAATGTGGTGGTGCGAATGAAAGCTTTTGAATTTTCGTTAGTGGCCAATAATATCTTTAATGTTGCTTATTCCGAAACTAATTTGGTGCCTATGCCCAAAGGAAATCTGCTTTTTGGGGTGAAGTATGACTTTGAATAACCACGATTTGTTTTAGTTTGAATAAAGAGAGCATCGATAAAATGCTCTCTTTATTGCTTTTACGGGTACCACAACTACGGCTTTTATCTGCCTTTGCTATGATGCATTTATAGAGATGACCAATTGATTGTATGTTATGAATTAATTAAAAAGTCGTTATAAAGTTACTATATAGTTATTATAAAGTTACTATATACTTACTATAAAGTTACTATATAGTGAATTCAAAAAAGTTGTTTTAATTAATGATTTCTTTGTGTTTTGGTGTTTCTTGTGAAGGAGGTTCTTCTGTAGATTGAGTTGAGGAGGGATATGAAATAATTAATTAACTCCTGATGTGAAGCGATTTTTGCTTTTCTATGTTTTTTTGAAGGAAGGCAGTTCTTGAATCGGGTTATTTATTTGAATAAAAATATCCCACCCGGTTAAAGGTGGGATACAAACACAAATTAGGGCATAACAAACTGTTATTTGAAAATTATTTTTTTGGTAATAACCTGTCTATTTGCATCGGTTACTTTTACAATTAAGAACGGATTTGCCGTGTTTAACTGATTTGTTACTACCGCACTATCTTTAATGCTTGTTTGGCTCCAAATTAAGGTGCCAAATACATCATATATTTCAACAGATTCTATTGGGAAACCATCACTATTGATGTGAATTTGTTTTTCAGCAGACCAAATTACACAATCGTTTTTAGGGAGTTGTGTTATTGTTTCGGTTGAATTTTGTTCAGTGAAATACAATTCAAATCGGTTATTGAAGGTGCCGGCTTTGGTGTCAAAGGTATAGGAGCCTTCATTCAAGTTATGGTAACTATTGGTACGTTTGTCTTTTACTATTATTGTTTTGTAGTCTGAAAAGAGTCCGTCGCTGTGACCTAAGGCAAGGGTATATTTTCCTTCGTTGGTGACTTTGTAGCCTAGCACAAGAATGTCTTGTGGGTTAAAAGGCAATGCTCTTCCTTGTATGGCCAATTGTTCTTTTCCTAGGATGGTATAGAGGTCTATCTCATTTTGGGTAAAACTTGATCCGTCATATTGCGTATCCATCGCATTGGTTGCTCCTTCAATGTAGCCCACCATCATTTGACGATAGGCGTCTTTGTTGTTAGAGAGGTTCATCCAAAGACGGTGTTTTTCTGTTTCACTATTTTCGTTGACCGGTTGTGCCATTCTATAGAATTGGGTGTTGTTGTCTTTTATTCGCATGCTGTTGTTGAAGGTGATGTTTGCATCAGCTGTTACTTGAGCAAAAAATCCTTGACCGGAAGCAATGTACCCTTTTGGAGTTAAGCTTTCGTCGGTTGAGCTTAGTGGTTTTGTTCCACCACTAAGATTCCAAGTGGCATAATCTGCTACTTGATATTGGCCTGTTCCGGTGTAGACAGTTACGGATGTCCAAAACAATAATTTCACTATTTGCGGATGTTGTAACAATAAGGCATTGGCTTCGATGGCACTAGGGTAGGGATTCGCCAATAATATGGAGTTTCCGCTGTCGGTATTTACATCACCGCCATCAAATACATTTGCATAAACGCTTATCGGACCTGAATTTGGTAACCCAACGAAAGGAAATTCGATTGTTTTGGGTGAGGTATTAACCGGAACATAGGCTTGAGAAACTCTGGCAATGAATCCATTTCCAACCGGTGGTGGAGTGGTGATGCTTACCCAAGCTCCGTCTTGAGCTCCGGTGAGGTTCCAACGGTATTTTTTGTCAAAAACGGTTGGAATTGCATAGCTTTCGGCAATCGGTGAGCCCCAATAAACATAGTCTAATCCTCGCATTGGTCGTGAGATTCTTTTTATGGTGATTGGATTTCCCGTAAAGGTAGCTGTGTTTTCTTTTTGAATTAAACTACCGCTACTTTCCACTACCATTGCCCCATTATTGACAATGTTGTTTTCTACTTCAAGGTAGGTGTTTGGTGCGATTTGCATTGTTTTTCCGGCCTCAATATTCAAACTGCAAGCGGAAAAACTGCCGTTTAGTGCGGTATCATAATTTGCTGCAATTCTTACTTTAGACGATGCGTTTGGTGGCACCGGATTCCAACTACCTGTCCAGGTTGAAACAGCATTTGGTATTTTCAACTCGTTACTGTTGCTGACATAATTATTGAAATAATTGATAGTACAAGTGTAAGTAATGTTATATACTCCGTTTAAATCCAAAGGCAATTCAAAACTGTCACCCGTTGGATAAAAAGTATTGTTCAACGGATCGGTTACCTTCCAAGAAGTGGTTACTTCAAAATCGTATCGAGAGCCGAGGTAACTTCCGGTTATTGTGGCAGAAGTGCTGCTACAAGTAATAGGGGAAGTTGTAATGACGGAGTGAATAGAACCGCCGATTTCCATCAGTTCTTGAAAAGTTAACGCAGAACTTCCTCCACCACGACAATAGGCAATGACGAATGTTCCGATGTAGATTTGTTGTAGGTGATTGCAATCGCCTACTAAACCGCCGACGGAAACTAAAATAGAAGAGGATTCCGGAAGCAATACTTTTACTTTGTTGTCAAATTTTATTCGACCTGCCGGTACTGCTGTGACAATAATGGAAGGGGTGTTGAATGAAAAAGTACTTCCGGGGCTTACGTTAACGCCATTTAAGTTAAGTTGTCCGCTTACGGTAATGATTCCTGTTTGATTGAGGTATACATTATTCGTTCCCATGGTGAGGGTGTGTCCGTTTCGAATTAGTACGGATGCTGTGCTGGTGTTTTGACCGGGATAGGTGGTTGCAGTGACCCAAATTAATCCGTTGAAGGTTTGCCAAGTAGCGGCTGTTGTCCAAGCTCCGGAAATTCTCGATCTATAATCACCGCTGTTTTGTGCTTGCACACTGATGATAAACGTCATCAAGAGTGCTGAAATAAGTAATTTAACACGCATGATTTCTAAAATTTTTAATTGTCTATCTATTAAAAATCCCAGGGATGTTTTTGGACACTTAAAGTTACGAAATATTGAAAAAAAACGGTTGAGAAAAAGTGTTTTTTTTCGTTTTTTAGTCTGCTTCGTAGGAGATTTCTTTTTCCTTTTTTGAAGTTCTTTTATAATTGAAAAAGTGAGTCGTTTTTAGCTGTTTTTTTCCAGTTTTTTGACGGCTTCATACACCAGTTCACTTTCCCAACCTTTGCGAAGTAGGGTGTCGCAGAATTTCTTGCGTTTTTTGAGGGCGTTTTTCTCTGTGATTGTCTGCCAGGTTTTTTCAGTTAGGGTTTCAAAGGTTTCTTCGTATTCGTGGTTGGGAATTTCCTGAAGTCCTTTGGTGATGAGAAAGGTTGACATTTGCCGTTGTTTGAGTTCGTT
Organism: Flavobacterium sp.; assembly: GCF_013822155.1. Taxonomy (GTDB): domain Bacteria; phylum Bacteroidota; class Bacteroidia; order Flavobacteriales; family Flavobacteriaceae; genus Flavobacterium. The sequence goes on from NZ_PNJW01000004.1 coordinate 98,181, forward strand.
GGTGATTCGGATTTTTCCCCATTTTTTTTGGTGAAATTTGCTCAAAGCAAAGGTTTTTGCGAACCGTTCTTCGTTCAGAAAATTATGCTGAATTAAATGCACCACGACTTCGTCCCGTTCGTGTTGTGTGAGGGCAAAACCATAGAGTTTTTGCATCACTTCGAGATGACAACGCTCTTGATAGGAACAGTAGTATTCCATCTTTTGAACGATTTGAGGCAGGGAAGTGCTTGATTGTGAGGACAAGTGTGTTAAAAAAGTGTTTTATTGTTAATAATTTAGTAACGCAAAGGTATTGAAATTCTGCAAATTAGCTGTAAATTTGTAGCCGTTTTGAACATCTAAAAACGACGATTAAAAACACAAAAATATCATTTCCAAAAAATGAAGACAAAATTACTTTTATTGACACTGTTGATGAGTGCTTTCTCGTGGGGGCAATCTGTAATTATTAGCCAATATATTGAAACCAGTTCCGGTTCATATCCAAAAGGAATTGAAATCTTTAATGTTTCCGGGGCGAATATTGTTTTTTCTGCGACGAATAATTTACAAATTTATGTTGGTGTGAATGGGGCAGCGTGTGCTTCGGTTGTTAATATAACCAGCGGAACATTGGCGACTGACCAAGTTTGGGTAATAGGTACAACGACAGCTCCCGATTTATTAGCTTATGCCACCGCCAATGGAACGAATTTGAGTGGTACAACAGCTTTTAACTTTACCTTTAACGGAGACGACGCATTGAGCGTTTATTTAGGGGGTGTTTTACAAGATATGTTCGGAACCTGTGGTTCTGACCCTGGAGCGGCATGGACCGCTGGTTCTGTTTCAACAGCCAATCAAAATATTCAAATTATAGATGGAACTTGTGTAGGAGATACAAATGGTTGGACAGACCCAAGTGAAAGATTTACTTATGTAGGTGTAGGTAATACAGACATGACCGGTTTTGGGAATGCCCCTACCTCATGTTTTGCAGGATGTACTGACCCGGTTGCCCAAGCAACGGATATCGTTATCAGTAACCCTACCACCAGCGGTTATACGATTTCGTGGACGGCAGGTTCGCCTTCTTACGGAACAATGGTGGTGGTGCGACAAACCGCAAACCCTTTGGTGGCTCCCATTTCAGGAACAACCTATGCGGCGAATGCGGTGTATGGCACCGGAGCTAATTTAGGTTCTAATAATTTTGTGGTTTATAAAGGCACGGGAACATCCGTAAACGTAACCGGCCTGGCCCCGGGAACACCCTATGTGATTACGATTTATTCTTATAATTCACCCAATTGTTACAGCTCTACCCCACCGGAATCGTTGACGCGGTATACGTTGGTAGCAGAGCCGAATATTCAAGCTACAGGAACAACTTCGTGTGGTTTAAATTCGGTGAGTAGTGTGACCATTAATTTTCCTTCAGCCAATTCAGTGCCGATTTTAAATTGTAGTGGCTATTTAATTTTAATGCGGGAAGGTGCCGCACCTACTGCAGCAGGATTAGTTGATGGAGAATTTTATGCTAACAATAGTGTAGTTGGAAATGCTACGGTGGTTGCTTATGTTAATAATACAACAAACTCACGAGTTATTAGCGGATTAAATGCCGGAAGTACTTATTATTTTCTGTTCATTCCTTATGGTGGTTCAACCGCTATTAAAGAGAATTTAAATTATAAAGTTGACGGTACCCCTCTAGGGATGAGTTGTGCTACTGTTGCTAATCAGGAAATAAATGTTCGTGGCGTCATAGGTTCAAACCCCACGATTTTTGATGGCGATACAACTCCGCAAGGAACAGACAATACGTTGTTTGCCACAGTGGCCGTAGGTTCTTCACAAGCCAAAGTATTTCGAATTGAAAACACGGGGAATGTTGATTTGACCGTTTCGAATGTTTCGTTTGCTGTAGCAACAGTTCATTTTACTATTTCGCCAATTACTTTTCCTTTGGTTATTCCGGGAGGGACTTATTATGATTTTACGATTACTTTTAATCCGCAATCAGGGGGAGTGAAAGCTTCTACGTTATACATAGCTAATGATGATGCCACTGTATCTGAACAAATCTATAGTTTCGTTGTACAAGGAACGGGAACGGTAACGCCGGTAGTTGACATGAATGTAACCGGAAACGGAAGTACAATACCTGACAACAGTATTTATCCTAACGGAACAAATCACACCGCTTTTGGTGTGGCAACCGTGGGGGTTACCACCGTGGTTCGGACGTTTACTATTGAAAATTTAGGGAGTAGTTTGTTAACAATATTAGGAACTCCGTTAGTTAACATTTCAGGGCCACATGCTTCGATGTTTACAGTAACGGCTTTGCCATCTTCCTCAATTGCGGGTTCAGCAAGCACTACGTTTCAGGTGACGTTTAATCCTACTTCGTTGGGAGCCAAAAATGCCACGATTTCGATTTTCAGCAATGATTCTGATGAAAACCCCTATAACTTCAACATCAGCGGAAACGCCAAAGGAGCAAACAATATGTATGTTTACGGAAACGGGAACGATGTGATAAAAGGAGCAGTGACTACGAGTACGACGAACTTAACCGATTTCGGTCCGGTTGCAATTACTACGGGTGTGAAACAAAACACGTTTATTATAACTAATTTATCGGGAGGCACTCGCTATTTATCCAGTGTGAGTATCAGCGGACCTGATGCTGCGATGTTTAGTGTGGTTTCAAACCCTACGATTAATGGATTGGGAGATGGAAACAGTACGTCGTTTACATTGAATTTTACGCCTACCTCCATTGGGGTAAAGAATGCTACGATTACTTTTAATACCTATACGAATACCGGTTTATCTATTCCGGAACCCATTGACCCAGTGTTTACGTTTGCCGTTTCAGGATTGGGAACCAATTATGTGAACTGTGCCAATGGGCCTGTTGAAACGATTAGAATTCAAGATTTTGAAGCAGCACCGGCGACTCCTACTTGGACGTATACCAAAACGTATACTTCCGACACGGCTAATAATGGTATTGAGTTCATTGGCGGAGGAACGTATGACAACGGTTCAGGGGCAAAGAATGCTTTTATCGGAGCCCGTTCGTATCAGTTTAGAGGTTTTGCCGATGTTGGGGAAAGTTCTTCGAACAGTTTCTATCAGTCGTCCACGTTAACGTTTACTGCAGTGAATACAGCTGCTTATAAAAATATTAATTTCTCGATGAATGTAGGAGCTTTCCGAACCGGAACGCAAGGACTGGATGTGAATGATTTTATTCAGGTGCAAACCAGTATTGATGGCGGTGTGAACTGGTCGACAGAAGCGGTATTGCGAGGGTTTAGTAATTCCCGTTGGGATTTTGCCGCATCGGGCGTTTTCAATGCATATTATACCGGAATCAACACGGGAGCAACAGTTGACACCAGAGCCGGAAATGCGGAATTGGCCAACGGTTATGCTACTTATTATGTTAAAAATTTACCTGCTTATGCCGGATTGTTAATTCGGGTAACGATTTATGTGGATAGAGACAATGAGATTTGGGCTATTGATAATGTAAAATTAGAAGGGCAACAACCGGTTACTTCCACTTGGACACCGAGTGCTTGGACACCGGCAGCTCCTACCAGCAGTACCACAGCTATTATCAACGGTAATTTTAATACGGCTACCCATGGTAATTTTAATGCCTGTAATTGTGAAATTAAAAACGGATTCACTGTTATAGTTGCCAATCCGGGCGATTACATTGAGGTTCAAACCGATTTAACGTTAGGTACGGGAAGTACTTTAGAGGTTCGGGATGATGCTTCGCTAGTGATGAAAAATGATTATGGGGTGTTGACGAATAACGGAACTATGAGAATGATTCGTCAAACCTCGCCGTTTAAAAAGTTTGATTATGTGTATTGGTCATCTCCTTTGAACAATGCCAGTTTAGCCACGACGTTTGCCGGATGGCGATTGGATTATGCGTTCCAATTTGTGACGCCTAACTTTGAAGATTTATTGACAATTAATAATTTAGGTGTAGTGACTGCTGCCACTTCGGATACGTTTGATGATTATGCACCTTGGGCTTGGCAAGCGTATACGGGGGTTATGACTCCCGGAAAAGGGTATGCTATTATGGCACCTACTACGGGTACTTTCCCGAGAATGGAAACCAGAACCTTTACAGGTGTTGGGAATTTGAATAAATTCAATAACGGTATTATTACGGTGCCACTTGCGTTGAGTGCTAATGCCACGGTGACTACTGATGATTATAACTTGGTAGGGAATCCGTATCCTTCGGCGATATTTGCGAATGATTTTATCAATGCGAATTTGCCAAATATTTCGGGAACCATTTATTTTTGGACACACAATTCAGCCATCAGTAGTGGAAATCCGGGTAACAGCGGCTTGAATCACACCACGAATGATTATGCGATGTATAATTTGACAGGAAGTATTGCAACTTCTACCGCTTGTTCAACTTGTGGAGCAGCACCAACGGGCTATATTCCTTCGGGACAAGGCTTTTTAGTGGAAGCGGAAAACGATGTGACTTCGGTGGTGTTTAACAACAGCATGCGAAGCAATACGTATATTAATAGTGATTTTTACCGTAGTAGTACTCCTTCTACGACAGGGCCAACTGTTGGGGAAACCTATAACCGAATTTGGTTGAACTTTTCCAATACCGTCGGGATGTTCAGTCAGCAGTTAATTGGTTATTTTAATACAGCGACCAATGACTATGACAAAGGGTATGACGGACGACACCACAACGCGTTGAATTATGTGAATTTCTATTCTTTGATTGGCTCGGACATGTACCGCATTCAAGGACGAACTGCGTTTGTTGAAACGGATGAGGTTCCGTTGGGTTATACAACTGCTGTAGCAGGAGCTTTCACTATTAGCAGTCCGCAACAAGAAGGGGTGTTAGCAGAAATTCCGGTTTATTTAGAAGATAAAGTAACGGGTATTCTTCATGATTTAAAAATGAGTCCTTATACATTTGAAACCGCTGTTGGAACATTTAATGACCGCTTTGTGTTGCGATATACGAACACTACCTTAGGAGCCCCTGATTTTGAGGCGATTTCGAGTCAAGTGGTTGCCTTTGGTTCAAATGGACTTATTTCGATAAAATCAAGTGAGGAAAGCATTGCTTCCGTTACGGTATATGATATCTTAGGCAGAACGCTTTTGACTAAAAACGGTTTGTCAGTGAATGAGGTTTCATTTGTTAATCCGTCGAAATCAACCGAGGCGTTGTTGTTGAAAATTACGCTTCAAAACGGACAGGTAGTGACCCGAAAAATGGTCTTCTAACCTTATTAAATCAGTTATAAAAAGAGTCCCGTTCCGTTTATTCGGACGGGATTTTTTTCTTTTATGGGTATTTCATCGAAAATTTAACAACTTTATCATCAATCTCACTTTTTTTTCTCATATTTGGTATAACTAAATTTTCAAATTAATTCCAAATTACCCAAATGAAACGAATACTACTCTTAGTGTTGGTTGTTTTTTCGTTAACAGCCACCGCACAAAAAATAAATCCTTGGCAATCTACAACAGCAAGTCAAGTACAGTCTTTAACCAAAGTTAATCGAAGCAGTTCGCCCAGTGCCTATCAATTGTTCACGTTGGATTTAGCCACTTTCAGAAGTCAGCTTGTGGGTGCTCCGATGCGAGGAAGTTTCAATGGTCGTTCGCAACACGAAATTTTGTTGCCCAATGCCAGTGGTACCATTGAACGTTATCGAGTGATGGAAACCCCTTGTATGGAAAAAGAGTTGGCTGACCGTTATCCGATGATTAAATCGTATGCCGCTCAGGGTGTGGATGACCCAACTGCCGTGGCTCGGTTTACGGTAACGCAATTTGGTTTGCACAGTATGACTTTTTCTTCCGGAAAAAGCACGGTATTTATTGATCCTTATACGGAAGACCGTTTGCATTATATTGTCTATCAGAAATCGGATTTGGTGGGAGGAGTAACCAATTTTGAATGTTTAACGGAGGAGGCGTTGAGTTTGCCTTCGTCAGCTTTGGACCGTAATGCCTTTGATTACAATATTTTTAATACAGATGATAACACCTTACGCACTTATCGATTAGCCCAATCGTGTACGGCAGAATATGGAAATATTTTTGCCGGTGCCGGAACATTAGCTCAACAAAAAGCGAATATTCAGGCTCAAATGACCATTACGATGACCCGTGTGAATGGCGTTTATGAAATAGATTTGGGGATTACGATGATTTTTGTGGCGAATAATGATGCTATTATTTATTTAGGAGCCACTAATTCAGACCCGTGGAGTAATGAGTGGAATACTAAGACCGCTCAAACATTAGACAGTGTTATTGGTGTTGCTAATTATGACATAGGTCATAACTTTAATACGACCGGCGGAGGAAATGCAGGGTGTATTGCCTGTGTGTGTCAATCCGTTTCGCAAGCGGGCACGCATAAAGGGAGAGGGTATACGGGGCGATCTAATCCAACTGGTGATGCCTTTGATATTGATTATGTTGCTCATGAAATGGGGCATCAATTTGGAGGCTATCACACGCAAAGTAATTCCTCTTGCCGTTCAGGAAGTGGTTTAACCGAAGTGGAACCGGGAAGTGCTTCGACCATTATGGGCTATGCCGGAATTTGTGCTGCCAACGTACAAAGTAACAGTGATGCTTATTTTGCCTATGTGAATGTTCGTGATATCATGGCTTATGCAAAATCAGGCACGGGAAGTTGTTCGGTGAACACGCCAATTTCTAATCAGACTCCGGCTGTAGAAGCAGGGCCTAATTATATCATCCCTAAAAGCACAGCTTTTGTATTAACAGCGGTAGGTTCTGACCCGGATAATGATGTGTTAACTTATACCTGGGAACAAAATGATCCGGGCAATCCGAGTTCTAATGCGGCTCCTACTTCTGATAGAGCGGTAGGTCCGATGTTTCGTTCAATAACCGGAACGACATCACCTTCACGGTACTTTCCAGCAATGGCTACTATTTTAACCGGAGCAACTTCGAATACTTGGGAAGTAGTGCCTTCGGTTGCCAGAGACCTTAATTTTTCGGTAGTAGCCCGTGATAATATTGCCGGAGGTGGTCAAACAAAATCAGATTTAATGAAAGTTACTGTAAACGGAACCGCAGGACCGTTTTTAGTAAATATACCTAATACAAACGTGTCTTGGATAGCCGGAAGTAATCAAACGGTTACTTGGGATGTAGCCGGCACAACTGCCAATGGTGTGAATTGTGCTAATGTAGATATTTATCTTTCGCAAAATGGCGGCACCAGTTTCCCGATTTTATTGGCTTCGAAAGTGCCTAATGACGGTAGTGAAACGGTTAGCATACCAGCTACCACGGGTACCCAAAACCGCATTATGGTGAAAGGGAACAATACTATCTTTTTAGATGTATCGAATACGAATTTTACGGTTACGACTACTACGCCAACATTTGCTTTGACTTTTGACGGACAGCCTGATGGACAAAACAAGTCGGTTTGTCAAGGACAAGAAGCTACGTATACTGTTTTATATTCCACCTTTGGTGGGTTTAGTGGAACAACCACTTTTTCTGTAACGGGAAATCCGGCAGGAACAACCGCAACCCTTACACCTACTACGCTAAGTGCTGATGGTGTGGTGCAGTTGCAGTTGAGCAACACTGGAACTGCTGTTCCGGGGGTTTATCAAATGGTGGTCACAGGCACTTCGGGAGCTATCACAAAAACGGTTAATTTGTATGTAGAAGTTTTCAATTCAAGTTTTGCGACTATGAATTTAACTAATCCTTTGGATTTAGCTAATGGCGTTTTAACCACGGTAACGTTAACTTGGGATGCCGATGCTGCTGCCACAAATTATGATTTAGAAGTAGCTACTGATGCCGCATTTACTAACCTAGTTGTTACTACAAATGTGCTTACAAACAGTTATGCTCTTTCCGGTTTATCCGATGCCACTAATTATTTTTGGCGGGTATTGCCTAAAAATTCCGGTTGTCAGGGAAGTATGAGTGCCGTAAATCGATTTACTACAGCTCAGACAAACTGTTCAAGTTTTACGTCTACCAATGTGCCCATTGCAATTCCTACAACGGTTACAACCGTTAATTCTACGTTGATCATACCGACAGGACAGAATCAAGTAATTCAAGATTTAACCGTTAATGTGAATTTGACTCATACTTGGATAAATGATTTAGTTGTAACGTTAATCAGCCCTACCGGGACCCAAGTGAGGTTAGTGAATAGACCCTGTAGCAATTCCAGTACTTTTCAAAATGCTAATGCTGTTTTTAGTGCAGCAGGAGTAACATTAGTTTGTGCTGCACAACCAGCCACCGCAATTTCAGGGACGATAATTCCAAACCAGGCATTTTCTGCTTTCACTGGTCAAAATACACAAGGCACTTGGACTTTAAGTGTTCAAGATGCTGCTAGTGGAGATGGTGGATCGATTAACAGCTGGAGTTTGAATTTCTGTGTAACCAATACCGCCCCTTTACCTTGTGGAGCCATTACGACCACTTGGAATGGAAGTTCATGGAGTAATGGACGTCCGGTGAATAATGTTGCGGCTACCATCGCCGGTAATTATACCTCCGACGGGGATTTAGAATGTTGTTCTTTGGCGGTTACCAATACGGCACAAGTTACGTTACAATCGGGACACAATTTAATTGTTTCGGGAGCGGTTGCTGTAGCCGGAACAGCGGCTTTTACGGTTGAGAATAATGCTAATTTAATACAGTTAGACGATGTGGCCAATACCGGAAATATCACGGTGCATAGAAACACGAGTCCTTTGATGCGATTGGATTATGCGATGTGGTCTACCCCGGTTACCGGCAGTCAAACGTTGAAACAGTTTTCGAATTTAACGATGACTAATCGTTTTTATACTTATGGTACTTCCGGAAATGTTTATACTGTTGTTGCTGATCCGGTGAATACTCCTTTTGCGGAAGGCACGGGTTATTTGATTCGTATGCCGGACAATCATCCTGCTACACCCACTGTGTGGAGTGGACAATTTACGGGCGTTCCGAAAAACGGTACGATTGAGGTGCCTTTGACCTATTTGAGTGGGACACAAAAATATAATGCTATTGGGAATCCGTATCCTTCGACCATTAGTGCGGAATCTTTTTTAAACGCAAACCAAACGGATTTAGAAGGAATTATCTATTTCTGGCGAAAAACCAATAATGCAGCGGGAACAGCTTACGCTTCCTATACGTTAGGTGGAGCTACGACGACATCGCCCACGAGTCCGATTCCGAATGGAACGATACAGGTAGGGCAAGGCTTTATCGTAGGGGCTAAAAACGTTGCCAATCCAACCGCTTCCTTTACGAATGCCTTGCGGGTGGATAATAATAATAACCAGTTTTTCCGTTCTAATTTCGGCTTACCGTATCTAACGCAAACGACGATGGAACGTCACCGTATTTGGTTGAACCTAACCAATGATGCGGGTTTATTCAGTCAAATGCTGGTGGGTTATATGGGCAGTGCCACCAATGAGGTAGATGCTTTTATAGACGGAAAATATATTGGTGATTCAGACACGGCCTTATCTTCGTTGTTAGCCGGAGAAGAATATGTGATTCAGGGAAGAGTACTTCCTTTTGAAGTGACTGATGTGGTTCCGTTGGTTTTTAAAACGAGCAATGTGGGAAGCTTTATGATTAGTTTAGGTGCTTTTGATGGTTTATTTGAAGGCGATCAAGCGATTTATTTGCGTGATAACTTGTTGGGAATTGTGCATGATCTACGAGAAGCCGGGTATGCTTTTACGGCAGAGGCGGGTGTTTATAACAACCGTTTCGATTTGCTTTATGAGAACGTAACCCTTGGTGTTGGTGAGGATACTTATTCTAATTCCGTTCAAGTAGCAACCGGAGGAAGTCAGTTAAAGATTAAATCGAGTGTTGAATCGCTGTCCAAAATTATGGTGTATGATGTGTTGGGAAGAACCTTATTCCACAGTGCTACTCTTCAAAATCAGGAATTTATTGTTCCGGGTTTAACGCCTTTAAACCAAGCCCTTTTTGTTAAAATAGTTATGAACAACGGACAGACTGTGGTGCGGAAAGTTATTTTTTAATATAACCACTATAAACATTAAGAAACCGGGCATTTATGGTCCGGTTTTTTTATTTTGCTTAAAGGCAATTGTTTGTAACTGTTTTACGCAATGTTAACATATTCGTAATGTGATTTTTAGAATTGTATTGACATTCTATGTAAATTTGTAACTGTCAAAAATTAATATAATAAAACTTTATGAAAACAATTTTACAAAATCATTTTGTTCGGACATTGTGGCTTTTTGCATTTTTTTTCTGTGCAATTAATCTACATGCTCAAACACCCTTTACGGCTACTTATACCTTTACCGGTACAACTGGCAATGTGGCTAATTTTGTCTATAATGGGACAACTTATGCAGGAATTAACTTAGGGGATGCGTTAAAAGTGGGTATTACCACTTCTTCATCAACAGGAAATTTTAGAGCTTCTGGCTGGCCAACAGGTGCAACTTCAGGTTTAGATGTTTTTGCCGGTTCAGTAGATTTGGCAAAATATATTCAGGTATCTGTTCAGAATGTTGCCGGCTACACTTTTACAGTTAATTCCATTACATTTGGAGTTGGAAGAAGTGCAACAGGTGTAAGACAATGGCAATGGAGAGGTTCTCATGATTCATTTGGAACGATAATCGATAACTACACTACCTTGGCATCAGGTTTAACAAATGCTAGCGGTGTTTTAACGAATCTTGACACAAACTCTTCTTGGAATGGGAATGTTTTAGGATTAACTTCTTTATATACTGACGCATCCTCAGAAGCTGTATTTAGATTATATGGATTTAATAGTGAATCCACAGGTGGAACAGGAGGATTACAAGGGGCTATTACAATAAGTGGAACTTATCAAGCTGTGGTCACTTCTGACCCTACTATCTCTACAAGTTTAACAACTTTACCAACATTTGGTTCGGTTACTACCGGATCAAATTCGACAAGTCAAAGTTTTACTGTTTCTGCCGATAATTTAACCGATGTTGTTGCGGTTGCAGCTTCATCAGATTTTGAAGTAAGTACAGATGATGTTACTTTTACCAGTGGATTTAATTTAGGTCAAACCGGAGGAAATTTAGATGGAGAACCGGTGACTATTTATGTGCGTTATTCTCCCACTTCAGGGGGATTGAATAATGGTACGATTACGTTTACCTCTACCGGTGCAGCTACTAAAACGGTAACGGTTTCCGGTACGGGAGTGGTTCCTACTCCGGAAATTTTTGTTTCCACGACTTCTCTTGCCAGTTTTGGCGATGTATTGGTTGGAAATAATTCCGCCAGTTCAAGTTTTACTGTGTCGGGAGACTTGTTGACCGATGTTGTGGCCATATCGGCCCCAGCTGATTTTGAAGTAAGTCAAGATGATGTTACATTTAATAGTGGTTTTAATTTAGGCCAAACGGGAGGTAACTTAGACGGCGAACCGGTTACGGTTTATGTACGTTTTACACCGGGTTCTGTGGGAGCTAAATCAGGGGATATTTCATTAACTTCTACCGGAGCAGTTACTAAAACAGTTTCAGTTAGCGGAACGGGAACTTCGCCGGTTATTGCCGCACCTAACGCTATTGCGGCGGGAGATGTTACAACAAATTCTTTTACTGCTAATTGGGAAACCGTTTTAGGAGCAACGAATTATCGTTTGGATGTGAGTACTACTCCAGATTTTGAGGTGAGTAATTTGGCAACCGATTTGATTATTTCTGAGTATATTGAAGGAAGTGCAACCAATAAGTTAATTGAAATTTATAACGGCACAGGTTCTACTGTAGATCTTTCGGATTATCAATTACAATTATTTTCAAATGGAGGTATTACCCCGACTTCGCTTACTTTAAGCGGAACGCTTGCCAATGGTGCTTCATTAGTTTATGAAAATACCGCTCAAACTATTTATGCAGGGACTGTTATTGCAGCAAATACTGTGGTTAATTATAATGGTGATGATGCAATCGCTCTTTATAAAATCAGTACAGCCTCTTTAATCGATGTCTTTGGAGAAATTGGAAATGATCCGGGGGCAGCTTGGACAGTTAGTGGAAACACAACCGTTAATAAGACTTTAGTTCGTAATTCTTCCGTTAATCAAGGAGCACTTTCTTCTCCTGGATTTCCGACATTAGGAACAGAATGGACAATGTTTGATCAAGATACTGCTTCAAATTTAGGTTCTCATGCTTTTGATGCATTTTTGCCTTCTTATGTGGCAGGTTATCAAGATTTAACCGTTGCCGGATTATCTCAATCTGTTACCGGATTAGCAGAAGGGACTACTTATTATTATCGCGTAAGAGCTTTTGATGGTACGACTTCTATTAACTCTAATGTAATTAGCGTAACCACGTTGATTTCACCACCTACATTTGGGTCGATTACACAAAATGAGGTATTGTGTCAAGGTTCAGAAGTTATGTTTACTATTTCCGGATTAGTAGCGGGTTCTACTTCTACTATCAGTTATACCATTGGTGGCGGAGCTACACAAACGTTTACGGGAGTAGTTGCTGATGGTTCAGGAAATGCTACGGTTGCTTTAACATTAAATGCTGTTAATGATGGTCAAGAATTAGTTGTTACTGCTGTTGAGCGTACGGATTTATCTACTACGATATTAAATCCTATTTCAGGAAACACAATTATTTTAGATGTATTAGTTGCTACTTTATATTATTTTGATTTTGACGGTGATGGTTATGGAATAGTTGATGATTCTGTTTTAAGTTGTGAGGCTCCTTTTGGTTATGTTGCACTAAGCGGCGACTGTGATGACAATAATATTGCCATCAACCCGGGAGCGACAGAAATTTGCTACGACGGTATCGATCAAAACTGTGATGGCAACTTGATGAACAGTTGTGCTGTTATTACAGCTCAATTGCGAGCTGAGAATTGCGGTTCAACCTTGACTACTCTTAACCAAGTGGTCAGAGGAAGTTTACTTTCACAATCATTACCATCAGG
>NZ_PNJW01000005.1 GCF_013822155.1 Flavobacterium sp.
AATTTTTTTAATTTCTGCGTTTTGAAAAAAAATCAATTATATTTAGATGATTGAACTAGGGTGTTTTATTGGCATGGTAATTACGATGTAAAGCGTTTGGTTTTGCTGCGAAGTCTATAGTAAAATTTTGTTAAAGGGTTGTAACCACACGAATGGATTCGTGCGGATGTAGGTGAAAAGAGAGCACAACAACAAGTAGTTAAAGATAAAAAGGAACTAAAAGAAATAATTAATTCACTATTGCAACAATAAATATGACAAAAAACATTTTATTTTCAATATGCATAATATTTTGTATTTCATGCAGAAAAGAGGTTGAAGTAAATCAAAAATCAGCTTATCAAGACATAAAATTTATTTTTCCTGATACAGTTTATGTTAATGAAAGTTATAATGGGCAAATTAGTTTTAAAAGCGATTTTGATACAATTACTACAAGTTTAAGTGATTATCAAAAAGCAAGGTTTCTTGAGTATTCTTTTTGGTTGACAAAAAAACCAATTGAAGACAACAAACTTTTAAAGGAAATGGTTACAGATACTTTTGTAGCGGAAACAAATAGAGTAATCCCTTTATATGATATAAAGTTTGATAAGCTGGGAGTAAATTATTTTAATGGTATTATAAAAGATGAAATTATCATAGCCAAAGGCGGTATTCTGAAAGATGGAAGTAAAGGAGATAGAATAATAACCAATGAAATAAGGCTTACACGTGCTGTATATGTAATTGATAATAGGGCTGACACATCCCGCTCCGCATTCTATGATAAAAACTAGTAAAATAAATCCATTTTTTTTATAATATATTTAGTAGAAGATGATTTGAAGTAAATAATTTTCAGTGGTAAAGTTTTGTTGCGAAATCAGAGGTATTTGTTGAGGGAGGTGCTAAAGAGGAAGAGTTCGGGGCAGAGAAAATTAGAGGCTGCGAAGTTGAGACAATCGCAGACTACTGTGTTATGAGGAAGACTTTGGTGAGCTAGATAAGGGAAATTACACTCAATCCCGAAGCCTCGGGAAAGGAAAACACGTTGAAAACCAAGCGATAACTACACAAAAAAAAGAGGCCCTCTCATCCTCTTACACTTCAATCATCCCTCTTGACGAAAAACTCATAGTGGACGAACGATGAATCGGTTCCGTTCAACAGGAGTTTCATTGTTGGCTTTGCAAGCCCAACGAAACTCTAGCAATTGTAGGATGTTTTGTCCTAATTCGTACTATTTTAATTTAAAAACAATAAAAAAATTTGAAAATTAGTATAAAGTACTATTTTTGTTAGAATTAAAACAAATTTAATCGAAAATAACCATGAAAAAACAATTCCTTTTAGTATTAAGTCTTGTTTTTATTTTAAGTATTAGTTGTTCTGAGAAGAAAACCACTATTCAAGGAAAAGAGAATAGTGAAAAAACTATTACTTCTTCGGAAATAAAAACAACAGCAGAAGAAAATGAAGATTTGAATAATGAAAATACTAAAATTAGCAGCAAAACTGATCAAATTCAAGTAGCTTCTGTATCAAAAAAAGAACTAATTGTAGATGAAGAAATTGAAATGTTGAGAAAAAAACACGAAAATTTTCTTAAAAACAGTCCTTTTAAAAAAGTAATGCTTCTCCCTAAAAAAGAGAGAAAGGCTATTGGAATTCCGCCTAATAAGTATTATGAACAGGAATGGGAATTGACAATGAATCCTGAAACAGGAAAACCAGACATAGCTAAATTAATTAAACTAAGACAACAATTAATACAAGAGCGTGACAGTTTATTACTTTCAGGCAGAACGCCAGGTGACGGCTCTGATAATAATTGGATAGAAAGAGGTCCTAATAATGTAGGTGGTAGAGTTAGAGCTGTTATGTTTGATCCTAATGATGCTACAAATGAGACGGTATTTGCAGGAGGAGTTAGTGGAGGTTTGTGGAAAAACACAAATATTTCTAATCCCTCTTCAACTTGGACTCGCGTTAATATTCCTGATAACTTAGCCGTTTCAACGATTACCTATGACCCTAACAACACAAACATATTCTACGTTGGCACAGGAGAGTCTTATGTGGGAGGTGATGTAAACGGTGATGGTGTTTGGAAGTCTGCAGATGGTGGAAATACATGGAGTAAGGTTTTTGGTGGGATTTCCGGACCATTAGATTTTGTTTCAGCATCAAATGTTACTATTAATAGTCCTGCATTGATTGCAGGTAATTATCCTTCATATCCTACAAATCCAGCTAATTTTGGAACAGAAATCACCTCTCCAATTACTGCAGATATTGTTTTAATCGCTGATAATACAGCTCCAACAAGTGATGGCTGTCAAACAATAACAAATGGTGCGGCACTTAGTGGCAAAATTGCATTAATAAGAAGAGGGACTTGTACGTTTGTATTAAAGGTTAAAGCGGCACAAGACGCAGGTGCTATAGGTGTTATTATGATGAATAATATTGATGGTACACCAATTCCAATGGGTGGAACTGATGCTACTATAGTTATCCCTTCTGTAATGATTTCTAAAGCTGATGGAGATATTTTAGAAGCTGCTTTGAGTTCAGGACCAGTGAATGGAACTTTAAATCCAAGTACGGGAAGTTTTACAGGAAATGTTTTGCCTGGTCAACAACATATAAATGATATAAAAGTAAGAAATAATGGTGGAGTTTCTGAAATATATGTTGCCGCCGGAGATTCATTCTATGGCTCTGCAAATGCAACGACCTATTTAGGAGGTCCAGATTTTGGTTTATATAAATCAATTGATGGTGGTGCTACTTTTACAGAAATTTCATTACCGTTAACCGCTACCGGAAACAAACATTGTCCAAACAATATTGAAATTGGTTCCGACAATAAAATTTGGTTAGCAACTATAAATAGTGTGGTTTTTGGAGATGGAGGAGGAAAAATATTTTCTTCTACTGATGGAAATACATTTGTTGATGAGTATACGATATCCGGGGGAGACAGAACACAGATTGCAGTATCTAATCAAACTGCAGATAAAGTCTATGTTTTAGCAGAATTAACTGAAGGAGGAGTAACCATGATTGGTACTACTAACGGATTTACCACTACCTCTACCCTAGCTTTACCTATTGATGCTGATTCAGGAATTCCTGCAAACGATTTTTGTAGAGGTCAAGCTTTCTATGATTTAATGTTAGAAGTGGATCCTACTAACGATCAAATTTTATATACCGGTGGTATAGATTTATTTAAATCCTCAAACGGTGGAACTTCCTGGAATCAGTTTTCGCATTGGTATGGTGGTTTTGGTTACCAAGACGTACACTCAGATCAACACGGTTTAGCTTTTGGCCATGGAGCATCAAATAAATTATTGTTTGGTAACGATGGTGGGGTATATTTTTCTACTAATGGAGGTACAACAACTACTGCCAGAAATCTCGGTTTAAATATTACACAATTTTATAGTGTAGGTGTTTCACCAACTGCTGCTGTGAGTGGATTAACCGGTGATGATTACTTCGCTGCCGGTGCTCAAGATAATGGCACACAATACTTTGGTAATGCTTCTGCGGGTATTAACGCAAGTGTTAGGTCACAAGGAGGAGACGGAGCGTTTACAATGTTTGATCAAGGTGCTGATAAATATTATATTTCTAATTATGTTTACAATAGTAATATCAATTTAAGACCAATTCCATCCGGTACAGTCAGAACATTGAGCAATGATGCCTCAAGTGATACAAATGGTGCTTTTATAGCTCCAATGGTATTAGATACTAATCAAGATGTTCTTTATTCTGATTATTCTACAACAACAACTAATCAGATTAGAAGATATAAAAACATTAAATCGGGTATTATAAACCGAGTTAATTTAACAAATGCATTATTAACCTCACGACCAACTGCCTTTGCTGTATCACCCTATACGACTACTTCAACAACTCTATTGGTTGGAACAAGATTAGGAAAGCTATTAAAAATTACAGCAGCTAATAGCATTGCATTGTGGTCTGATATTACAGGTCCTGAATTTGTAGGTAGTATATCAGATGTTGAATATGGTTCTTCAGAAAATGATATTTTTGTAACAATGCACAATTATAATGTGGTTAGTGTTTGGTATAGTGCTGATGCCGGTGTAACATGGCAAAACAAAGAAGGTAATTTACCAGATCTACCTGTTAAGTGTATTTTACAAAATCCACTTAATGCTAACGAAGTTATTATAGGAACTGAGTTAGGAGTTTGGTTTACTAATAATTTTAGTGCTGCAACCCCTACTTGGAATCAATCCTATAATGGAATGAGTAATGTGAAAGTTACGGATTTAGATTTAAGAAATGATAATACTGTTTTTGCGTCAACATACGGAAGAGGTCTTTTCTCCGGAACTTTTACCGCAACATCACTTTCTTCTAATGATGTGACTCTAAATAAAGGGATAAAACTTTATCCAAATCCATCTAATGGCGTTGTCACTATTTCAATTGAAAACTTTTCAGGTAATTTGAATGTAGCCGTTTACGACTTAAATGGACGAAAAGTTTTATCTAATTCTATTGACTTTTCAACACAAACGAGTATTAATCTCGAAGGTTTACAATCCGGTGTTTATGTATTGAAATTAGAAGGCGATAATTTATCTTATTCTGAAAAAATTATTTTACAATAAGAAAAGTTGACTATTAAAAACCCCTAAATAGCTTGTTATTTAGGGGTTTTTTTACTATAAATCGCAGCGGGTATTTGCTGAGGGAGTTGCTAAAGAGGAAGAGTTCGGGGGCTGGGGAAATTATAGGCTGCGAGATCGGGTTTATTCAAGTGCTTCAAATTATGTAAATAACAAAGGAATTGTTTCTGTGGAATTAGTAGAGATTTCTTTGAGAAGTGAATTGAATCCGAATGCGGTTATGAAACAGAGCAGATATGAATAATATATTTTCCGCAAAGTCGGGAGACATTTGCGGAGCGTTGCTGCTATGAAGACTTTGCGGAGCTTGGAGAAACTTATAGAAATTGTTTCTTGCTTTGACGGCAAAGGAAATAAATTAGAAAAGGAACTATGTTAAACGGCACCGGCACCTTAAATAATTATGATATAGAAGGTAAATTATTAGACGTTTACTATTTTGAAGACGGTATATTTAAAAAGTAAGGGCGAGTGCGAGCGTGATGCACACATTAAACTTTATATTTGGAGACTTTGGTTTGAGAGCGAGCGGATTCAATAGGCTTTTTAATCAATAAATAAAAATAAAACAATCAAATCCAAATTTGTCCATGGGCTAAGTTTTATCGTGATATGAGCGAACTTTTAAGAATAAATAAAAGAATTATAATAAAGAGCTACTTTTGGATTAGTGGCTTTTTAACCATAGGGTTTTTAGTTTATTTATATTTCTTTTATAAAGAAGTAACGCTAAAATGGCTAGTGTTGATTTTAATTATGACAATTGTATTATGTCCGCTTTTTATAATTGGGACCTGGATTTATGATTGGAATAGGAAAAGAAGGTATCTAAAAAGAATACTATGCAAAAATCCATTTTCAGAATTAGAAAAAATTGGCTTTTCTAAAAAAACTTTAATTACCAATCACAACAGTTTAAAAGACTATGTTCCATTTACAGAAATAAACGGTATTCAACTACTTATAGACATTGATATTACAAAACCGACTATTGCAGAATTTACAACCTACTGTTCTACTTTTAATTTAACCCATGAACAATTCTCGGAAAAATTTAATGAATTGAAATATAAAAACATCGAGCTAGGGCCAAATTACTTGACAAAGAAAATCGATACAAGAAAAGAAAAAATTTCAATACAAAATCTTGAAAAGATGTTATTGGATCTTACTCATATTGTAAAAACGAATAAGTTTGAACCTGTTATGCTGAAGGAATGGAAAGAATTATAAAATAAGTTTCGCTATAGTTAACGACAAGGTACTTGAAAGTTCTTTTTGGTTATTACAGGGAATCTCAGTTTTACATTCCACTTCGAATGGCTTCAACCGGATCTAATTTAGAAGCGGATATGGCAGGAATAATTCCGGAAATGAGTCCGATGATTCCGGCTAAACCGGCACCCAACATCATGTTGCCAAAACTCAAAATGAATTCGAAATCCAATACGTTTGTCATGATCATGGCAATTAACCACACCATTATTAATCCGATGATTCCTCCGATGACGGATAGGATTACGGCTTCAAACAGAAATTGAAATAAGATGAATCTGTTTTTAGCTCCCAATGATTTTTGGATGCCGATTAAATTGGTTCGCTCTTTTACGGAAACGAACATGATGTTTGCAATTCCAAAACCACCTACTAACAGGGAAAAGCCGGAGATAATCCATCCCACAACATTCATTTGCCCCACGATATTGTCAATCATGTCTGTAAATCCGGAAAGCACATTAATGAAAAAGTTGTCTATTTCAGAAGATTTTAACCCTCTGTAGTTTCTCAGTTTTTGCGTCATTTCACCTTTGAAAGCTTCCATATCAATTCCTTTTTCAGGTTTGATTAAGATGGCAGGTGTTATATTTTCGTTGTTTTCACCATATAACCTACGGATGAAATTCATGGGAATAAAAACAGCATTATCACGACTGTCGCCAAAAGTAGAGAAACCTTGTTTTTCTGTTACTCCAATGACTGTAAAACGTTTCCCGTACATTCTTATTTTCTTTCCAATCGCTTGTTCAGAGGAGTCGAACAATCCGTTTGCTACTTCGTATCCTAATATGACAATGGCCGTACCGGAATTAGATTCTGATTCATTAAAAAAGCGACCATATTCAATTTTAATCCCGTCAATACCTTCAAATTCTTCGGTAGTGGGAGTTACCCGAACGGAACTTACCGTTCGCTCTTCAAATTTTACATTCTCATTGCCGGTGAATAAATTAAAAGCCATTTTATCGACCCCATTTAGTGATTTTTTCAAGTAGTCGAATTCTTCAAAGGTCACATCCGGGAATTGTTCTCTTTTCCAACGCGGAATTTCGGAAGGACCAAAGGAAAAACGCATTAAATAGACGGTATTTTTATCTAAATCGCCTAAGTCGGCTTTAATTTTTTGGTCTAAGGAATCCACCGCTGCCAATACTGCGATGATAGAAAAAATGCCAATGGTTACTCCGAGTAACGACAAAAAAGTACGAAGTTTATTGTTACGCAAGGCATTCATGGCGAAACTAAAACTTTCTTTGAGTAAACGAAGGTAGAGCAGCATTGTTTTGTTTTGTAAATGTAAATATAGTGATTGGTAGTTTAAATTGGGAAATTGTTACAGAAAATGATTGGTTTTTTGTCCTGCTTTGCAGGAGAATCCTATTTCGACTTCGTCTTTTTGCGGATTGACAAAAAAGGCGGTGAGTGGTTTTGTTATGCTTTGCAGGAAAATCCTATTTTAACTTCGTCTTTTGCGGATTGACAAAAAATGGAACAAAAAAAGGATAAAAAGTAATACGCAAATCGTTTGAAAGTTAGGTCTACAAATAGTACTTTTGCCCCTTCTAAACAACAACACAATGAATACGACAAAAACCATTCAATCAGCGTTAATTTCGGTGTTTGACAAAACGGGTTTAGAACCTATTGTCAAGCAATTACACCAACAAAATGTTATTCTTTATTCTACGGGAGGAACCGAAGAATTTATTAAAAACTTAGGTATTCCGGTAGTTCCTGTAGAAGAGGTTACCTCCTATCCATCCATTTTAGGTGGGCGAGTAAAAACACTACATCCGAAAGTTTTTGGCGGAATTTTGAACCGTCAGGATAATCCAAGTGATGTGGAGGAAATGAAAGCCTTTGAAATTCCGCAACTTGATTTGGTTATTGTAGATTTATATCCGTTTGAAAAAACGGTAGCTTCCGGTGCATCTGAAACGGATATTATTGAAAAGATTGATATTGGTGGTATTTCATTGATTCGTGCTGCCGCCAAGAATTTTAAAGACACGGTTATTGTGGCCTCTGTTCATGAATATGCCTATTTACTGGAATTAATTTCCGCTCAAAACGGAGCGACTACTATAGAGCAAAGACGTTTGTTAGCCACCAAAGCCTTCCATGTGTCCTCTCATTATGATACGGCTATTTTTACTTATTTCAACACCGATGAAACGATATACAAAGCCAGTATTGCTGACGGACAAGTGCTTCGTTATGGCGAAAACCCACATCAAAAAGGGTTTTTCTTTGGCGACTTTGACAGCATGTTTACCAAATTACACGGCAAAGAACTTTCGTATAATAATTTATTGGATGTTGATGCTGCAGTGAATTTGATTTTAGAATTTAAACACAACGCCCCTACTTTTGCCATCTTAAAACACAATAATGCCTGTGGAATTGCCACCAGAAGCACGATGCAACAAGCTTATTTAGCTGCTTTGGCCGGTGATCCAACCTCTGCATTTGGTGGCGTTTTGATTGCCAACGGGAAAATTGATGAAGCAACAGCAAAAGAAATCAATCAATTATTTTGTGAAGTAGTTATTGCTCCCGCCTATGATGAAAAAGCCCTTGCCGTTTTAGAAGAAAAGAAAAACAGAATCATTTTAGTGCAACACGACGTTGCTTTACCCAACAAACAAGTGAGAACTTGTTTAAACGGATTGTTAGTTCAAGATAAAAACAACTTGACAGACAATAAAGAAGGATTAAAAACCGTTACCTTGACAACCCCTACTCATCAGGAAATTGAAGATTTACTATTTGCTTCCAAAATTTGTAAAAACACTAAATCGAATACGATCGTGTTTGCAAAAAATGGACAATTATTGGCTTCCGGAACCGGACAAACGTCACGCGTGGATGCTTTGAAACAAGCCATAGAAAAAGCAACTTCATTTGGTTTTGATTTGAAAGGAGCCGTGATGGCAAGTGATGCATTTTTCCCCTTTCCGGATTGTGTAGAAATTGCTCATCATGCAGGAATTACGGCTGTTATTCAGCCCGGTGGATCAATTAAAGATGAGTTAAGCATTCACTATTGCAACGAAAATAAAATTGCAATGGTATTTACAGGAACACGTCATTTTAAACATTAATTTTTTTACCTTTGTACGTTAGAATTTTATAAACCTATTTAACCCTAAACAAACGTATGGGATTTTTTGATTTCATGACCGAGGACATCGCCATTGACCTTGGAACCGCGAACACTTTGATAATTCATAATGATAAAGTAGTGATTGACTCTCCGTCGATTGTTGCTCGTGATAGGATATCGGGTAAGATTATAGCTGTAGGAAAAGAAGCTAATTTGATGCAAGGTAAAACGCATGAAAACATAAAGACCATTCGCCCTTTAAAAGATGGGGTTATTGCTGATTTTGATGCTTCAGAAAAAATGATCAGCATGTTTATCAAAAGTATTCCTGCCTTAAAGAAGCGTTTGTTTACACCGGCTTTACGCATGGTGGTTTGTATTCCTTCCGGAATTACCGAAGTAGAGATGCGTGCGGTAAAAGAATCCTGTGAACGCGTAAACGGAAAAGAAGTTTATTTGATTCATGAGCCTATGGCTGCCGCTATCGGTATTGGCGTTGACATCATGCAACCAAAAGGAAACATGATTGTGGATATCGGAGGAGGAACAACTGAAATTGCCGTTATTGCTTTAGGAGGAATTGTTTGTGACAAGTCCGTGAAAATTGCCGGGGACGTTTTTACTAATGATATCGTTTACTATATGCGTACGCAACACAACTTATTTGTGGGAGAAAGTACTGCTGAAAAAATAAAAATTGAAATTGGTGCTGCCATTGAAGAATTAGATACTCCACCGGATGAAATGTCAGTGCAAGGACGTGACTTATTGACCGGGAAACCGAAACAGGTTGATGTTTCTTATCGTGAAATTGCCAAAGCCTTAGATAAATCGATTCAACGAATAGAAGATGCTGTAATGGAAACCTTATCACAAACTCCACCGGAATTAGCCGCCGATATTTATAATACCGGGATTTATTTAGCCGGAGGTGGTTCGATGTTACGCGGCTTAGACAAACGAATTTCGTTAAAAACGGATTTGCCTGTTTATATTGCAGAAGATCCGTTGCGAGCTGTTGTTAGAGGTACCGGAATTGCGTTGAAAAACATTACCAGATTCAGAAGTATTTTAATCAAATAATACGGTTTATACTGCTCTTTTTTTTAATAAACGGAATTACGTAACTGAATCTCTGAACTATGCAGCAGCTATTTGTTTATATTTTTAAAAACAGTACACGGTTACTGTTTTTGCTGCTTTTAGTGGTTTCGTTGGTTTTGACGATACAATCGCATTCTTTTCATCGCAGTCAGGTTATTTCTTCAGCTAATTTTGTGACGGGAGGCGTGTATGAACGCATTAATTCCGTGAACGAATATTTGAATTTAAAAACGGAGAACGAAGGATTAGCCAATGAAAATGCCCGTTTAAAAAGTTTACTTTTCAATTTTAAAGACACCACAAAAGTAATTGACAAGGAATTATTGAGCAGCTTTGGAAATTACAAAGTATTCCAATCTAAAATCATTAATAATACTTATAATGTTCATGAGAACTTCCTAACTATCAATTCAGGAAGCTTAAATGGTATTCAACCCGATATGGGCGTGATGAACAGTAAAGGTATTATCGGTATTGTTGAGCATACTTCTAAAAATTATGCTACCGTTATCAGTGTGTTGAATGTGAAATCTCAAATCAATGCAAAAATTAAAAAAACCAGTCATTTCGGTACTTTAACCTGGAATGGAAAAAACACAGGTTATGTTCAGTTAATTGATGTTCCACGACTAGCTACGGTTAAAAAAGGAGATACTATTGTAACAGGAGCCCAGTCCATTATTTTTCCGGAAAACATTAACATTGGAACTATTCACAAAATTTATACTGATAATAAAACAAATTATTTTACGATTGATGTGAAATTATTTAATGACATGACGAGTTTAGGTCATGTTTACATCATTGAAAATAAAGACCGGAAAGAAGTGATAGAATTAGAAGCACAAAATAAAGATGAGTAGTGCCGTTATCGTCAATATTATCCGTTTCATTTTATTGATTTTAGCTCAAGTCGCTATATTCAATAAAATTAATTTTTTGGGTTTCATTAATCCGTATCCTTATATTTTGTTTATTATCTTATATCCGGTTAACGGGAATAAAAACGGTCTTTTACTAGCCAGTTTTTTATTGGGAATCACGATGGACATGTTTAGTAATTCCGGTGGCGTTCATGCTGCCGCTTGTGTGACATTAGCTTATTTACGGCCTTCCTTTTTTAAATTCTCTTTTGGTTTGAGTTATGAATATCAAACCGTTAAAATTAATGAGCGTTTAACCCCAGAACGCTTTTCGTTTATTTTAATTTCCGTATTGACGCATCATATTATTTTGTTTTTATTAGAAATATTCCGCTTTAGTTTTTTCTGGAATATATTGCTTCGAACGGTTTTGAGTACTATCTTTACACTTGCCCTTTGTATCCTACTCATTTATTTGTTTAAGCCCAGTAAGAAGAATTGAGAAAAGCTATTCTACCCTCTTTAATTATATTTGCTACCCTTGTTGTTTTAGCGAGGTTGTTTTATTTGCAAATAATTGACGATGAATATAAACTG
Organism: Flavobacterium sp.; assembly: GCF_013822155.1. GTDB lineage: Bacteria > Bacteroidota > Bacteroidia > Flavobacteriales > Flavobacteriaceae > Flavobacterium. Next base: position 11,616 of record NZ_PNJW01000005.1, read on the forward strand.
AAATCAGAGAATAATGCCATTAAAATTGTATATGAATATCCGGAACGCGGTTATATTTATGATCGGAAGGGAAAACTCATGGTTGCCAACCAGCCGTCTTATGATATTATGGTGGTTCCGAGGGAAATTAAAAATTTAGACACCTTAAAATTCTGTGATTTATTAAGCATTACCCGAGAGGAATTTGACAAAAAAATAAAAAAGGCAACTGTTTACAGTCCTCGCCTCCCTTCCGTTTTTTTACCTCAACTTAATAAAAAAGAATATGCTGCTTTTCAAGAGAAAATCAGAAAATTTGAAGGGTTTTATATTCAAAAGCGATCCTTGCGGGATTATCAAGCCAATATAGGAGCGAATGTTTTTGGCTTTATCACACAAGTTAGTCCTGCCATGATTGAAAAAAATCCCTACTACAAAAGTGGTGATTTAATTGGGAAACAAGGTGTTGAGGAATATTATGAAGAATTTTTAAGAGGTCAAAAAGGAGTTAAATATATTCAACGAGATAAATTTAATCGCGATATAGGTCCATACAAAGAAGGTGTTTTCGATACTCTTTCCAAACAAGGTGATGACATTACCCTTTCCCTTGACATGGAATTACAGAAATATGGCGAATTACTGATGCAAAATAAACGTGGTGGAATTGTAGCCATTGAACCAAAAACCGGTGAGATTTTAGCATTAATTTCTGCCCCAACGTATGACCCATCTCTTTTGGTGGGAAGAATGCGTTCTAAAAATTACACGGCACTTTACAATGATAGTATTGCAAAACCACTTTATGACAGAGGTCTTTTGGCGGAATATCCTCCCGGCTCACCCTTTAAAATACTTACTGCTTTGGTTGCTTTACAAGAAGAAGTAATTGACGAACAAACCACTTTTTTCTGTCGAAGAGGATTTAGTTATGGCAATCGATTTATGAAATGTCACGATTCCGGACCTTCTCAATTGCATGATGGAATATACAAATCCTGTAATACCTATTTTGCCAATATTTATTTGAAAACCATTCAAAAATATCCAAATCCGGCAGATGGCGTTGATGTTTGGAGTAATCATTTAAAAAGTTTTGGGTTAGGCAATTTTATGGGGTATGATTTACCTCCCGGAAGAAAAGGAAGTATTCCTACTTCAAAATTATACAATAAATATTATTCAGCAGGCGGTTGGAAAAGCACTACAATTATTTCTAACTCGATTGGTCAGGGAGAAGTTTTAATGACGCCAATTCAATTGTGCAACGTGATGTGTGCCGTTGCCAATCAAGGTTATTATTACACCCCTCATATCATCAAAAAGATAAAAGATCATACTATCGATAAAAAGTTTACGACCAAGCACCAAACCACGATTGACAAACAATATTTTCCTCCTGTAATTGAAGGTTTATTTGACGTATACAATTTAGGAACTGCTTCACGATTAAAAGTTGACGGAATTGATATTTGTGGAAAAACAGGAACGGCGGAAAACTTTACAAAAATAAACGGACAGCGGGTTCAGTTGACTGACCATTCTATTTTTGTGGCATTTGCACCAAAGGACAATCCTAAAATTGCCATTGCAGTGTTTGTGGAAAACGGTTATTGGGGAGCAAGAATTGCCGGACCAATTTCCAGTTTAATGATTGAAAAATATCTTAAAGGGAAAATTTCCCGAACAGATTTAGAAAAAAGAATGTTAGAATCGAGTTTGGAAAGTGAGTATGCCAAAGTGTTGAGCGGACAACCGTTTTCAATTAATAAATAATGAAAAATCAAAGTGTAGCCAGCAATTTAGATTGGACGACCGTACTAATTTATGGTCTTTTGGTGTTTATGGGTTGGTTAAATATTTTTTCTACTTCGATTCCTATTGAATTTACTGAATTTGATTTTGGTGATTATTATGGAAAGCAACTTATTTTTATTTTATTGACCATTCCGGTCATTATTGTTGTGCTTACCATAGATGCCAAAATTTACGAGAAATTTTCTTTTGTTTTTTACATTTTAGGAATCGTTCTCTTACTTGGACTATTCGTATTTGGAAAAACCGTAAAAGGTCAGACCAACTGGTATGGTTTTGGTTCATTTGGTTTTCAACCGTCTGAGTTTGTCAAAACGGCAACATCATTGCTTTTAGCAAAATACTTAAGTGATTCGCAGGTTTTTTTGAAAAACACCAATCATCAACTGCTTGCCTTTGCTATTATTGGATTGCCGGTTTTATTAATTCTGATGCAGCCTGATGCCGGAAGTGCCATGATATTCTTCTCATTGTTTTTGGTTTTAAATCGGGAAGGTTTGCCTGAGTGGTATTTGTGGACCGGATTTTTAGCAGTAGTTTTATTTTTTGCAGCCCTTTTAATACAGCCCATTTATCTCATTGTGGTTATTGTAATTATTATGATTTTGCATTATTTGAGAGCCAGAAGAATAAACCGAATACCCCTCGCCTATTTAATTGTATTTGTAGCCGCCACATCATTTGTATTGTCGGTTGATTTTGTATTTGAAAATGTACTGGAACCACATCAGAAAGACAGGATTAACGTTTTATTCAGTGACACTGTCGATTTAAAAAATGAAGGTTATAATTTAAATCAGTCCATGATTGCTATAGGTTCCGGTGGAGTTATTGGAAAAGGTTTTATGGAGGGAACTCAAACCAAAGGTGGATTTGTACCGGAACAACACACCGATTATATTTTTACTACCGTTGGTGAAGAATGGGGCTTTATTGGTTGTACCGTCGTTATTTTACTTTTTGTTACTTTACTTTTCAGAATCATCTATTTGGCTGAACGACAAAAAACAAAATTCAGTCGTGTTTATGGCTATTGCGTAGCTTCCATTTTATTTACACATATTTTTGTAAATATCACGATGCTTATTAAATTATTTCCGACTATTGGAGTGCCACTGCCTTTCTTTTCTTATGGAGGTTCCAGTTTGTGGGCCTTTACTATTTTGCTTTTTGTTTTTCTAAAATTAGATGCCAATAAAGTTAACGAATGGTAAATTCTTCGTTAAAAACTCCACGTTTTATAGTCGGTTTGTTTTTCTAATTTATTTTCAATTTCATCGGGCAAATTGCAGAAGAAATCAATTCCTGTCCGTTTTTCTAATTCATCCACAGCAATTACAAACTCATAAAGCGGTTTATCGCTGTTTTGATGTGGCACTAAAAAAGCAATCATTCTAGGATTATCATTAGAAACATCTAATAATACTTTATAAAAGAAATCAGGAACTGCTACTTTTTCTCTTCCAATAGTCTTTAAATTTGGTTCTAATACGCCTCCCGTCACTACATAAATCCCGTCGTATTTATCTGCCCAATACCGCACTTTTTGCTCTAAGCGATTCCAAACTCCGGCATTAAAATCCGATTTTTGAGGAGAAATATTAGAGGTATAAAAGGTGTCTTCAAAAGCATTTTCAGAAAACTTCATGTCGCCTGCCGGACACAAATGACCTTTATCATAGCCTGAGTTCTTGTAATTTTTCCAGTCGGCAGAACCGGTTTTTACTAATGGGTCTGCCACAAAATAAGGTCGATTGTAATTATTTTGGAAGGTATTTCCTTTTAATTCATAGGCAACCCATTCTGCTTGTTCATTCTTTTCAGAATAAGATAACCTATAAAAATCGTGCTTTATAATTTGGTTAGTTGTGGAAGTAGGATAAAAATCAAAATCCGTTGTAACTGTTTGCCGGTTTATTTCTTGGGGTAATTCCGTTCTTTCCTGATTATCCATTTTGCATCCAAAAAGAACAATTCCTATCATCATAAAAAAAAGGCGAAACCAATTTTGTCTTTTGGCAATCATTAGGAAACAACTTTTCATTAATACTGTATTTTAATTAAGACTTGACATCTAAGGCATCACGCAGGGCATTTCCGGTCATCATAAATGCTAATGTAATCAACATAATTGCTATTCCCGGTACCAGAGCCAAATAGGGTTTCCCCAGAATAATATAACTGTAATGGTCTTTAATCATACTTCCCCAACTTGGAATTGGAGGCTGTGCACCGAGTCCTAAAAAGCTCAATCCACTTTCTACTAAAATGGAGGAAGCAAAATTAGCTGCAGAGATAACGATCACAGGAGCCATAATATTTGGTAAAATGTGATTCAGGATAATTCTTCCGTTTGAAAATCCCAAGGCACGAGCAGCCGTAACATATTGCATTTCTTTTACGCTGATAATCTGTCCACGGACAACTCTGGCAACTTCAACCCACATGGTTAGACCTACAGCCACGAAAACTTGCCAAAACCCTTTTCCCAGTGCTAATGTTATTGCAATCACTAATAATAATGTTGGAATGGACCAAATTATATTGACCAACCACATCACTAACGCATCGATTTTTCCACCATAATAGCCTCCTAAAGCACCAAAAAACAATCCAACAACCACTGAAATTAATACCGCCACAAAACCTATGGAAATGGAAACCCGCGAACCCACTAACATTCTGCTCAATAAGTCGCGACCATATTTATCCGTTCCTAAGTAGAACTTTTTGTTGGTAATAAGTTCTTGTTCAACCTGCTCGAAGGAGTTGTAATCTATAAATTTATCTAACGTAATTTCTTTTACTAATCGCAAGGTTTTATCCTCTGTGTATTCAACATATTGCAGTTTATTGTCTTTTATTTGATAGGATGAAATCGGGATTTCCGTCACTTGGTTGGGGTGCCCGAAAAAATAGCCTTTGATAGTTTTATCCTCTATTTTTGAAGAAGGAATAGAAAGCATTTGCACCGTAAAACCGGGTGATTTTGAATGAATGGATAAATGCATTTGATTAGCATTTTCCGAATTATCGGGAGCAATTACATAGGCAAACAAGGCTAAAAAAATCATTAACACAATATAACCCAAACTAAAAACACCCCAAAAATTCTTTTTGAATTTCTGAAGTGCTATAGCTGTTAACGATTGATTTGTATTGGACATTAGCAAATTTTATTCGGCTTTTGCTCAAAGATACAATTTGCCGGTTAAGATTTTACTACTTTTTCCTTTTTCTTTAAATCCACTTTTCCTTTTACTACCGGTTTGGTTTGTAAATCATCCAGAACATTCAAGGCTTCTTCTACATAAATATCTTTAGATAAACTTTCAAACCAACGTTCTCTTTTTTCTTTAAATGATTCATCTTTTTTCATCACGACTTCATCTTCCGGAATAGCTTTGAACAACAAGTCATTTTTATAATCCGTAATTGGTTTAAATACTTTTCCTTGTTCTTCTACTGCTTTTTGTTCAGCCAAAAAAGCATCTAATTTTAAACTATATACCACCGCATCTCTTCGCACTTTGGTCCATTTAGCACTTTTATCAATTAATTGAAAATGCTCATCACCGGCCATTCTGTTTTTACTGTTTTCAATTGCTTTCTCAAAATTTGTTTGCTTATTCCAAACCGAATATTGTGCTTCATCAATTTTAGACCAAGGCATGGCATTATCCAAGTCTCTTTCTCCTATGTCGATGTACGAATAACGATCCGGCATGACAACATCGCTGGAAACACCTTCTAATTGAGTTGAGCCTCCATTGATTCGATAGAATTTTTGAGTTGTAGTTTTCAAAGCTCCTAAATCCCCTAACGTATTTCCACGAACAAACTGGTTTAAATCAATAACATTTTGAACTGTTCCCTTTCCATAGGTTTGTTTACTCCCAATCACTACACCTCTTTTATAATCCTGAATCGCTGCTGCTAAAATTTCAGAAGCAGAAGCAGAAAAATTATTGACCATTACCACTAAAGGTCCATCCCATTGAATTTTTGCATCACGATCAAACAATACTTCTTTTTTAGTTCCGGCGGATTTAATTTGAACTACCGGTCCTTGCTCTATAAATAATCCGGTGATGTCGACCACTGTTTTCAGGGAACCCCCACCATTATCACGCACATCCATAATGATACCTTTTACTCCTTGGGCTTTCAAACGTTCCACTTCGATGGCAACATCTTTCCCGGCATCGCGTCCGTCATTATTTTCAAAATCAATGTAGAATTTAGGTAAATAAATAATTCCGTATTTCATACCATTTCGTTCCACCACACTTGATTTCGCATAGGTTTCTTCTGTTTCAACCATATCTCTGATGAGGGAAATTACTTTTATCGAACCATCCACTTTTTTAACGGTTAAACGAACTTCCGTTCCTTTAGGACCTTTAATTTTTTTAACAACATTATCTAATCGCATACCGACGATGTCTACCGGTTCTTGGTCGCCTTGAGCCACTTTTAATACTATGTCACCCGGTTCCAATTCTTTTCCTCTCCAAGCCGGTCCACCGGAAATTAATTCCGTGATTTCCGTTAAATCATTTTTCTTTTGTAATCTGGCTCCAATTCCTTCAAATTTACCGCTGATGCTTACGTCAAAACGTTCTTTATCATCCGGGGCCATATAATTGGTATGCGGGTCAAATCGAGAAGCAATGGCATTTACAAAAACACCAAACCAATCATTGCGGTCTAATTCTTTTATAAATGTATAATAGTCATCCAACGATTTTAATGAACTTTCTCTGGTTTCTTTTTCAAGCTCTTCAAAACTTTTCGGTTTGGCATCTACTTTAGCTTTATTTTCCTTTTTTTCTGAGTCGTTTTTAGCGTCGGTCCCTTTTAGTTTATCTTCTTCCAATTTCATTTTATCTGTTAAAGAAGATAATGTTGAAAGTTTAATTTGTTTTCTCCAACGCTCTTTTAATTCCGAACTATTTTTAGCATACGGCAATTTTTCATATTCTGTATTGATAGTCTCATCAACCGTATAATCAAATGGTTCTTCTAAAATTTCTTTGTAATATTTTTGACTTTCATTCATTCTTTTTAAGTAAACAGAATAGGTCAACTCAAAGAAAGTTAAGTCTTTATTTTTGATTTGGTCATCAATTTTTGTTTCGTATTCAGCGAATTCATCAATATCCGATTGAATAAAAAACCGTTTTGAAGGATCTAATGCTTCCACATAATCTTTATAAACTCCTTTTGAAAAATTATCATCTATATCGACCGGACTATAGTGTCCTCTTTCGATTACAAAAGTTAATAATTCCAATAAAAGTTTGTCTTTTTCCGGATCAGCACTGCTACTGATATTATTTTCTGTGGCTTTAAAAGCAAGTAGTGAAGCTGACAAAACTATTGCCAACAATACCAATTTGAAGTTTCTTTTCATAAATAGCAAAATTGTATTCATTTTATTTCTAAGTATGCAGCATTAAAAACTATGCCAACTCTGATTTAGATCTATATTTTGTGTAAATTAATGTGAAAATAATAACATTACCGAACAAAGTTATGAAAATTGTCATGCTGACAAATCTTAAAAAGAGTTAATTTTGTTTTTGTTATGCTTTGTTACCTGTAGTTTTGTAATTTTATTCGCATTATTTACTTTTTTAACCAATATGACTTCTCTTTAAAGCTACCCATACAATGAAAAAACCGCTTATTTTAGTAACAAATGATGATGGCATCTCGGCTCCGGGCATCAGAGCCTTAATAGACGTAATGAAAACCTTAGGCGATGTCGTTGTGGTCGCACCTGACAGTCCTCAAAGTGCTATGGGTCATGCTATTACTATTAACAATACTATCTTTGTCAATAAAGTTCATTTCGATAGCGAATTAAAAGGAGAATACAGTAGTTCCGGAACTCCGGTAGATTGCGTGAAACTTGCGGTAAACGAAATTTTGAAACAAAAACCCGATTTGTGCGTTTCCGGTATAAATCATGGTTCTAATTCATCTATTAATGTTATTTATTCAGGAACGATGAGTGCTGCTGTTGAAGCCGGAATTGAAGGAATACCGGCTATTGGTTTTTCGCTATTAGATTATGATTGGAATGCAGATTTTGAACCAATTAAAAAGGCTATACGAACAATCACCTCTGAAGTTTTATCAAATGGATTACCGGATGGTGTGATTTTAAATGTAAATTTTCCGAAATTAAAAGAAGAAGAAATCAAAGGAATGAAAGTTTGTCGGCAGGCAAAAGCCTTGTGGATGGAAAAATTTGACAAAAGAAAAACACCGCAAGGCAAAGATTATTATTGGTTAACCGGCGAATTTGTTAATCAAGATAAAGGAGAAGATACAGATGAATGGGCACTTGAACAAGGTTATATTTCAATTGTTCCGGTTCAATTTGATTTAACGGCTCATCATGCCATTCAAAAACTAAACACTTATAAATTTGAATTATAATGCAAAAAAGAGACTTATTTATCGGTTTTTTATTGGGGATAATCGGAGCAATACTTGGGGTATTCCTATTTATTACTTTTTTCACTTCGTATGATTTTCTGGAAGGAATAACCATTTTAAAATCCCAAAACTCTTTAGGCAAACTAATTGCTTTAGGAGCTGTTATCAATGTTGCTCTATTTTTTTTATTACTAAAATTTCAAAAAGATGTTATGGCACGAGGAGTCGTTTTAGCAACAATTGCTTTAACGATAGCTACTTTATTTGTATAATTTATGAAATACTATATTATTGCAGGAGAGGCTTCAGGGGATTTACATGGTTCAAATCTGATGAAAGCATTATACAAAGAAGATCCAAAAGCCATTATTCGGTTTTGGGGAGGCGATTTAATGCAAAAAGCAGGCGGTGTTTTGGTGAAACATTACCGGGATTTAGCTTTTATGGGATTTGCGGAGGTTCTCTTTAATTTAAAAACCATCGTAAATAATATTAGTTTTTGTAAAAAAGATATTGAACAATTTCAACCCGATGTGCTTATTTTTATTGATTATCCCGGTTTCAATATGCGAATTGCCGAATGGGCTAAAAAGAAAGGTATTCCAACACACTATTATATCTCTCCTCAAATTTGGGCCTGGAAAGAAAACAGAATCAAAGCAGTTAAAAGAGATTTCGATAAACTCTATGTTATTTTACCCTTTGAAAAAGATTTTTATGAAAAGAAACATCATTTTCCGGTCGAATTTGTTGGACATCCACTAATTGATGCCATTCACAACCGTGTTAAAATTGAAAACGGAAATTTTAGAAAAGAAAATAATTTAGATGAAAGGCCAATCATCGCTCTATTACCGGGAAGTAGAAAACAGGAAATCAGCAAGTTATTGCATGAAATGTTGGCGATTGTCCCTGATTTTCCGGATTATCAATTTGTAATAGCCGGTGCTCCCGGACAAGAATTTGACTTTTATAAACAATTTTTGACTAATAAAGCCGTTCATTTCATTACGAATAAAACATATGATTTATTGAGTGTGGCACATGCCGCTTTGGTCACTTCCGGAACAGCAACTTTGGAAACCGCTTTGTTTAAAGTCCCAGAAGTAGTTTGTTACAAAGGGAATTGGGTTTCTTATCAAATTGCAAAACGGATAATAACCTTGAAATACATATCACTTGTCAATTTGATCATGGATGAAGAAGTGGTTACCGAATTAATTCAAGGTGAATGTAATTCGAAAAGAATCAAAGCTGAATTGACTAAAATTCTAAATTCAGAATACCGTCAAAAGCTCCTTAAAAAATATGAAATTTTAGAAGAAAAATTAGGAGGAGAAGGAGCAAGTGAAAAAGTTGCCCAACTTATTTTTGCTTCAATTGCCTGATTTTAAATTGTTTTTTTTAACTTTGTAAAAATTAAAATTTCTTGAAGAATACTGTTTTAATAACCTTTTTGTTGCTGTTTTTAGTGAGTTGTAAACCCACTACTTCTGTTATTGTTACCTCTAAAGAAGAAGCTCAAAAAAAAGGAATTTACAAAGCACCTCAACCAAACAAGGCAACAGCTTCGACTAACAAATCCGCTGCTAATTCTTCAGTCAAAAAAGGAACAGAAAATACAAAATCGGAAAAAAAACATAAAATTACTGATGTTGAGGATACTGATTTTGTTGCAGATAATGACAACACCTCTTATTTTATCAAACAATTAATCAATACTGCCATGCAATATAACGGAGTTCGTTACAGAGGTGGCGGCACTACCACTGCCGGTATGGATTGTTCGGGATTGGTTACAACTGTTTTTAAAACCTATGATGTTTCACTTCCCAGAAGTTCAAACGATATGTCAAAAGTGGGCGAAAAACTAAATCGCAATGAAATAAAAAAAGGTGATTTGGTGTTTTTCAGAACAAATGGTCGGAGTGTAATTAACCATGTCGGATTAGTTACAGAAGTTAAAGATGACGAAATTATTTTTATTCATTCCTCTGTTCAACGCGGTGTTATTATATCCTCTACAAAAGAACCTTATTACCAAAGAACTTTTGCTCAAGCCAACCGGATTTTGGGTGACGAATATTTTTAATTATAATTTTTTTCTGATTAATTAAATTTTTTATTACCTTCGTATCAATGAGGGTAATTAAATTTCCAACCTTAAACATCACGCTTTGTGTTGTGTTGGGAATTTTGGCTTCAAACGAAGTTAAACCCGACATTAATTCGACATGTCTTCTTGTTTCGATTTTATTCATTCCCTTTTTGTTGTTATTTTGGCTTTCCAATAAAAAAGCAACCTTCCGTTTCTATTTTGGTTTATCCGCTTATTTATTAAGTTTTTTTGTTGGTTTTATGGTTTACACTTTGCATTCCAAACCAAATCAACAACACCATTACTCAAATAATCTCAAGCATGAAAGAGCACTTGTCAGTGGTGTTATTTCAGAAAAAATTAGGCCTAATCAATATGTTTATAAGTATTTTTTAGAGGTAGAAACAGTTGATAAAATTGACAAAACGGGTAAATTATTAATTGTTTTATCTAAAAAGGATGCTAAAAAAGAATTTCAAATAGGTGATGTCGTTTTAGCTTATGCTTATTTAAAACCAATTACAAGGCCACATAATCCTTATCAATTTGACTATGCTGCTTATTTAGAAAAAAAAGATGTCTATCATCAATTATATTTAGAGAGGAATAATTACCGGGTTATTGGACATGAAAAGCATCTAAATTACAAACTGGAAAAAATTCGAAATACCATTATAACGAAACTTGAGAATTCTAAGATACCGATAGACCGACTCGAAATTATCAAAGCTTTATTTTTAGGTCAACGCCAAAACATTGATCAGGAAACGAATAATCAATATTCACAAGCCGGAGCTATTCATGTTTTAGCCATTTCGGGTTTACATATCGGTATATTATTATTCTTTTTTAAAACGTTATTTAAACCATTAGAGCGGATTCGATATGGCAAAATCATATTGCCTATTTTGCTTATGCTTATTCTTTGGTCTTTTGCATTACTATCCGGATTGTCGGCATCTGTTGTACGGGCAGTTACAATGTTTTCTTTTATCACTATTGGAATGTATATGAAAAGTGAACACAATATTTACAGAACATTGGGTTCCTCCATTTTAGTGCTATTACTTATTCGACCAAATTTCTTATTTGATGTAGGTTTTCAGTTGAGCTATTGTGCCGTATTTTCAATTGTAACCATTCAACCTTTATTTACCAAACTATGGAAATCGAATAATAAAATTGTTCAGTATTTTTATGAAATTCTAACGGTCTCTTTTGCTGCCCAAATTGGTGTGCTCCCATTGAGTTTATATTATTTTCATCAATTTCCCGGATTATTTTTTCTAACAAATCTGGTGGTAATACCTTTATTAACGCTCATATTAGTTTGCGGAATGATTGCTTTGCTTTTTGTTGTAATAAGCATTCCAACTGAAATTTTCATTCAACTACTATCTTATCTCGTGGGATTAATGAATCGTTATGTGGCCTTTATTTCCTCTTTAGAAGATTTTATAATCAAAGGAATTCCATTCAACTTAACCCTTCTTTTTAGCTCACTTTTTGCCATAATTGGAATAATACTTTGGCTTAAGAAGCCAAAATATAATAGAATAGTTTTTGCTTTAATTTGCATCATTTCATTTCAACTATCGCTTATTGGTTCTATTGCCTATCATAAGTCAAAAAATGAGTTTATTATCTTTCAATACCCCAAACAAACAATATTGGCAAAAAAAACAGATAACTCCATTACCCTATTCAGTAACGAAAAAGAAATTGAAACTAATTATGCCATTAAAAATTATCTTCAAGCTAATTTTGGTCAAATTGATTCCATTGCTAAGGTTCAAAATATTTTACAAGTAAATGATAAAAAACTATTAATTATTGATGAAAAAGGGATCTATAACATTCCTTTAAAACCAAATTTAATCTTGTTAACACAATCTCCAAAAATAAATTTGGCTCGTGTAATTGATGAATTAAATCCGACTATTATTATTGCCGATGGCAGTAATAAGAAATACTTACATGATCTTTGGCAAAAAACCTGTTCACAAAAAAATATCCCTTTCCACTCAACCAGTGAAAAGGGATATTATAAGATTGAATTAAACTAACTTATTTAGGCATAAATTGATTTACCACCTCTAACCATTTTTCAGGACCTCCGGCTACATAACCGGTGTTACCTAATTGTTGCAAATTAATTTGAGTTCCGTTTTTCTGCGGACTGACAAACCAAATTGTTGGAAAACCTTGCACCTGAAATATTTGTTGCAATTGATCATTTTGTTGTTTTAGGCTTGCTTCTAACTGCATTTTTTTAGGGAAATCCAATTCAACTAAAATCACTTTTTTTGACCATTCTACAAATTCAGGTTTTTGGAAAACCTCTTTTTGCAATTTAATACACCATCCACACCAATCACTCCCTGTAAAAAATAACATAAGGGGTTTTTTACTTTGTGTAGAAAGTTCTATCGCCTTATTAATATCTGTTTGCCACTTTAATTCTTGGGCACTCAATGTTTGAAGAGACCAAAAAAAGACAAAATATAAAATAATCTTATTCATTTATTTCACCGTTTTTAATTCCGCTAATAATTGTTCCGGTTGATAATATCCTACAATCACTTTCGCTATATCTCCTTTTTTGTCTAAAATATACATTGATGGATAACCTTCAACATTAAGAAAGCCTGTAAATTCATGCATACTGTTTCTCCCTTTGCGGGTAGCATCGTAGCCTGGATTTGTATATTTTTTTCCTTTATAATTCACTTCCGAATTTCCTTCTCCGTTAAATTTAACTGCATAATATGTTGCATTTATAAATTCTGAAACTTCTTTGGTTTGAAACGTATTTTTGTCTAACATTTTACAAGGTCCACACCAATCCGTATAAACATCCATAAATATTGGTTTCGGGTTTTTCTTTTGTAACGCTAATGCTTCATCAAGCGTCATCCATTTAATTTCCTGAGCCTGTGATGAAACCGTTGTAATAATTAGTAAAAGAGCAAAAAGTAATTTTTTCATAACGCTTTTTTATAAGTTGAATTTCAAAAATAATGCCGAAATTTAAAATAATTATTTCACATCCTGCATTAATTTTTTCACAAAAGGTGAAATTGCTATTAAAACTAATCCAAAAACTAAAGCATAGATAGCTAAATCTTTATAACCGTCAGCATATACTATTAATTTGTCAAAGTTTGAGGAATTTTCAGAAGCTTCAGCAATATTCGCTCCAAGAATACCGGCAAAATACTGTCCGTAGGCACTCGCTAAAAACCACATTCCCATGATAACCGCTTGTGTTTTTTGAGGAGAAAGTTTTGTCATGGCCGACATTCCGATGGGTGATAAACACAATTCCCCAAAAGTAATTACCAACCAACCCATTGTAAATAAATCTAAAGAAGTAATCCCCTCCGAGTTTGAAAAGAATTTTGTATAATAAAACACATAGAATCCACCCGCTAAGAAAAGAAAAGCTAAACCAAATTTGACTACCGTATTTGGCTCAATTTTTCGCTTATTCATCCAAAGCCAAGCCATTCCTACTAATGCAGCAAAGGCAATGACAAAAAAGGAATTTGAAGAATTATTTACTCCATTTGGATCTAATTTAACTCCAAGAACTGTATTGTCAAGATTATTGGCTGCAAATAAACTCAAGGAACCTCCACTTTGCTCAAAAAAGGCCCAAAAGAAGATTGAAAATAGTATAAAGACTAAGGCTGCGAATAATTTTTTATTTTCCACTAAAGAAAAGTTTCTCATTTCAAAAAACAAATACAGTAAGGCTAATGGTCCGATTATAAACATAAAATAATCGGTATATTCCGTTTTAGCAACCATGGTCATAATGATTGGAATGATTACTAATGAGCCAATATAAGTTGCAATTTCTAGGGTTCTCCTTTTAGATTTTTCTAAGTGTGCCAGAGGAGAAAGACCTATTTCTCCTAATGTTTTTTGGGTTTGCGTAAAAGTAAGTAAGCTCACAATCATCACTACTGCAGCAAATCCGAAAGCAATATTCCATCGTAAATGCTCCGGAATGAATGATTCCCACAATGTTCCGTTCGCCACAGCTATACAAATATAACCACCCAATAATGCTCCTAGATTTACTCCCATATAGAAAAAAGAAAAACCAGCGTCTCTGCGATTATCATCCTCTCTGTAGAGTTTTCCAACCATTGTAGAAATATTTGGTTTAAAAAATCCAGTGCCAATTATTGTAAAACTGATTCCGAAAAAGAAAAATTGTTTAGGGTCTATTGCCAAAATAATGCTTCCGACAATCATTAACAAACCACCCCAAAAAAGTGATTTACGATATCCTAAAATTTTATCCGCAAATAAACCTCCAATAAATGTAAAGGCATAAACAAATGCTTGAGTAGCTCCATATTGTAAGTTCGCCGTTTTTTCATCCATCATCAGCTGGCTCACCATAAATACGGCCAACATGCCCCGCATTCCATAAAAACTGAAACGCTCCCACATTTCACTAAAGAAAAGGTACCACAATTGTTTTGGGTACTTTCCTTTAAAACTATGAATTTCTTCTAGTGTATACATTTATGTGTTTTTTAATTGATTCCTTTTTCTTTCATGACTTTATTCAGTTGTTTCAAAAGAACAAACATGAGTAAAGTTGCAAACATCAATAATCCGAAATTTATCCAGAAGAAATCGGTTTTATTATCATAGGTATCCCATAAACTGGCTAAAACACCGCTTAATTTATTTCCGATTGACGTTGATAAAAACCACCCTCCCATCATGAGCGAAGTAATATTGGTTGGGCTCAATTTTGAAACAACCGATAATCCCATAGGACTCAGAAACAATTCACCAATGGTTATGACTCCGTAATTTGCCACTAACCACCAAACACTTACTTTTTCAGAACCATTCCCTCCCATATTCACAGCTGCCACCATGACTAAAACAGATAAAGCTGAAATTAATAATCCGAATGCAATTTTTGTAGGTGTTGAAGGTTCTTTCTTCCTGCCTCTTAAAAAAGTGAAAAAAGCCACCACAAGTGGTGTTAAAAGGATTACCCAACCCGGATTAATGGATTGGCTTAAATTAGCTGACCATGTAAAAATTTTACTTCCTTCTTCGGGTAGTTTTTCTTTTTTAACGTTTCTAAAATACAACGGATAATCAACAACTTTTATAACTTTTCCCTCTTTCTTTTGAATTCTGAAAGCTTCATCATAGAGAGCTACCGAATCTTTTTTGTATACCAATGTGTCTGTTAAAACTAATTTTGAAGCAATAGTTTGGGAAACACCGGTTAGCTCTCTGTCGGTATATTTGTCACCCCAATTATTTAATGCTGAACCATTTAATTTAAAAACCGCCCAAAACAAAATAACTACGCCAAATATGGTTAACAATGCTCCAATTGGTCTTTTATCCTCTTTTTTAGCTTTGAAATATAAACTGGCATAAAAGAAAATAACCGGTATACAAGCAAAAATAAAAGCATCTGTACTATCAGAACCAAAAATTGAACAATTTGGGTTTGCATCCGATTGAACACCATTGATAAACCAACCTATTATTCCGAAAAGTGCTGATGGCAGTAAAATAAATAAAACAATTTTATAAAAGGGCATATCGCCCTCTTGAACACCTTTCTTTTCTGTTTTATTACCATAATGCTTTGTTCCTAAAATAAAAACAACAACTCCAATAAACATACCAACTCCAGCAGCCATAAAAGCATATTGCCAACCAAAAAGGATTTTTAAAGCTGCACCAAAGAAATTACAAATAAAGGCCCCAATATTTATTCCCATATAGAATATATTATAACCCTCATCTTTTTTTTCTTTGAATTTATCTTCATTATAAAAATTACCCAATAAGGTTGAGATATTAGGCTTAAAAAAACCATTCCCAACGATAACTAGAGTCATCGCAATATAAAGCACCGTTATATTATGAATTCCCATCATAAAATAACCGGCACCCATCATCAATCCACCAATAACAATTGATTTTTTATACCCCCAATATCTATCCGCTACTAACCCACCAATAAAAGGGGTAAGAAAAACCAATGCAATAAATGTTCCGTATAAATCGGATGCTTCTTTTTCGGTCATAGCAAAACCGGCTTCAACATCTTTAAGGTATAAAGTAAAAATACCAATCATTAAATAATACCCGAAACGTTCCCACATTTCAGACAAAAACAAATACGGCAGTGCTTTAGGATGACTTTTCCACATAAATTATTAGATTAAATAACAAACCTGCGAGAATGTTTCGCAGGTTTGAAAGATATGAAAATATTTTTAAAAACTAATTAACGAACACCGTGCATCATTTTTTTCAATTTTGGAGTAAGAGCCATTAAAATAACAGCTGCTAATCCACATAGAATTACGAAAACCATGAAGAATTCGAACAAATTATTGATTTCAAAACCAGCAAAAACAGGATTTGTTGGACTAATTTGATTGTCCGCCAATAATTTTAATTGCTCGGCTGTTGGGGTAACTGTTTTATCTAAAACTGCTTGTAAATCGATACCCATGTCTTTCGCTTTGTTGAATTTTTCACCGGTTGCCGGTAAAATCGAACCTAAAGTACCCGCTAACGCATAACCTGCAGCATTTGACAAGAAAAATACACCGTATAACAAAGAAGCAAAACGTTTTGGAGATAATTTACCCACTAATGATAATCCAATTGGAGACAAACATAATTCGGCACACGTTTGAATTAAGTATAATAATATTAACCACTTAATAGCTAACAAACCATCATTACCTAAATCTTTGACATTATGAGCTATGATGAAATAACTTAAAGCAATTAGAGCTAATCCAACGGCTTGTTTCACGGGTGAAATTGGTTCTTTTCCGTGGGCTCTTAATTTATCCCAAAGTAAACTAAACGGAACGGCAAAAATTACCACAAATAAACCATTGAAAATTTGAACCATAGAAGGCGGCATATTATATCCAAAGAAATTTCTATCCGTTTGATTATCTGCAATAAATGTTAGTGAAGAACCCGCCTGCTCAAAAGCAGCCCAGAAAAATATCACAAAAAAGGCTACAATATAAATTACTAAGATTCTGTCTCTCTCAACTTTTGTAAGAGAAGAATCGGAAATAATTAAACCCGCCAATGAAATACCACTGGCATAAATAATCGAATAAATAATGTTTTGATCAAACAAGTAATGAAAAACTAACCCCAATCCAATGAAACCAACAACAGCTCCAATTAAAGCTGTTTGAGAGAAAATTGCTTTTTGAGACTCTCCTTCTTCATAATCATCATTAACGTTGTGTTTAGGCAAACCACCAATTGGTCTTCCTTCCGGAGTAACCACATATTTATTCTTTAAAAAATAAAATATTGCGGTACCAATTAACATTGCAATTGCCGCAGCTAAAAATCCATATTTAAACGCATGAATATCTCTAATTCCATCAGCATCTTTAACATCACCTACAATTGGACAAATTAATTGACCTAAAAAAGCTCCCATGTTGATACCCATATAGAAAATAGTAAAAGCTGTATCTAATTTACTTTTTTCCTGTTTTGGATATAAACTACCCACCATTGAGGAAATATTTGGTTTAAAAAAACCATTCCCAAAAATAATTATTCCCAGTGCTGACCATAATAATGTATCTGCTAAAGAAAGGTTAGTCCCAAAAACACTAGCACTTAGAAACAACAAAAACTGTCCTACTGCCATCATTAAACCACCTAAAAGAATACAATTTCTATTTCCAAAAAATCGGTCAGCAATAAAACCGCCTAACATTGGGGTCAAATAACAAAGCCCTAGAAAACCACCATATATCAACGAAGCTTCAGCTTCATTTTTCATTAAAGCGTTTACCATGAACAAGGTCAAAATGGCTCTCATCCCATAGAAATTGAACCTCTCCCACATCTCGGTTCCGAATAATACCCAAAGTCCTTTTGGATGTCCTGATTTTACTGCTACTTCACTCATAAAATTTGTTTTGGTTAATTAAAGGTTTTGGTTAATATAGTTTGTCATTTTAGTATACAATTGTAAGCGTATTTTTCCACCATAAATACCGTGATTGGTGTCCGGATAAATGGCTTGATCAAATTGTTTATTGGCTAATTGCAAGGCTCGAATCATGCGGGTTGCGTTTTGAAAATGTACATTATCATCGGCCGTTCCGTGAATAATTAAATAGTTTCCTTTTAGTTTATCCACATGATTAATAGGTGAATTATCATCATAACCACTAGCATTTTCTTGTGGTGTTTGCATGTATCGTTCGGTGTAAATTGAATCGTAAAAACGCCAGTTAGTTACCGGAGCAACTGCAATTGCCATTTTGAATACATCATTTCCTTTTAAGATACAGTTACTCGACATAAATCCACCGTAACTCCAGCCCCAAATTCCAATTCTTGCTTTATCCACATAAGCATAATTTCCAAGAACTTTTGCTGCATCAATTTGGTCTTCCACTTCGTATTTTCCTAATTCTTTTTGAGTCACTTTTTTGAAAGCTGCTCCTTTGAATCCGGTTCCTCGGCCATCCACACAAGCTACTAAATAGCCTTGTTGAGCCAACATCATGTGCCAGTAATCATTTGCTCCTAACCATTGATTTGCCACTTGCTGTGAACCCGGTCCACTGTATTGAAATAATAACAACGGATATTTTTTTGACGCATCAAAATCCTTTGGTTTGATGATATAAGAATTCAATTTATGCCCTTTTTCGGTTGTTAATTCAAAAAATTCTTTAGTGGGAAGATTGTATTTCTCCAATTTTGTAGCTAATTCGGCATTATCAACAATGGATTGCACTTGCATTCCAGCTTTTGATTCATGCAACGTATAGGCAGTTGGTTCTGTAGTACTAGAAAATGAATTGATAAAAAACTGAAAATTGGGACTAAAAGTTGCCTTATTTGTTCCTGTCTTTTGCGTTAATCGAACTTTATTTTTCCCGTCTAATTTAATTTTATAAACATCTCTATTTATGGAACCATTTTCAACTGATTGATAATAAACTTGTCCGTTTTTTTCATCAAAACCATAATAAGAAGTTACTTCCCAATTCCCTTTGGTGATTTGATTGCGAAGTTTTCCGGATTTATCGTAATGATAAATGTGATTAAAACCATCTTTTTCTGAGGTCCAAATAAAACTATTGTCTTGCAAAAAAGTCAGGTTATCGGTTACCTCTACATAGGCTGTGTCCTTTTCATTTAATACAACTTTAGTTGTGCCCGTTTTTGCCTCTATAAAAAGTAAATCCAAATTGTTTTGATGACGGTTTAATACCTGAATACTTAAAAAATTAGCCTCATTCGTCCATTTCATTCGAGCAATGTAGAAATCGTTATACAGACCTAAATTAATTGTATTTGTTGAATTGGCTACTACATCATAAATATGTAACGAAACCAATGCATTTTTTTCACCTGCTTTGGGGTATTTAAAAACTTCTTGTGATGGATATAATTCTTTCCCAAAAACATCCATTGAAAACTCAGGCACATTTGATTCATCAAATTTTACATAGGCCAAATGTGTACCGGATTTGTTCCAATCAAAGGCTCTAACAAAAGCAAATTCTTCTTCATACACCCAATCCGTTATACCGTTGATGATTGCATTTTTCTTACCATCGTTGGTAATTTGAGTATGCTTTTTGGAAGCAATGTCAAAAACATACAAATTATTTTGATAACCGTATGCTATTTTCTTCCCATCCGGAGAAAAAGTAGGTTCCTGAATTTTATAATCGGCTACTTTTTGAAGAGTTTTGGCAGCAATATCATAAATATAAAAATCGGCAACGGAAGAATGACGATAAATTTGCTCGGAATTTAAAGCAATCAACAATTGCGTTTCTGCTTCATTAAAGGTGTAACTATCAATAGATGATAACTCAACATGATTTTTAGAATCAACTAATGTGCTTACTTTTTTTAATGTTGCAAAATCATATAAATCAATTTGAAACGTTTTTGAAGCTCTGTCAAAATTAAGAACCGTATACTGATTCGTTTTTTTCATAGCCTGAAGAGCATCCATTCCTTTAGTTCGGAAAGCACCAGAAGCCCAAATGTCTTCTAATGTTATTTTTTGTTGCCCAATTGCAGCAAAAGAAATAAATAGAAACAAGAAAATTACTTTATTAAAATGATTCATAGTCGGCATGTTAAAAAAACGTTCAATTTTAGTGAAAAAAATGGAATAATTCGTCCTTTTATGTGTTAAATAGCATTTTTAGATTTTTTAAAAAGTTTGAGATTTTAAAAAAAATACATTCTAATTTTAATTTTTATTAAATTTGTGTATTAATCAAATCCTGATGGAAACTATTCGAATTCAATTTCAACCCAATTTAAAATCTAAAATTCTTGAATTACTGAGTTCATTTTCAGAGAATGAAGTGCAAATCATTCAAGAGGATCCTTCTTTTGAAAAAAACAAAAGAATTCTTGAAGAGGAACTTAAAAACATTGAGAGCGGAAAATCTAAATGTATTTCTATGGAAGAATTAGATTTGGTTATGGAAAAAATAATTTCAACATATGAAGATTAGATTTTCTGAAAAATTCATTAATAATCTATCTGAACAAGTTGTATTCATTGCAAAAGACAAACCAAAAGCAGCAAGAAAATTCAAAAACGATTTATTAAGAAACATTTCAAAAGATTTAAAAACTCCTTTTAATTTCAGGAAATCAATTTATTTTGATGATGAGTTAATTCGAGATTACATTTTCAAAGGATATACTATCATCTTTAAAGTCAATTTACAAAAAAAAGAAATAATTGTTTTTGGGTTTATTAAATACAAGAATTCACTCTGATTTTATACATTCTTAACTACTATCTTTGCACTACATAAGATTTAAGCAACAACCATGAACCACGAAGTTTCCGGATTTTCAAAATTATCCAAGATTGAAAAAATCGATTGGATTGCTCAAAACTATTTTTCTGAACCCAAAGTTGCCGTTGCATTACTTCTAAACTATTGGAATAGTGATGAAAAACTGCAACAATTGCATGATGAATTCATTGAAAACACCATTTCCAATTTTTATTTACCGTTAGGAATTGCTCCCAACTTCAACATCAATGGAAAGAATTATACAGTTCCGATGGTTATTGAAGAAAGTTCGGTGGTTGCAGCGGCCGCAAAATCAGCTAAATTTTGGTCAAGACGAGGCGGATTTAAAACCACTGTTTTGAATACTGAGAAAATAGGTCAAGTACACTTTATATACAAAGGTGATACTTCAAAATTGGTTTCTTTTTTTAATCAAACGAAAGCAAAATTTTATTCTGAAACCGAAAGCATTACTAAAAACATGCAAAAAAGAGGTGGCGGAATTTTAGATATTATCTTAAAAGACAAGACCTCCGATTTAGAAAATTATTTCCAACTGCATGCCACTTTTGAAACAAAAGACAGTATGGGGGCTAATTTTATCAACTCTTGTTTGGAACAATTTGCCAAAACCCTAAAAGCTGAAGCTCAGAAATTTGATGCTTTTTCTGAAGAAGAAAAAAACATTGAAGTAGTCATGAGTATTCTTTCCAATTATGTAACCAACTGTATTGTTCGAGCAGAAGTTTCCTGTTCTATTGAAGAATTAGCCGAAAAACACATCGAAAACCCAACGGAATTTGCCGAAAAATTTGTTCGTGCCGTGCAAATAGCAGCAATCGAACCCTATCGTGCCGTTACCCACAACAAAGGCATTATGAATGGTGTAGATGCAGTTGTTTTAGCGACAGGTAATGATTTTAGAGCCGTAGAAGCCGGGGCTCATGCTTATGCGAGTAGAACCGGGAAATATAGCAGTTTATCGCATGCAAAAATTGAAAAGGGTATTTTTAGTTTTTGGCTAGAGATTCCTTTGGCTTTAGGAACAGTTGGTGGATTAACCTCTTTACATCCTTTAGTTAAATTGAATTTAGAAATACTTGAAAAACCTTCTGCAAAGGAACTCATGCAAGTAGTTGCCGCTGTTGGTTTGGCACAAAACTTTGCTGCTTTGCGTTCACTCACAACCAAAGGAATTCAGGAAGGACATATGAAAATGCACTTAAATAATATTTTAAATCAATACCATGCAACGGCTGAAGAACGAATAAAAGTTCAGGGGTATTTTAAAGACAATACTATTTCGCATGCGTCAGTAGCAGAATATTTAGAACAAATTAGAAAGTAGCTATGAAAAAGCCTTTCAATTTATTTATTTATTTCGTATTTTTATAAAATTGAAGAAGATGCTGTTGTTCTACAAAAAAAACTTCGTAATGAATGGGATTGATTTTAAAATTGTTATGAAAAACTTCAATTCAAAATCTGTTAATCTATTTTTATTCTGTTTTATTTTTTGTCAAATGTTGACCTCACAAAATCTGAATAATCAAAAAAATAATAATAGAATTATTGCAGAAAATGAACTAGAAATTGCTTTATCAAAAAAATCTGTAAACAACTTCAGTCAAAAAGAAACGATAATAAAAGACTCATTATCTGCAATCTCTATTGCTGAAACTATTTTGTTCAATATTTTTGATAAAACTTCAATCTTAGAGCAAAAACCCTATGATATTCATCATATTAATAACTATTGGATTATCTCAGGGATTCTTCCAAAAGGTTATAAAGGAGGTACATTTTTAATAATAATTGATGACCGTAATTCAGAAGTAATAAGAATTACTCACGGAAAATAAATCACCTTGAAAAAAACTTTTTACAGCAACGGAAAATTACTTCTAACCGGAGAATATGTCGTTTTAGATGGAGCACTTGCCTTGGCATTGCCTACAAAATTTGGCCAAAAATTATTGGTAGAACCCGGCAAAGCAAACGAAATTAGTTGGAAAAGCATTGATGCCGATGGAAGCACTTGGTTTGAAGAGGTGTTTTCTTTTGATTCTATCGTTAAGGAGAATAAAACGATAAGCGACAATCCTATTCATAAAACATTGATTGAAATTTTACACGAAGCTTTTCAGATGAAACCGGATTTTCTGTTAGGAAATAATGGCTATACTATCGAAACAAATTTATCCTTCCCAAAAAACTGGGGATTAGGCACCTCTTCCACACTAATTAATAACATTGGACAATGGTTAGAGCTTGATGCCTTTGAATTATTACAACGAAGTTTTGGAGGAAGCGGTTATGATATTGCCTGTGCTAAAAAAGATAATCCGATTATCTATCAATTAATAAATAATCAACCCAATTATAAAAAAGTAGCTTTTTATCCAGAATTTAGAAATCACTTATATTTTGTGTATTTGAATAGAAAGCAAAGTAGTAAATCGGCAATTGCAAATTACATCAATAAGCAAAATGAAATTGGAAAAACGATTGAAAAAATAAACGCCATTACTAAGTCCGTTTTATCAACTGCTGATTTAAAAACCTTTGCTTATGAAATGGAAAAGCATGAAAGCATCCTTAGTGAAGTCTTAGAGATGAATACCATTAAAGAAGCTTTTTTTGATGATTATAAAGGTGTAATCAAAAGTTTAGGTGCTTGGGGCGGAGATTTTGTATTAGCCATTTCAAAGGAGAATCCTTCCGGCTATTTTAAAGAAAGAGGTTTTGATACAGTTATTCGTTATGATGATATGATTTTAAAATAGAAACTTCTGCTCTCTCGAATTTGCATATCCAGCTATAAAAACAAAAAATCCCAACTTATCGGTTGGGATTTTTTTTAAACATACAGTTTGAATTAATAATTAAACTGGAATCTATTGTCTTTAATTTCTGCTTTATCTTTTAAGGCTGAGAATACGCGATTCACACCCGATGCATTTTGAGATTTTAACGCATTGAGTTGAGCGGAATAATCTTGAGTTGGCAATGCTTTTGTTACTTTAGTTGTTTTAACAACAAAAACACTTGCATTTCCTTCAATTGGAGCAGAAATCTTGTTTGCAGGAGTTGAAAAGGCAAAACCAACAACTTTTGGTTCATAACCTAAAGTAGCCACTACAGGATTCTCTAACGTTACATCAGCAGCATTTTGAACCTGAACAGCATTTGCTGTTGCCATAGCTTCCAAGGTAGCTCCTTTCATTTTTGCCATTATTTTTTCGGCTTTCTTTTTATTTTTCAAGATTGGTTCCACTTGAAGGCGAGCATCTTCAATATTCAATAAACCTTCTTCATTTACTTTTTTAAGTTTCGCAATTAAATGTCCCACTTTAGCAATTTCAAATCTTTTTACGTCGTTCACTTCAGTATCACTTTCAAAAGCCCAACGAATTACTTGTCTTTGAGCTCCCATTTGTCCTAATGTCTCATCTAACGCTTTTACGCGAACAGGAGGAACAACAGTAAGTTTTGCTTCTTTAACAGCTGCTTCAAATGATTTTTCAGTCGCTGCTAATTCAAATTTAACGGCATTAGTATAGGCAACCTCAGCTGTTTTTTCAGAAGCTTCAATTTTTTGAGCAATTGTCGCTAAACGGATTGCATCTTGTTTATCCGTCACTTTAATAATATGATAACCAAACTCAGTTTCAACTAAACCAACTTTTCCAATTGGGTTATTAAACACGAAATCGTTAAATGCAGGAACCATTTGACCTGGACCAAAGAAATCTAAATCACCCCCTTTTTGAGCGGAACCTTGGTCTTCAGATGCTGTAAATGCCAACATGGTAAATGAATCCGGGTTTGCATTAATCTGTCCTAATAACTCTTCCGCTTTTACTTTAGCTTGTTCTTTTGTTCTGTCTTCTTTTGGTTGAGCTTTTGATCCGGTAAAACTGATTAAAATGTGGCTTGCTCTGGCTTTAGCTCCAGCTTTTCTACCCATAGAACGGCTTAAGGCATAATATTCACCATATATATAAGGACCATAAATTTGTCCTTCCGGTAAATTAAAAATTTGCTCAGCATGTTCAGCAGGTAAATCTGATTTACCTACATATGTTGAATCATATGGAAAATCAGAATTTGCATTAACAAATTCAATTACATTTTTTGTATTTGAAAAACCTGCAATGGTATCATTAGTAGATGTTTCATTATTGTAAACCACTTTAGAATTCAATAAAGAAGCTACTTTATTTTTAATTTCAGTTTTATCCGCATCGGAGGGTTTGTCTTCAATTACAACATATTCAATCTCTCTTGTTTCTTCTGCTTTATATTTTTTCTCGTTCTTTTTCATGTATTCGATTATTTCTTCATCCGTAACTTTTACATCACTGTCTTTAATTGAAGAAAAAGGAACCGCTACGAAATCAAACGTAACTTTATTATTTTGCAAGTTATATTTAAATTTTGCATCGTTTTGAGTTGTGAAAAATCCACCTTTCACTAACGAGCTGTAAATTTGATATTTTGAATTAATATTGGCATTCTTTTCAGTAGATTCAAAATATTCCACTTCTTGTGGATTAGAACTTGCTTTGATATACTCTCTATATTTATTGATATCAAATTGTTTTAACTCATTTTGAAAACTTGGATTTTGACCAAAATTTGGATCGCTTTTCAAGGTTTCAATTAAGTGTTTTTCGCTTATTCTAATACCTAATTTCTCTAATTCTTCTGTTAAAAGAGCAACATTTACTTCTTGATCCCAAACACGGTTTACTGCTTGAATGGTAGACATTCCTTGACCCCCTTTTTCAGTGTTACCCACCTTCAAACGGAATTCTTCGAAAGCAATATCCTTTCCATTAATACTACCAACATTTGTTGAAGTTTGAGCAAAGCCACCGCTTTGAATTACGTCAGCCAATACAAAAGAGAATAATGCCAAAGCAATAATCACAATTAGAATAAATGAACGTTGTCTAATTTTTCCTAAAATCGCCATTTTATTTATGTTTTATTTTTATTTCAGTTTGCGAAAATACAATTATCTATGAAATAATTATAAAGAAATCGAGATAATTTGTGTAATTTTTGCATGTCCCACTCTATTCCAACTTAAATAAAAGTAGATTGGCTTTAATACTAAGAAAATGTGAGCCTAAATATAGGAATAGTATGAGCAGTAATGCTTTAATTCGTAATTGTCAAAGTCACCAATTCAATTTTTCTATTCGAGGCTTCTTCAATTACAAAATGAAAATTTTCGACCGAAATTTTTTCTCCTTTAGAAGGAAATTCTTTGGTATGATTTATAATAAAACCTCCTAAAGTTGAATAGGAATCTTCTTCAGGTATATTTAATTTATAGGTTTCATTAATATATTCTACATCCAAACGAGTTGAAAAACGGAATTGCTTCTCGTTTATTTGCTCCTCAACCAGTGTTTCATCCTTATCATGTTCATCTTCAATTTCTCCAAAAAGTTCTTCAACTATATCTTCAACTGTAATCATTCCTGATGTTCCGCCATATTCGTCGAGTACAATGGCTACACTTTTCCTTTTTTTGGTAAGTAAATCGAGTACATCTTTGATAAACATTGTTTCAGGCACAAACTCAACAGAAATCATTACTGATTTAATTGTTTTTGGTTTTCTGAAAAGTTCAAAAGAATGCACATATCCAATGATATCATCTAAAGATGATTGAAATACTAAAATTTTAGAATAACCTGTTTCTATAAATAATTGTTTTATTTCACTAACGGTATCATGAATTTCTACTGCCGCAATTTCAGTTCTAGGAATCATTATATCTCTGGCTTTTACACCGGAAAATTCTAATGCATTTTGAAACATTAAAATTTCAGAATCGACCGATTCGTGGTCTTCAACAGAGTTCATTTGTTCTGAAATAAAATTTCCAAGTTCTACTTTACTAAAAAACAATTGTGTTTCATCTCCTTGTGTTTTAAATACTTTTTTCAAGACAAAATCTGAAATCCAGATAGTGAATGCGGAAATAAAATATAACAATTGATAGAAAAAATAGGCCGGAACAGCAAAAATTTTCATGCAATTATTAGCGTAAATTTGGAAAAATACTTTCGGTAAAAACTCTGCTGTGATAAGAATTACAGCTGTTGATATCAAGGTTTGAATCATCAATATCTGAAAAGGCAAATTATGAATTTCTAAATAATCCGGAAACAATAATTTGATAATCAGATCACCCATCATAAATCCATAAACAACTAGTGCTATATTGTTCCCCACTAACATGGAAGCAATAAACATGGAAGGCTTTTCAGTAATTTTAGTCAAAATTTTGGCAACAAAACCCTCTTGTAGCTTTTCAATACCCAAATAAACTTTATTTGAGGAAACAAAGGCAATTTCCATCCCGGAAAAGAATGCTGAAAGCAGTAAACAGATGATGATAATACTGACTTCCATACAGAATTACTTTTTATCTTGGTTATTCATTTTCTTCATAAACTTTCGTCTGAAAAAAAACATAAAAATAGCCATCGCCGCAAAAAAGAACATCATCCACGGACTTTTTTCTTCAGAATTTAAATTTATAAATCCTTGGTAAATAAAAAATCCTGCTGCAAAAAGATAAAAGTATTGTATGTATTTAAGGTAAGTCATAATTTAATGAAAGGTATTAGGTTAAAGGTTTTTAATTTGATTTACTCAGTATCATTTATCAAACCATACACTTTTTGGAAATTAATTCGTTTGAAATCTTTACTAAAATCTAGACCTTCACCTGTTGAAAGTCCTTTATTAGGGTCCGTAAATTTAAACTTTTTTTCCGTAAAAAACCATTCATTTTTTTGGTCGTAATACAACTGTTCTGTTTCTAAAAATTGCCCGCCATCAGAAGTCATTTTTACATTTCCCTGTAAATCGATAATATCTGTGCCCTTAAAAGTGATTGCGTAATCCGCATTGATGAAGTTCTTTTTGCCTCTTTCATCAAAAAGAGTTACTTCTATTCCTTTTGGGAATTCCGTAAACGGGTATTGAACTGTACCGTAATCAAACATTTTCGTGCTAATCAAAATGGCTTTGATTCTACCGGAATCGGTATATTTTAAATTCACCGAATCCGCTTCTCCAGAAGCCATAAATTCAGAAATATTAATTTTCTGAATTTCTTTAAAATTACTTTCACATGCAAAAAACAATGTCACAGCAAATGCTGTGACACTGAAATTTATTATTTTTTTTATGCTAAGCATTTAGTTACAAATTTGGTACTGTAACACATTTACCAACCCAACATTTGAAACAGATACTTTGACCCGCTCTTCCTGAGTTAAAAATTTCTTGTTTAGAAGGAGCCAATTTATCGTAAGAGGAAGCTGCTGCATTTCCGGATGCTGTTCCTGCTTTTCTCGCCGTTTGAGCTGCTAACCAATAAATTGCTCTTTTTTCAAATGGATCATTTCCACAGTCATTCGCACTATTAGCATACAATTGAGCAATATAAACATGAGCTTCTCCAAAGGATGGTTTTGTCGCCAATGCTTTTTCAGCATATGCTCTTGCTTGAACTTTGTTCCCGTTTCCATAAATATTTCTGGAAATTGTGTAATAAACATTTGCTTTTTTAGTGTTATCTTTTTGTAATTCAGCAGACTGATTAAAATATTCTAAAGCTTTAGCAGTATTCTTTTTT
This sequence comes from Flavobacterium sp., assembly GCF_013822155.1. GTDB lineage: Bacteria > Bacteroidota > Bacteroidia > Flavobacteriales > Flavobacteriaceae > Flavobacterium. Next base: position 40,477 of record NZ_PNJW01000005.1, read on the forward strand.
GTGTAAAAAGATACTCCCAAGTTATAGGCAGATTCAGCTGTTGGATTTAAAGAATGTAATGCATCTGAAATTTTTGAAAACAACGGGTCAGATGAACATCCTTTTTTGTCTAAACGATCTGCTGCTCTTTTTAACCATTCAGCATCGCCTTTTTTCTCCTCAAAACTAGCTCCCAAAAATGGTATTAAACGCTCACAAGTTGCTAATTGGGCAATCTTAGCATCCATACTGGAATGAATAGTTTCGAAAGCATCTAAATTAATTTGATGATTTTCTTTTGCTCTTTTCTCTTTATCAGTTAATTCTGTTCCACTTTCTTCTTTTTGCAGTAAAACATCTAAGGCATCTGAAACCCCTTTTTCTTCTTCATCAATTTTATCAGAAACTTGGTCATATTTATTGAAAAGATCTTGTAATTTAATTCCGTTTTTGTTTGCTTCAAAATCATTCACATAAATTTCAAAGTAAACATATAATGCTTTTGGATTACTGAAATTATCTTTATCATTTTTGAAAGCAGAATCTAATAGTTGGTAAACTTCATCGGAAGTACCACTGTTGTTTTCAAAAAGTACCATTGCTTTTTTAACTTCAATTCCTTTTGCTTTAGCAGGAAAATTAGTTTTAAATTCATCTTGTAATTTAATAAAATCACGCACTTCCTTTTCTTTATCTGCAGGTGTTTTAGCGTTATCAATTCTGGAATTGATAATTCTTTCACCATAAATATAAATAGCTTCACTAAAGGAAGGGCAATCTTTTCTTAACTCTTGAAGATGTTTATAGGTTTCTTCTCCATAGTTTTTTGTTTTTGCCATTTCAGCAAAAATTGATAGTTTTTCTGCACAGTTTGCAGCACTTTGGGCAAAGCCATTAAACGTTACTAGTATAAAGGCAAATAAAATAATTACTTTAGTTTTCATAATATTAAAAATTTCTCTTTTAGTCATATTTTCTTTTAATAAACCATTTGTCATTCAATGAAAAACTTACACTTAAGTTTGAATAGTTTTCTTGTATTAGTCCTGAACTTGTTGTTCCACGCTTACCGAATTCAAAACCAACGTTTACATTGGAGAACGAACCTTTTATTGGTAGACCTAATCCAAAAGTTATGCCAAAATTATTAATCGACTCATTATTGACAATTAATCCTGTATTTTGATAATTAAATCCTCCTCTATAAGTTATTCTTTTATAATAACTGGAAAAGGAATTATAATCCGGCATATAGTAACCTCCAAAACTGTATTTTGTAACATTTTCATAGGAAGCATCGTTTATATCATCAAACCTACTTCCAAAGTTACTGCCTTGCATAAATGTAACTTCTGCTCCAACAGACCATTTTCTCACTTCCCCAACACCAAATCCAATTCCAATTTTAGAAGGGTATTTTACTTTAGTATCGTTGACAGGTACATCTTCTTCATTAACCACTAATTCCCCAAAAGATTCTGAAAACTGAACTATCGCAATCTTTCTATCATTTGCCAAAGATAAAGTGCTTTCGGGAGAATAAATCAAACTTCCAAATATTGTTGTTTTTTTATTGATTAATGTATTATACATCAAACTTGTATTAAAATTAAATCCTGTAATTTCGCTACTGTTTGATTCTCTCGTTCCATACTGTATACCCGTCAGAAAACTTATATCTTTGGTTGTAATATTACCAAAATTAAAGTTCATATCTGCCCCAACCCGAAAATTTTTATTGATTTTATAACCTACACCGCCATAAATTTTATTTGTTCCTCCATTTCCTGTGAATCTTGATATTGGCGTACTGTCATCAACATAATTACTTTGAATTTGATAACCCACGGAAGTAAAAGGCATTACAGCAAACGCAGCTCCAAATCGTTTTGAAATTGGAACAGCTAGGGCAATATAATCTAAGGAAGCTCTATTTGCCGTTTCTGATTGGTTTTCCGTTTTATACTTCACATAATTTAAATTACCCCCAATCGTAAAAGTTGTATTCATAATATCAGACAAACTCGCAGAATTATTGATATTGATATGAATGGAATCGTTTATCATATTTATTCCACCCATAGTCCTTGTTTCAACATTTCCTTTAAACACTAAATCTCCAATTCCGTAAAAAGAATAGGGTGAGGATGATGCATTTTGAGCATTAGAAAAAAATGAAAATATCAAGCAAAAAATTATAAGAATTTTTTTAATCATTGTTGATTTTGTATTGAAAAAATTGGTTTAAACTTTCTAACAGAAAATTTGAATTGGCAAATATGGTATTTTTTAATCTTTTTGCCAAAAATTCAGCGTCTCCTCCCGTTAAAATTATGGTAAAGTTTTCATTTTTGTTTTTATACTGCTCAATAAACCCATCTATTTCATGAATTAATCCATTTACAACACCGGAATGAATGGATTGATTTGTGGAATTTCCAATAAAATTTGGAGGCTCTTCCAAGGTTAATAATGGCAATTTTGAGGTGAATTGATGCAATGACTCGTATCTCAATCGAAGTCCGGGAGAAATAGCTCCGCCCCAATACCTGTTTTCATCATCTATAAAATCATATGTAACACAAGTACCCGCATCAATAACTAATTTATTTTTTTTGGGAAAAAGCAAAGTAGCTCCTGTTGCCAGTACCATTCTGTCAATTCCTAATGTAGTTGGTGTTGCATATTTATTTTGAAACGGAAAAATATCCTGATGAGAGACAAAATGAATAGAAATCCTTTCTGAAAACGAATTAACAGCAATACTATTTTCATTTCCAACCGAAGAAACAATTAAATCAGTGATTTTTGGATTATTTTCTAAAATATTTTCAATGGAATTTTTAACTTCTACACTTGAAAATACAAATTGATTAATAAGTGTATTTCTCTCATAAACAGCACCTTTAATCCTAGTATTTCCAACATCAATAGCTAAAAGCATTCCGATAGATTTTAAAAAGGCGAAGATACGAATAGATTTTTTTTTATAATTGTTTTGGATAAAATAAAAATCGCACTATATTTGCACCCGCATTAGCAACGGTACCTTAGCTCAGATGGTAGAGCAATGGACTGAAAATCCATGTGTCCCTGGTTCGATCCCTGGAGGTACCACTTAAACCCGAATAGCAATATTCGGGTTTTTTGTTTTCAAAGAAAGATAATGTCGCACTTTGTTTATATATTATTTTCAAAAACTACTTCAAAATATTACATTGGAGAAACTCATAATGTGGACGAAAGAGTTAAAAACCATAACCAACATAACTATGTAAATTCATATTCAAAAATTGCAAATGATTGGGAATTGGCATTTTGTTTTGAATGTAGTGATAGAAATAACGCTTTATATCTCGAAAAATTTATCAAAAAAATGAAAAGCAGATTATTTATTCAAAAGATAATTGCAAATCCTGAAATTCTATCTGATATACTTTCTAAAAAAAAATAAATCCATGTGTCCCTAGTTCTCCCGAAGCTTCGGGACTGGAGGTACCACTTAAACCCGAATAGCAATATTCGGGTTTTTTGTTATTTAATAGTGTCCCTAATTGTTTCAGGCAATTGTTCAGGAACGACTTGAGGAGAAGTTCCGTCCTCGTATTCCGTTTCTTCAAGGTTTTCCGTCTGTTTTCCAACTCCAATAATAGGGTTTTCTTGAGTTCCGGTCACTTTTATTGGGATACCTATTATTCCTAATGGAGGTAAGCCCAACCTCATTTTTATATTTAATTTACCATCAAAACTTGATTCTCCTTCAATTCTTGGCCTAAATCCTGCCACCTTAAACTTGAATCGTTCTATTTTAATCAAATTATTTTTTACAGTCGTTTTAATATCTACTTTTGAAACATCGGGGTCTTTTAATGCATCTGTTTCTGTTTTTTTGCTTACTGCATTAAATAATTTGAATCCTTTCATTTTTACATTCTTGACTGAAAGTGTTCCTCCACCAACGAGAGAAGGATATATTGGAGACATATTTTCATCTATTTTTCCGGCTATTTTGTAATCTAAGGAAACAATACCTTCTGCATATTCAGCAGCAGAAGCCATTTCACGAAACATAGGTATTTCATTGTAAGCTCTCTTAATATTAAATTCCGTTGCTTTAATCTTAAAATCAAAATCTGCTTTGTTTGTAGATTCATTGAAATATAAAGCACTCATAATTACTTTTGTACCAATTAGTGAAAAAGAAGTGTTTTGAAGAGCCAATTTCCTTTGATTCACAACCATTTTTCCGGAAAGATTTTCAATATTCATCTCATCAAAAACAACTTTGTTGGCCTTTGCAAGTAAATTAAAATTAAATTGAGTCGGAATAACTATCACTCCACTTTCAGAAACAGTTTCACTTTCGGCGGATTCAGGCAATTCTTTTGAATTATCTGAAAAAGCCATGAACTCATTTATTTGAATCAGATTAGATTCTACTGCAAATGTTCCTTTTAAAATTTCAGAATCAGACAAGGCAAAATTTATCACATTTTCCATGTAACCATTCATCATGAAATCAGATTGCCCATAGTTTGCCTTAAAGTTTTTGAAATTCATTTTATCTTGATTAAAAACAAATTCGCCCTCTTTAATGATAAACGGTTTGGGTAAATAATCAGAAGTTGTTTTTATATCTCTCAGATAAAGAATGCCTTTATTTTCCAGTTTATTGTAGTTGCCATTAGTAGCGTCACTTTGTTTTCCTTTAAATGAGACATCCATTTTAGCATATCCGCTTACATCCAAACCTTTTTGAGAAAATACTTTATATATTTTTTCAATATCTAATTCACCTTTCGCTTTTATATTATACGAAATATCTTCAAAATTTTGAAATGATGCATTAATTGCAATTGGTTTTCCTTCAAATTGGAGTGATGCCGGATTAATGACAAGTGATAAATCTTTTAATTCACCTGTTTGATTTGATGCTTTTGCTTTAAAATTTATGTTCTCAATAGGGTTAGGATAATAGGTTGATTTAATATGTCCATTTTTAAGTTCTAAATCTCCTTTGGTTACCGGAAATTGATTTTTTTCTTTATCATAAATGCCCTTTGCAACAATATCTGCTGTAAAAATGCCTTTTAAATCCATATTTTGAATACCTAAAGCCTTATCCAGTTTCGCTAAATCCATTTTAGAACGAATTCGGGCATTAATTTTCGGTTTTGAAAGTCCGTTAACAATTACATTTCCATTAAAAAAATCTTTCCCTACATCAAAATAAATGGAATCAATTTTTACTGCCAATTGTTCTGGATCTAAAGAAGGTAATTTAGTATCAAAATTCAAAAATATATTTTCGGCAGGAAAAGGGGTTTTTTGATGGGAGATATAACCATCTCTGATTTTCATATTAAAATGAACGTTTGGCATTTTATTTTCAGAGGCAATGTATTGCCCTTTCAACTCAAAGAATAAATCTGTTTTACCCTTAATTTCTGTCTTATCTAACCATTTAATATAACTTGGTGGTAAAGCTGTAAAGAAGTCATTTAATTGACTATTCTGAGATTTTACATTAAAATCTAAATCATATCCATTTTTTAAAAAGTTGAATTTCCCTTTAAATTCAACTGGCAATTTGTTGATTTTTAAATTATTTTGTTCAAAAACAAGGGCAAGAGAATTGGTGTTTATTTTTGTAATTAATTCAGCATTAACTTTTTTGTTTTTTAAATATTGTTCATTTTCAAAACTGAAATCAAACGACTCAATTTGTGCTTTTGTTTTCAAATCAAAAACTGCTTTATCCAAATCACCTTTACCGATGTAATTAAAGCCTTTTGCATTAATTAAAATTTTAGTGGATTGATCATCATAAACTAACCTGGTATTTTTGATATCTATTCGTTCCAGCTTTAAAGATGCAGAAGTTGAATCAGAAACAGTTTCTGCCTCATCTGAAACATAAACATTGTAATTGGGTTCCCCTTTTTTGTTTACTTTGATTAAAATAGTGCCTTCTGAGATGAAAATTTTATCGATTTTAATTTTTTCATCAAAAAAAACAGACTTTAAATTTATACCAAATGCCACTTCCTTTGCGGCAATAAGCGTGTCTTTTTGAAATGGTGCGGATCCTTTTAATAAAAAATCATCCAATGATAAGGTTAACGAAGGAAAATGAGTAAAAAAAGACAGGTGAGTTTCTTTAAAACTCAATTCTCCATTAAGCTTCTCGTTTGCAAACTTTTTTACTTGATTTGTTAATGTTTCAGGGAAAATTGTTGGCAACAAAAAAAGCAATAACAGTAGTGTTCCCAAAGATATCCCGGCAATTTTAACTATTTTAAATACGCGTTTTTTACCTGATTTATTCATACTACGAAAGTATTCATAATCTATCAATTAGCAAAATATTAAAAATAAAAAACCCAACTAAAAAGCTGGGTTTAATGGCATTATAATCATATTAACTAACTCAAATTTTAATTTTTTAGCAATTTCATTGATTTTTCACGGTCATTTTGATCTTTAATTTTTACGAAATAAATTCCTTTCGTCAAATCACTTACATCAAAACGATAGTTTGTATCAAAATCATTTTGAAATGCTTTAACTAATTGACCTGTAATTGAATAAATTTCAACTTTTACTGTTGGAACTGTCACAGAAAATGTTTCGGTAGTTGGATTAGGTGCAATTGCAATATCATCTTTCCATTCAAAAGTTTCGGCACTAAGCGTTGGCAATCTGTTCCCATAAACTTTAAACTCTCCCGGGGCTAATGCAATCTGTGCCGTTGTGCTGGTTACGCTTATTGGAGCATCCGTCATTAAATCATACCAAGTCCCAGTATATGGGAAATCAGGGGTGATATTTTGACTAGCCACAGAAAAGTTTGCTAAAATAACTACATTTTTTAACTGTGTAGATGGCAATGAATTATTGAACACATAAATTCGTTGACGAATATTACTGCCATTTGGACTAATAGAATAATCACCATTAAAAACCGGTTCATTTTTCTTTAAACTAATAAATTTTGCATAGGCATTGTAAACTGAATTGCGAAGAGCATCGCCTAACCAATTTTCAACCCATTGGGGCTGAGGCTTCGTGTCTAATTTACAATCTCCTGGAATAGCATCGTAATCTGTATTTACGGAACTGCCTCCTGAGCAAGTAAAAATAGAATCGTCCATCCCTAATTCTTGAAAATGCCAAATCATTTTAGGGCCAGGAATTAAAATACTGGTAGCACCAATTGCTTTCATTCTTGGAATTGTATTGTTTAAGTTCCCACTAACAGGAGCGGTTCCTCCACCATTTCCAAAAGTTACTGCTTCATAAATAATTCTGTCTTTATCATGACTTTCGGCATAACCCATTAATCTTTTTCCGGTAAAACCTCTACTGACATGTCCCATTCTTGTTATATCAGCATTTGTTGAATTTCCACTGATAAGTTGTTTGTAAGGATTCCAAAGTTCTCCCCACATCATAACCCCTTTACCTTCATTAATTCTATAATTTGCCCATTGTTGCTCTTCATTATCCGCCCCTAAATGTTCAAAAATCACATAATGATTTGGGTCTAATGACCAAGAATAATCAGCATATTCTTTTAAAACAGCTACTCTATCATTTCGATATCCATTTGTACAAGCATCATCTCCGGCAGTACATTCTTGTGTAAAACCTTTTGTTAAATCCCATCGGAATCCATCGATTTTATACTCCTCTACCCATTGTTTGATTACCCGTTTTGTGTAATATTTTGTCAAGGCTGATTGGTGATTAAAATCATCCCCTACACTGTAACTGTGTCTTGCAACAGTATTAAAATAGGGATTATCACTTGCCGGTGGTCCCCAACCGTCTCCATCTGCATCACTCATCCACATTCTTATACCCGGGTTTCTTCCGAAGGCATGATTTAAAGCTACGTCAAGAATTACGGCGATACCATTTTGATGGCATAAATCAATAAGTTCTTTTAGTTTGTCTTTGGTTCCATAAAATTTGTCTTGAGCCATGTGAAATGCGGTGTTATATCCCCACGATTCATTTCCTTCAAATTCCATGACCGGCATTAACTCAATCGCATTAATTTTAAGATTTCTAAAATAATCAATTCTGTCTATTAGATTTTGATAAGTTCTATTCGCATCAAAATCTCTTACTAAAACTTCGTATACTACAAGATTATCTTTATTCGGTTTTACAAAATTCAATGTAGCTTGACTCCATGGATAAACCGGTTGTGCTGTTTGTAATACCGTAACTTCTCTTTCTTGCCCTTGAGGGTACGCCGGCATATTTGGGTAGCTTGTAGAAGGAATCCACTGGTCATCATAAGGTGACAAAACTAATGTGGAATACATATCTGCCGTTTTTACCAAAACCGGTGAATTAGTGGTTGGTGTTTGATCTACCACCCAATATTGATAAGTATACATTTGTCCGGGAGTAAGCCCTGTCAATTCTAACCAAAATATATTTGTGGTTGGATCTTTTTTCATGGCATACGACCCATCCGGTTCCCAATTGTTGAAACTACCTGCCACATAAACAAAATCTTTCCCCGGAGCATTTAACTTCAGTGTTGCTTTTGTTGGATCAGATGCATTATAATTAATACCATCTTCCATACCCGCAGGAATTGCTTGAGAAATAGTACCGGGATTTACAATTACTTTAAATGTTCTTGTAATTGTACTACTTCCTTGTGTTACTATCAACTCGTAATTTTGATTTGAAGTAATAGGTGAATGTGTAAAGGAATAATTTGCAGTAGCTCCATTTGAATTGATAGTATTTCCATTTGCTTTCAAAACATAACTGGCATTACCGCCTGTATTTGTAGCAGAAACTAACAAACTACCTCCACTATTTATGATAGTTGAACTATTGTTCACAGGAGAAGTCAAGTTTAACTGAAAAGTTCCCACATTGAAAATAAAATCACTGCATGATGGTGGTAATTTTAAGGTTTGAGAACCATTTGCATTTCTAAAAACCATTCCTAGTTTTGTTGCATTTGCTTGTTGTGTTCCATTTAAACCAAAATAAACACTTGGTGTAATAGTAATAGACCACGTTCCATTTCCATTGTTTGTCATTAGCCCAACGCCATTATCTTGTCCCCAAGTTCCAATAACAGAATAACCAAAAGCATTTGTATCATCGCCAATACCGGCATGCATATAAACTTTTGCAGGACTTGTCCCCATAAGGTTACAGGCTTGGGCAGCTGTTGATACAGTAATAGTAATTTGATCCGTTACATTGAACGTGGAGGGAGTAATTGTTACTTGAGCAAAAACTAATCCTGAAAATAAAGAAAATAAAAAAGTAAAGAAATAATATTTTTTCATAGCTGAAAATTTAAATGATAAAAAAGGGCTGTAGGATTTACAGCCCTTTTTATTATTTTAAAAAGAAATTATTGAGCAATTAATTCATAAGTGTATGCTCTTGGGCTACTTAAATTAAGTTTTACCAAATAAGTACCGGCAACACCAACAGAAAGATTAGCTCCATCTTGTGACATAGCAGCAGGATCTCCTCCGTAATTAATGGTCCAAGCATCATTAGCTCTGAATTTAAATTCTCCAGCACTTAATGCTACTATACCTTCCCACATTTGGGTAGTTGCATTGTAAGTCAAAGGAGTACTTGCATCCCAACCACCTGGAGTTGCAGCACCAATAATTCCCCAATTGGTTAATTCTGTAGAATAAGTTAAGGCTTCTGTATCCGCTTTAACTCTATAGTAACCAGCCGGTGATGTACAATCAGACTCTCCTTGTTCAACTAAAACACCAGAGAAAGAACCATCATCGCCCCAATCTGTATTTCCCCAATTGAAAGCACCAGAAGCATCAGGAGCTAAAAACTTATAACCTCCATCTAACCAAATATAACCTTCATAATCTGTTTCACCAAATCCTGAAGAAGCTAATTTTGGTGCTGTTGGTGGATTCCAACCTTGGTGGTTTCCAGGTACAGCGATTGTTGGTAAATCAGTACTGAATGCAGTAACAAAAATAGTTAACGTATTCGAAATTCTTTCTTGAGTTTCAGTAGTTCCAGTAGTAGCTTTTACTCTAATATCTAAACCACCCTCTGTGAAAGGAGTTAAACCGGCAGCCACAGCAGCCCCATTTAATTCTAACACATTCCAAGTTACATTTGTATTTGTTGTAGAAGCGGCAACAACCGGTTCAGCGAAATCAGTACCAGCAGCTGCAAATTCAACTACATATTGAATTTCAGTAGGTGTTCCATAATCAGCAGCAGACCAAGTTAAAGTAATACTTGGATTTGTTTGTAAATTTGGATCTAAAACTATGTTTGTTCCAGCATCCGGTGTAACTATTACAAAATCCCCTGATGGATCAAGGATTTGGAAGTTTTCTTCGTCTTCACAAGACATAAGTCCAGCAAAAGCGATAAAAGCGAATAAAAATTTGAATGTATTTTTCATTTTTAAATAATTTTTAAATTGATATGATTAATAACCAGGGTTTTGAGTTAAATTTGGATTAACAGCTAAACTTTGAGATGGAAGAGGGTATACTTTTAAGTTACCTGAAATTGAAATTCCATTAGAACCATTTCCTTTCCAAGCCCAATTATAGTTTCCGCCAGTATATCTGTTGAAACGGATTAAGTCTTGTCTTCTGTGAGATTCCCAATGTAATTCTCTTAATCTTTCATCTAAAATAAATTGAAGAGAAACTTGAGATACAGACACATTAGCTGATTCATTACCAAAGGCTCTTTCTCTTAAATCATTGATATAATCAACTGATTGTTGTGTAGCTATTCCTGTTTGATCTAAAGAACTATTCGTAGCACCGGAATTTCTCATTTGAGCTTCCGCTAACATTAAATAAACGTCTGCTAATCTAAATAATGGAAAATCCGTATCAACAAAAGTCAAATCTGAACCCTGACCACCGTTTGAAGTTCTGTTAGAAAATTTAGTGATTACAAAACCTGAATCTCTATCAGAAATAGAACCAATTTCAGCCGAACGATTTGCTTTAATTAATGTATTACGTGAATCACCATTATAAATAGCATCTTCAAATTTACTTGCAAATTGTTTTCTAACTCGTAAAGCTCCACCCCAACCTCCGGCACCAACACCAAGAGATACACCGTTTTGTTCAATCGAACCTACTTCACCATTAATCATAACTGTTGTTGGTCCGTAATTTTTAGTATATTGACCATCAGAAATTAAAGGAAAAATGATTTCATTTCTAGCACTATTTGTGTCACTGTCTGACATAAAATTATAAAGATAATTAGGTGCTAATGAATATCCTCCACCAATGATGTTATTACATTGAGCAATACATTCCGTATATTTTGGAGTTCCAATATAAACCTCAGCATTTAAATACATTTTAGCTAAAATCATCCAAGCAACCGCTTTGTCTGCTCTTCCATGTTCATTAGTTCTCGGAGCTTTTAAATCAGCTTCGATTGCTGTCAATTCTTCTTCTAAAAATGCAAATAACTGAGCTCTGTCATATTGAGGACCAGCTGTAAAACCAGGTAAATCTTCTTCTGTTAAGAAAGGAGCTTTTCCATATAAATCCATCAAGTGGTAATAGGCCAATGCTCTCAACAATCTAGCTTCTGCTCTAAAAGTAGGTATTTCAGCTCTAACGGCTTCTCCAACTCCTCTAGTATCTAATTTAGCATCTGTTGTTTGTCTCAAATATTCATTTGCAAAAGAAACCTGTACCATAGCTCTACCGAACATCCCACGTACAATTGGGTTTTCAGCTGACCAAATATTACGTTGAATTTCTCTAACACCCGGGTCATTTTCATATGACCAAACTGCTTCGTCTGCCGCCAATACTTGCATATACCATAAGGTTCTACCATATTGACTGGTTCCTGCATCTAATCCTTCAATAAAAGAAGAACCAGGACCACTTGTTCCAGTTAAGGATAAATTTGAATAAACCCCCGCCAAACCTTGTTTATAAGAGGCATCCGTTGTGTAGAAGTCATCCGTAAGGAACAAATTGTCATCTTGCGGAGTAACATTCAAATCATCAGTACACGCTCCTAAGAAAAGAAGTACTGAGAATGCGGTTAATAATTTAATTTTTGTTTTCATAGTTTTTTTTAAAATTTAATGTTGGCACCAAATAATATTGTTCTTGGTCTTGGGTAAATGGTGTTGTCAATTCCACCAAAAACTTCAGGATCTAAACCACTATATTCTGTGATTACAAATACATTTTGCATACCGGTACTTAAACGTAAAGTAGCTTTATCATTAAAGATTTTAGAAAAAGTATACCCTAACGTAATGTTGTCCATTTTTAAGAAAGAAGCATTTTCAATATAATAATCAGAATATAAAACGTCTGATGTAGTATTGAAATTAGAATCTAACACAGCCGTTGGTAAATTCGCTACAACCTGCGTACTTTCAATGTTATCATACTGAGCATTACCTGCATTCACTGCATTGTATAAATGGTTACCAATACTTGCTCTCAAGTTAAATGAAAAATCAAAATTTTTGTAACTCATATTAGAGGCAAAACCTAAGACTGCTTCCGGATCCGGATTTTTATAGATATATCTATCAGCTGCAGTAATTATACCATCTCGATTAATATCAGCATATGCTCCTTCGATAGGTGTACCGGCAGTATCATAAAGTTGTTTGTAAACAAAGAATGAATAAGGTGTATATCCTTCTGAATGAACTTGAATAGTTCCTCCTGTACCTGAACCAACTCCACCAACTTCGATATCAATACCGGCAGCTAGTTTATCAATATTAGTATTAAAATGGGCAGCATTAAAATTCACATCCCAATTAAAACCATCTCCTTGATAAAGAGAGGCATTAATAGCGAACTCAACCCCTTGAGAAGTAAATGCACCAATATTTTGTGATCCAACGTTACTAAAGTTTGAACCATCCGGCACTGGAGCTCTTGCCAATAAGTCATCTGATTGTTTGTAGAAAAAGTCTAAAGCTCCTGTAATTCTGTTGTTCCAGAACCCGTAATCGATACCCACGTTATAAGTTGTTGTTTCTTCCCATTTCAAATCAGGGTTTGTATAGTTCGGGAATCCCGGAACAATAGGTTGTCCACCAAACATATAATCATTACCCGGCTGACCTGTCGACATAGTAGATAAATAATCAAATCTACTCGCTCCTAAGTCTTGTTGACCTGTAATACCCCAACCTGCTCTTAATTTTAAATCAGAAAAAGTTTTAGAATCTTTCAAGAATGATTCATCTTTCATTTTCCATGCAATAGCAGCAGCCGGGAAATTACCCCAACGATTGTCTTCAGAGAATCTAGAAGTACCGTCTCTTCTGTATGACAAGGTAACTAAATATTTCTCATTAAAAGTTAAATTAGCTCTACCAAAAAAACCAATTAAAACAACATCAGTTTCCGTGTAGTAATTATTTTGATTCCCTGCATCATTATATCTTCTGTAATCTTTTGAACTGAAACTTGAACCGGTAAACTTTTGATAAGAATAACCACCTGTTACTTCAGCTCTGAAATTTTCTAATGATTTACTGTATACTAAATAGGCATCTAACAATGTATTCTCTCTTTCACTGGTAAATTCAGTATAGCTACCATTGGTTAAGATTGCTTCCGTATTTCCATTACGTTGACCATCAGGACTTTCTTTAGACAACTCATTTGAGCCGCTACCTTTACTTTTATCCCATCCAACATTTACTACCGCTCTCATATCTTCGAAGAAATGTAATTTGTAGTCCAATTCGAAATTTCCAAAAATACGATTTACCTCTGTAATGTTCTTTCTTTGTAATAAAGCAGCCACCGGGTTACGGTTTACACCATTTAAAGCAAGACCATTTGCATCAGTATACTGAAAGAAACCACCATAAGCAGAATTTGAATCATAAACAGGTTTTGTAGGATCAAAACGAATTGCACCACCTTCTACACCATCTGCAAACCTGTTATTTTCATTCGATAAGTTAGCATTTAATTTTAATTTTAAATGATCTTCAAAGAAATTTGGGTTCATTGCTAAATTAGCCGAATTTCTGTTATATGAACTGGTTAAACGAAGACCTTCCTGATACGTATTACCTACAGATAAACGAGTTGGGATTTTTTTGAATAATGAACCCTTCACTGTTAACGTATTTTCAACTAAATCAGTTCTTCTGTAAATTTCATCTTGCCAATCGGTATCATAATAAATTTTTTCACCAGGATTGTTGGGATCATCTACACCTAATCTGTTTAAAAACTGTGGTCTGTTTGCTTCCACCATTTTATAATAATCTTCTCCAGAGAAAACATCCACCTTATTTGCTACTTCACCTGAGCCATATTGAAAATTATATTCAACTGCTAATTCTTTTCCGCCTTTTTTAGTAGTAATAATAATCACCCCATTAGATGCACGAGAACCGTAAATAGCCGTTGCAGAAGCATCTTTTAATACGGTAAAACTCTCGATGTCATTTGGATTGATAGATGCTAATACAGAAGTTGCACCTCCGGCTACTTCACCAATTGGCAAACCATCAATTACTATCAACGGATCGTTAGAAGCACCTAATGAGGAACCACCACGAATTCTAATAGCAGATCCTGAGCCCGGCTGTCCACTAGTGTTAATAGTCACCCCGGCAACTCTACCATTTAATAGGTTTTCCGCCGTTACGTTAGCACCTTTGTTAAAATCTTTTGTAGTTACTTGAACTACAGAACCTGTTGCATCTTTTTTCTTAACAGTTCCGTAACCAACTAAAACTACTTCTTCCAGTTTTGCTGATTCTTCTTCTAAAGAAACATCGATTGATTTTTGTGAAGTATACGTCACATCTACTGGCTTGAATCCTACGTAAGAGAATTCAATCACATCGCCACTTTTTACATTTGACAGCGAATACTTCCCGTCAAAATCAGTTGTAGCACCTTTAGTGGTGCCTTTAATAATTACATTTACTCCCGGCATTGGTTGAGCTGATCCTTTGTCAGTCACAACCCCGCTTACTGTGCTCTGAGCCAGCACGCTAAGGGGCAGTAGAAGCAATAAAAATAACAACTTTTTAGAAATTGTTTTCATACAGTTTGTTTAGGTTAAAAATTGTGTTTTGAGCTTATATTTTTTACTTCGAGGTATAAAATTAAGGAAATTTTATGATGTTTTGAACAAAGACCTATTAAATAGGCTCCGAAAACGTTTTCGTGTTGAAAACTTTTACAATATTCGCTATTTTAAGGTCAAAAATTCCGATTCTAAAAAAATAAAATTATCTTTATTCACAAATTACTAATGACTTAAATACAACATGAAAAGAAAAGTTACTTTAAAACAAATTGCTAAGGAATTAGATGTATCCATTTCAACCGTTTCAAAATCACTTAAAGACAGTTCTGAAATTAGCGAAGATACCCGTCAAAAAGTACAAGCTTTTGCCAAGTTATACAACTACAAGCCCAACAATATCGCCTTAAGTTTAAAAAACAAGAAAACGAAAACAATCGGAATTATCATTCCGGAAATTGTACATCATTTTTTTGCAACCGTAATTAGTGGTGTTGAAAATGTTGCGAATGAACATGGCTATAACGTTATCGTTTGTTTATCAGACGAATCTTTTGACAAAGAGGTCATTAACATGGAAATGCTGGCCAATGGAAGCATTGACGGCTTTATCATGTCTTTGTCCAAAGAAACTCAGCAAAAGAAAGATTTTCATCATATCTCAGAGGTTATTAATCAGGGTATGCCGGTGGTTATGTTTGATCGAGTTACCAACGATATTCTCTGTGACAAAGTCATTATTGATGATAATTCAGCTGCTTTTCAAGCCGTTCAAGCCTTAATTGAAAAGGGGGCAAAAAAAATAGCTCTTATTACAACCGTTGATTATGTGAGTGTAGGGAAATTGCGAACAGATGGCTATATAAAAGCCTTAAAAGCAAATGATATCAAAGTTGATGACAATTTAATATTAAAAATAGAAGACATTGACAATTGTGATGAAGTAATAGAAAACTTAGTTAACAACCAAAGCATTGATGCCATTTTTGCCGTAAATGAACTTTTTGCCGTAACCGCAATAAAGGCCGCTCTTAAAAAAGGAATAAAAATTCCGGAAGAGTTATCTATAATTGGATTTACCGATGGAATCATCTCCAAATACTCCACTCCAAGCATCACTACTGTGGGTCAAAACGGAATAAAAATGGGCGGAAAAGCAGCCAAAATGCTTATCGAAAGATTAGAGAGTGAAGACGAAGATGATGAGCACTACAGAACGGAAGTTATCGAAACTCATTTAGTTGAACGAGAATCTACGCCAACGTTATAGTTCACGCAAACCATTGATTTTATTGACTTTCAAAATTTTAACTACAAAAGATAACTTTCAAAATTTTTTATAAAAAATAATTTCGCTTTAAAAAAAAACTATATTTGTAATTAATTATCAAGACTTATATTTTTTACTTCGAACCCATAAGTTTTGATAAGCAGTATAGCTTATCGTAATATTAATTAACAATTACGATAATGAAAAAACCCAAATTAAGTTTTTGGCAAATTTGGAATTTGAGCTTTGGATTTCTAGGAGTTCAAATAGGTTACTCTCTACAGAATGGTAATACCAGTAGAATTTTAGAAGCTTTAGGTGCAGATGTTCACAGCATCGGCTTTTTTTGGCTTGCAGCTCCTTTAGCCGGTCTATTTGTACAACCCATCATTGGATTATCAAGTGATAAAACTTGGACTAGATTAGGAAGACGTGTTCCATTTATTTTAGGCGGTGCAATTATTTCGGCCTTAGCAATGTATTTTATGCCTAATGCAGAATACTTTACTGATTTACTCCCTGCTTTAGCATTTGGTGCCATCATGTTACTTTTGATGGACACTTCTTTTAATGTAACCATGCAACCTTTTAGAGCCCTAGTGGGCGATATGGTTGACGATGATCAGAAAAATTTGGGCTATTCAGTTCAAAGTGCTTTGATAAATTTTGGGGCTGTTTTCGGCTCATTGTTACCATACATTCTCTCAAAATTGAATGTGGCTAATATACCTGCCGAAGGTGAAAAAGTTGCCGATTCGGTTGTTTGGTCATTTTATATTGGAGGAACAATTTTATTATTAAGTGTGTTATGGACAGTTTATAAAACGAAAGAATATCCTCCAAAAGAACATGCTGAATATAATAATATTGATTTGGAAGCCAATGAAAACAAACCCAAAGCAAGTATTTGGAGTTTAATTCCTAATGCACCGAAGATTTTTTGGCAATTAGGTATTGTGCAATTCTTTTCTTGGTTTTCTTTATTCTTGATGTGGGTTTACACAACAAGAGCTATAGCAAATCAAGTTTGGGGAGATGAGGCATTAGATCCTAAATCTGTTGCGTTTAACGATGCTGGAAACTGGACTGGAGTAATGTTTGCCTTTTATAGTGGTATCGCTGCTGTTTTTGCATTTTTAATTCCATCCTTAGCAAAAAAATATGGTCGGAAAAATGTGTATAGTTTCTCCTTAATAATGGGTGGACTTGGGTTAGCTTCCATTTTCTTTGTACACGACAAAACAATACTTTTAGTCTCTATGATTGGAGTTGGAATGGCTTGGGCATCAATTTTAGCTATTCCTTATGCGATGCTTTCAAGTTCTTTACCCGCTGAAAAAATGGGAGTTTACATGGGCTTATTCAATGCAACCATCACCCTTCCTCAAATAGCAGCCGGACTTATTGGCGGAAGTATTATTGCTCTTTTTGACAATTCACCGGTGGCTATCATCGTCATATCCGGAATGTCCATGATTCTTGCAGGATTATCAGTTTATTTGGTAAAAGAAAAATCCTCAGTAAACTAATTATTCTACCATGAATCAAAAATGTTTTATTTTCGATCTAGATGGTGTTATAGTTGACACTGCTAAATACCATTTTTTAGCTTGGCAAAAATTGGCTCAACAACTTGGGATTGATTTTACCCCTGAACACAATGAACAATTAAAAGGAGTGAGTCGTGTTCGCTCACTCGATATTATCCTTTCTTTAGGAAATTTCGAGGCTAGCCAAGAAGACAAAAACAAATGGCTTGTTCAAAAAAATGAAGACTATTTATCCTATTTAGTAAATATGGATGAAAGTGAAATTTTGCCGGGTGTAATCCCTGTATTGGCTTTTCTAAAAGAAAAAAATCAAAAAATTGTTTTGGGCTCAGCCAGTAAAAATGCTAAACCAATTCTAGAAAAAGCAAAAATTATAGATTTTTTTGATGCTGTTGTTGATGGCAACGATGTTTCAAATGCCAAGCCGGATCCTGAGGTTTTTCTTCAAGGAGCCAAAAAAGTTAATTTCCCCCCGGAAAAATGTATTGTTTTTGAAGATTCCGTTGCCGGAATACAAGCCGCAAATATCGGCGGAATGACAAGTGTGGGAATTGGGGATGAAGCCGTTTTAAATGAAGCAGATTATGTGTTTCCGGATTTTACCCATATCGATTTAAATTTTATAGAAAACCTAGTGAATAAATAAAAAATGAACCAAGATTATATCATACCAGATAACTGGTCGATTATAGAAGAAGGATTTGAGCAAGACCTGGTTAAGTCTTCTGAAAGTTTGTTCAGCATTGGAAACGGTGCGATGGGACAACGTGCGAATTTTGAAGAACATTATTCCGGGAAAACATTCCAAGGAAGTTATATTGGCGGAATTTACTATCCCGATAAAACAAAAGTGGGTTGGTGGAAAAACGGTTATCCGGAATATTTTGCCAAAGTATTGAACGCTCCCAATTGGATTGGAATCAATATCGAAATTAACGGTGAAAATTTAGATTTAGCCAAATGTGTAGCCGTGAAAAATTTCCGCAGAGAATTAAATATGAAAGAAGGATGGTATCATCGTTCTTTTACAGCAACCCTTCAAAACGGAACTGAAATTGAGGTGCAAGTGCGTCGTTTTCTTTCTATTGATTTGGATGAAGTAGGTGTAATTAATTATGAAATAACTGCTTTAAATCAAGCCGCAAAAATTGTATTTAAACCTTATTTGGATGCAGGAGTTCATAACGAAGATGCCAACTGGGAAGAAAAATTCTGGGAACCATTGGATGTTAAAAACAATGGCAATGAAGCTTATGTAACCGCAAGAACGTTCAAAACGCATTTTACGGCAACTACTTTCATGCAAAATACAATTTTGGTTGATGGTATATCTGTAAATGCTTCGCCTTTCAATGTTGCGTCTTCCAATGAAACCATAGAATTTTCATATGAAGTATCTATTTCCAAAAATCAATCGGCTACAATTCAAAAAATAGGCGGATACACGGTTTCCATGAATCATGAAAACACACAAATAGCTGCTCAAAAAGCAATTGCTGCTGCCTTAAAAATAGGTTACGACAAATTACTTGAAAATCAAATCAAAGCTTGGGCAAAAATTTGGGAAATGAGTGATATTACTATTGATGGCGATGTAAAAGCTCAACAAGGAATCCGTTTCAATATTTTCCAATTAAATCAAACTTATTTAGGAAAAGATTCTCGCTTAAATATTGGTCCGAAAGGATTTACCGGCGAAAAATATGGCGGTTCAACCTATTGGGATACGGAAGCCTATTGTATTCCATTTTACATGGCTACCAAAGACCAACAAGTGGCTCGAAACCTATTGACGTATCGCTATAATCAATTGGATAAAGCCATTGAAAATGCAAGTAAATTAGGTTTCAAAAATGGAGCTGCTTTGTATCCTATGGTTACCATGAATGGTGAGGAATGTCACAATGAATGGGAAATTACATTTGAAGAAATTCACCGAAACGGAGCCATTGCTTTTGCTATTTTTAACTATTATCGTTTCACTGGTGATTACAGCTACATTCCAGAAAAAGGACTGGAAGTACTCATCGGAATTGCCCGTTTTTGGCATCAAAGAGCCACCTACTCTACGCACAAAAATCAATTTGTGATTTTAGGTGTCACCGGACCAAATGAATACGAAAACAACGTCAATAATAATTTCTACACGAATTATATTGCGAAATGGTGTATTGATTATACAGTGGAACAAATCAATAAAATTGAAAAAGAATATACTTCGGATTATACCCGAATTTTAAATAAAGTAAAACTTTCTCAGTCAGAAATTAATCATTGGAAAGAAGTAGCCGACAACATGTATTTTCCCTATTCAGAAGAACATGATGTTTACTTACAACAAGATGGTTTCTTAGATAAAGAATTAGTAAAAGTTTCTGATTTAGATAAAAGTCAGCGACCAATCAACCAAAAATGGTCATGGGATCGAATTTTACGTTCGCCTTACATCAAACAAGCCGATACTTTACAGGGATTTTATTTCTTTGAAGATCATTTCAGTAAAGCACAATTGGAAAAACATTTCGATTTTTATGAGCCCTTTACGGTTCATGAAAGCTCACTTTCTCCTTGTGTTCATTCAATCCAAGCTGCCGGTTTAGGCAGAATGGAACAAGCTTATACTTTCTACTTACGAACTTCTCGTTTGGATTTAGATGATTATAATAAAGAAGTACACGAAGGTTTACACATTACTTCAATGGCAGGAACTTGGATGAGTATCGTAGAAGGTTTTGGCGGTATGCGGGTGAAAAATAGCACCTTACATTTTGAACCAAAAATACCAACGCAATGGAAAGGGTATTCCTTTAAAATTAATTTCAGAAATCAAGTTTTAGAAGTTTCTGTTCGTCCGAATGAAACAAAATTATCGTTGGAAGGTGATAAAGAAATTATAGTTTTTGTTAATGGAAAAGAAATTTTAGTGGAGCCAAATAGTTTGGTAACCGTATAATAAACTCTCGCAAAGACGCTAAGTCGCAAAAGTATTGCTTGGCGTCTCTGCGACTTTGCGAGATAAAACAATCAATCATGAAAAAAATTTCATTACTCTTGTTTTGTCTCGCATTTTCATTTTTAACCGCTCAAGTCAATCGAATTGAACCACCCAATTGGTGGGTAGGATTTAAAAATGAGAACCTGCAATTGTTAGTGCATCATCCCAATATTGGAACTACTATTCCAAAAATTTCATATCCGGGTGTATCAATTATCAAAGTTAATCAAGCTAAAAGTCCAAATTATCTGTTTATTGATATCACAATTGACAAATCCGCTAAACCAGGTACATTCAATATTGTTTTTGAACCTGAAAAGGGTAAAAAAATAATCCAATCCTATGAGTTAAAAGCAAAATCAAAACCATCTGAAGACTTTATTGGTTTTAACAGTTCTGATGTTATTTACCTCATCACGCCTGATCGTTTTGCCAATGGAAATGATGCCAATGATGTGGTGAAAACCATGAAAGAAACAACACTTGACAGAACACAAAACTACAAACGACATGGTGGCGATTTACAAGGCATCACCAATCATGTTGATTACATCAAAAATTTAGGTTTTACGGCTGTTTGGCCTACTCCGGTTTTAACCAACGACATGAAGGGTGGCTCCTATCACGGTTATGCTATGACCGATTTTTATCAAGTAGATCCCCGATTTGGAACATTGAATGATTATAAAAATCTAGCTGATAAACTAAATCAAAACGGCATGAAACTCATCATGGACCAAGTCGCTAATCATTGCGGAAGCGAACATTGGTGGATGAAAGATTTGCCTTTTGGTGATTGGGTAAATTACCAAGAATTATTTGAAAAAGAAAAAAAATTCATCACTTCCAATCACAGAAGAACCACAAATCAAGATTTATACGCTTCCGAAAAAGACAAAAAGGAAATGACTGATGGTTGGTTTGTCTCTTCCATGCCCGATTTGAATCAACGTAATCCGTTTTTAGCAAAATATATCATTCAAAACAGCATTTGGTGGATTGAAACATTACATTTAGGCGGTATTCGTCAAGATACCTATCCTTATTCTGACAAGGCTTTTATGGCTAATTGGACAGGAGAAATTATGGCTGAATACCCTAATTTCAATATTGTGGGAGAAGAATGGACTTCAAATCCTTTGTTAATTGGTTATTGGCAAAGAGGTGCAAATAACAAAGATGGTTATCAATCCAATTTGCGTTCGACGATGGATTTTGCCATGCAAACCATCATTCCGCAAGCCATTAAAGAACCTGAAAGTTGGGATAAAGGATTAGCTAAAATTTACGAAGGATTAGCTAACGATTTTCATTATGCTTCGCCAAAGGACTTGATGATTTTTCCGGACAATCACGATATGGATCGAATTTTTACCCAATTAAATGAAAACATTGAGAATACCAAAATGGCTTTGGCAACTTATTTGGTTTTGCCAAGAATTCCACAGATGTATTACGGAACGGAAATACTCATGCAAAATACGGCTAAACCGGGTGACCACGGATTAATCAGAACCGATTTCCCGGGAGGTTGGAAAGGCGATAAAGTAAATGCTTTTACAGGCGAAGGACTTTCTGTCGAGCAAAAAGACATGCAAAATTATTTGACTAAAATTTTGAATTACCGTAAAAGCAGCAAAGCCATTCACGAAGGAAAAACCACGCATTTTGCACCCAATAAAGGAGTTTATACCTTATTCAGAATGTTGAATGATGAAACTGTTGTTTACATTCTAAACAAAAATGATTCTGTAACAATTGACCTTTCCACTTTTTCTGAAATAGGTTTAGAAGGCAAAAAAGTGAAAAACATCGTAACAGGAGAGGAATTTATTTGGAATAAAGAATTGATTTTAAACAAAAAAGGAGCATATCTTTTTACCACAAAATTGAATTAACGAATGAAAAAACTCTTTTTACTATTATTAATTTCCTCTTTTGGATTTGCACAAAATGTTAATCGGAAATACATCTCTCATCAGTTGAATGAAAACGTTTTGGAAATAAAAACTTCCGATGGAATGTATTTGATTCAATCCTATACTGATCAAATTATAGAAACTTCCTTTGTTCCAAACGGAGAAAAATTCAACACAAATTCGCATGCGGTTGTTTTAAAACCCAATCGAAATTCAATACAACTCAAAGAATCAGCAGATTTTTTAGAAATTAAAACAAAAACTTTAGAAATTCAAATTGCAAAATCACCTTTTCAAATTTCTTATTATAAAAAAGGCGAATTGTTACTTTCTGAAAAAGCAGGTTATTTGAAACGCAAACACGAACCGTTAGAACGAGTCAAAGGAAATATCGTTTATGATTCCACCGAAGTGATTCAATTTAACCTCAATGCAACCGAAAAATTGTATGGTGGTGGAGCAAGAGTTTTAGGCATGGACCGACGTGGTAACCGATTAGCTCTTTACAACAGAGCTGATTATGGTTACGAAACCCGTTCGGAATTGATGAATTTCACTCTTCCAATCGTCCTTTCTTCCCAAAAATACATGGTTCATTTTGACAATGCTCCGATTGGTTATTTGGATTTAGACAGTAAAAAAGAGAATATTTTAGAATACGAAACTATTTCCGGTCGTAAAACCTATCAAGTGATTGTGGGTGATTCGTGGGAAGATTTAGTTTCTAATTATACTTCATTAACCGGTAAGCAACCGTTACCACCACGTTGGGCGTTAGGTAATTTCTCCTCTCGTTTTGGTTATCATTCTGAAGCTGAAGCCAGACGAACCATTCAAAAATTTCAGGACGAAAAAATCCCGGTTGATGCCATTATTTTAGATTTATATTGGTTTGGGAAAGAAGTGCAAGGCACCATGGGTAATCTGGAAATTTTCAGAGACAGCTTTCCAACTTTTGAAAAAATGGTGGCTGACTTCAATAAAATGGGGATCAAAACTATTCCGATTACGGAACCCTTTGTTTTGACTACTTCCAAAAAATGGCAGGAAGCCGTTGATAAAAAAGTCTTGGCAACCGATTCAAACGGAAAACCCTTTACGTACGATTTCTATTTTGGAAACACCGGAATCATTGACATTTTCAATCCCCAAGGTAAAAATTGGTTTTGGGACATTTATAAAGACTTGGCGAACAAAGGCGTAGGTGGCGTTTGGGGCGATTTAGGCGAACCAGAAGTTTTTCCAGCAGCCGCCCGAACTTTTGGAGGAACTGCGGATGAAGTACACAATATTTACGGCCACAATTGGGCAAAATTAGTTTTTGAAGGGTATCAGAATGATTTCCCAAACATTCGTCCTTTTATTTTAATGCGTTCAGGTTATTCAGGTTCGCAACGTTATGGAATGATTCCGTGGAGTGGCGATGTGAACAGAACGTGGGGCGGATTGTCCGGTCAAGTCGAAATCTCGTTGCAAATGGGTATGCAAGGCTTGGCCTATATGCATTCCGATTTAGGTGGATTTGCCGGTGCAAATTTAGATGATGAATTATATGTGCGTTGGTTGCAATACGGCGTTTTCAATCCGATATTCCGTCCGCATGCACAATCAGATGTGGCTTCTGAACCAATTTTTAGAAGTGATTGGGCAAAAAATTTAGCAAAACAAGCGATTGAATTGCGTTATCAACTGCTTCCTTATAATTACAATTTAGCTTTTGAAAATTCGCAATCCGGAAAACCATTGATGCGGCCTTTGTTTTTTGAAGAACCGAACAATGAACTACTTCTCACCAAATCCGATGGTTATTTATGGGGAAAAGATTTTCTGATTTATCCGATTATGGAAGCAAAGCAAAAAGAGAAAGAAGTCTATTTCCCAAAAAATGCTACTTGGTTTGATTTTTACAGTCAGGAAAAATACGAAGGCGGTACTTCTCAAAAAGTAAGCATAGTAGAAAATCATATCCCAACATTTGTTCGTGGCGGAAGTTTTATTCCGATGTCAAATTTGGTTCAAACTACTGAACGCTATAATGCCAACACTATGAGTTTTCATTATTTCTTAGATAAAAAAACAACAACCAATAGCAACCAATTTTATTTTGATGATGGTGCCACTGTTAACGCTTTTGAAAAAGAAACGTATGAAATCATCAAGCTACATGCACAAAACGAAAGTAAAAAAACACAAATTGAAATCGAGCGAGAAGCCGGTAAAAACTACCAAACAGCCTTTAAAATTTGTACTTTTATCATTCACAATGTAGAAACAAAACCTAAAAAAGTTCAGTTTAATGGTAAAAAAACAAAATTTACCTATGATGAAAAAACCAAAACACTAACTGTTGGCATCACCTATTTTGGTGACCAAAAAGAAAAAATTGAAATTCTATTCCGATGAAAAAAATACTACTACTCTTTTTAGCACTCATAAGTTTGACCAATTGTTCTACCAAAAAACAAGCGATGACTACTGAAACTCCTTTTGTTTGGGAAGGTGCCAATTTATACTTTCTCTTAATTGACCGTTTTAATAACGGCAACCCTGAAAATGACAAGATTATTCCGCGTGACAAAGAAACGGGCGTACTTCGCAATTTTATGAGAGGTGATATCAAAGGAATCACGCAAAAAATTGAGGAAGGTTATTTTACCGATTTGGGGATTAATGCCATTTGGATGACCCCTGTAGTGGAACAAATTCATGGAGCTGTAAACGAAGGCACCGGAAACACTTATGGCTTTCATGGCTATTGGACAAAAGATTGGACAGCCATCGACCCAAGTTATGGAACTCGTAAAGATTTAGCCGAATTGGTTGAAAAAGCACATGCCAAAGGCATCCGAATTGTCTTGGATGCTGTAATCAATCACACGGGACCGGTGACTGAATTAGACCCTGCTTATCCCGAAAGTTGGGTACGTGTTGGTCCGAAATGCACCTATGATTCTTATCAAAATTACATTGATTGTACGTTGGTTGAAAATCTACCGGATGTAAAAACCGAAAGTAATGAAAATGTAGAATTACCTCCAATGTTGGTTGAAAAATGGAAGAAAGAAGGTCGTTATGAGCAAGAAGTTGCTGAATTAGATGCCTTTTTTAAACGAACCGGTTATCCACGAGCTCCGAAATATTATATCATGAAATGGTTGGCAGATTACATCACCGATTTCGGGATTGATGGTTATCGTGTAGATACCGTTAAACATACCACCGAAGATGTTTGGGCTGATTTTTCAAAAGTATGCAAAGATGCTTTTGCTCAATTCAAAAAAGATAATCCTAAAAAAGTGTTAGATGCGAATGAATTCTTTTTAGTGGGCGAGGTCTACGGTTATGGAATCAGTGGCAAGCAACTCTATAATTTTGGCGATAAAAAAGTAAATTATTTTGAAAACGGTTTTGTTTCCCTCATCAATTTTGATTTTAAAGGCGATGCCAATAAACCGTATGAAGAAACTTTCTCCAACTATTCAACCCTTTTAAATTCTGATTTGAAAGGATTGAGTGTGACGAATTACGTCACTTCCCACGACGATGGTTGGCCATTTGACAAAAAAAGAGAAAGAACGTTTGAAGCCGGAACCAAATTATTATTAGCCCCCGGAATTTCACAGGTTTATTATGGCGACGAAACTGCTCGTTCGTTAGAAA
Organism: Flavobacterium sp.; assembly: GCF_013822155.1. GTDB lineage: Bacteria > Bacteroidota > Bacteroidia > Flavobacteriales > Flavobacteriaceae > Flavobacterium. Next base: position 66,910 of record NZ_PNJW01000005.1, read on the forward strand.
TTGCCGGAACTGAAGGCGATGCAACCTTACGTTCATTTATGAATTGGGAAGACATTAAAACCAATACAAACACCAAAAACGTCTTGACCCATTTTCAAAAAATTGGTCAGTTTAGAAAAAACCATCCGGCTGTGGGTGCGGGAATTCATAAAGAACTTTCTAAAGCTCCATTTTATACGTTTAGCAGAACATTTACGAAAGGAGATTATACTGACCAAGTAGTTATTGGTTTGGAATTACCATTTGGAAAAAAAGAAATCAATGTCTCAGGTGTTTTTGAAGACGGAACGGAAGTTCATGATGCTTTTTCAGGAATTTCAACTATTGTAAAAGATGGAAAAGTGATGATTGATAGTCAGATGGGGATTGTATTGTTAGAAAGAAAGTAGCATAACGGCAATACCTATTTCATAAGCGTTTATAATCGATTGGATTGTAAACGCTTTTGTTTTTCATAAATGAAATTGATACTAATTGGTTCTTCATGGGTACCACAACTATAACGATGATATGACCTTGACATGACGATGATATGGATTAAACACCTACTAAAAGGTAGTTGTCCAAAAGCTAACTAACGACTGCTTGAATTTGACGCATTTTGACCGGTTTTGAACCCTTTTGACTGCATTTGAATGGGTTTGACGATTTTTTTGGGATTTACAAGGGTTTTGTTCGAGAGTTGTTCGGGATTTGTTCGAACGGGCTTCGGAAAAAGGGGGTGTTTTCCGAACAAATGTGCAATTGGTACGGAACAAAACTCAAAAAGGGAGCAAAAACCAGTTTCACATTGAGTTTAAGAAAAACGTTCCAATGAAAAGCTAATGTTTCCCTACTTTGCAGAATATAATTTAAAGATGAATGAAATTTTAATATATTTGGTTAAAGAGAAAAAATTTGGTGATGAAAAATTTAGTGATTTATATATTATTTTTTCTTCTTACAGGATGTGGAAGTTCTCGTATAGATAAAAAGACAAATGAAAACATTAATAATATAGTTGAAAACGAAAGGGTCATCATGACTTTTAAGATTTACGAAAATGACATGAAATTCATGAGTGAAAAGTATAATATTGAATATAATAAACCAAAAATTCAAGATGTTACATCAATTAAGCTTTTTTATGAAATGTGTGTCAATGATATTCATTTAGAACTAAAAAATAGTTTGATTTTAAAAGAAAGAGAAAAGGTATTGTCTAAATGGATAGATAATAGAAATTATAACCCAAAGTTACATTTTGTATTTGAAAACGAAAAAGAAATTTCTCCAAGTTTAAGTTTTTTAAAAGCAATGGATTTTTATAAAAGTGATGATTTAAGGGTATACTTAAATAAATTTAAAAAAGAAATTATTAAATTGTACATATCAAATCAAAATCCTGATATAAATCCTTGCATAGAAAATGAAGGACATTCTAATTGGAAAATTTGGGAGAATGATTCTTTAAATGAGATTCGATTAAATTGATTTACCAAAGATCGATAGCTAACCACTTGCCTAAAGTGTTCTTATGAAATTCTCATTAATTATAGGACAGAAATTAGAAAGTAATTTTTAGAATAAATACTTTTCCTCCCCACCATACGTTTATAATCCATACAAGGTTTATCAACGCTTTCTTTTCAAGGTGATTTGAGCCAAGTTTTATTCCTATATTTGAAATTTAAATCTAAAACCTACCCTGAATGATTTTTGAAAGAACCATTTATTTTAAAACACTTCTTTCAACACTACTCCTACTGGTTTTTACCGGTTTTTTTGTGGGTTGCACCACCTACAAAACTCAAATGGGAAGTCAAGCTACCTCGTTTTACGATAATCAATCTATTGATACCACTTCCATTGTTTATTCTGTTTTTCTTACCGGAAATGCGGCCAATCAATTAAATGATGGTGCTACTCCTTCCCTATCCAATTTTAAAAAAAGAGTAGGAACCGCTTCAAAAAACAGTACGGTTCTTTTTTTAGGTGATAATATTTTTCCATTACATGGTTTTGGAGAAAATAGAACGAAAGCAGAAGAAAAAATCAGTAAACATCTAGAACTAACCCACAATTTCAAGGGAAAAGTATTTTTTTTACCGGGCGAAATGGATTGGAAAAACGGTATTCCCGGAATTTTAGCTCAAGAAGATTTTATTACCAACTACAAAAAAAAGACCGGTCAATTAATTCCTCCAAAAGCATGTGGTCTTGAATTTATTTCTTTGAGCGACGACATGGAACTCGTTGCCATCGATTCTCAATGGTTTAAAGAAGATTGGGATAATCATCCTGAAATCAACAAAGGCTGTTCTATTAAAACAAGGGAACAATTAATAGAAGAACTTGATAATCATCTACTCGAAAACCAAGAAAAAACGATTTTGTTGGCTCTGCATCATCCGCTTGTTAGCAATGGTGTATATGGAGGTCAATATTCTTTAAAACAACAACTTTATCCATTCGATAATGCGGTTCCTTTGCCGATTGCCGGTAGCTTTGTCAATTTATTCAGAAAAGCGAGTGGTTATAACACGGAAGATATTCAAAACATTCGTTATAGTGAAATGGCTAACCAAATTAAATCAATTGTTCAAAAATACAATCATGTGGTGGTTATATCAGGCCATGAACAAAATTTACAATATATTTTTAAAGACGGCATTCAACAAATCATCAGTGGTTCAGGTGCTAATTTTACACCGGCAAGAGCCGTAAACCCAAAAGATTTCAGCTATGGCGGTTATGGTTATGCCGTTTTGGACTTGTATGCAAACGGGGCTTCTACTATTTCCTATTTTACCACTTCAAATCGAAAAGAGGTATTACTTTTTAAACAAAAATTGAGGGAACCAATTGTAGAAGATAAAAAACAAACATATCCTAAACAAGTTGAGAATGAAGTCAAAAAATCAATTTTCGGAAGACCGGTAAGTCAAAAAAGTGCCGTATATGAATACCTCTGGGGTAAACATTATAAAAATTATTACAGCCAAATTATTACGTCAAAAACCACACTGCTCGACACGTTGTTTGGTGGTTTAAAACCGATTGGATTAGACAATGAAAGTTCAAACAGTTCTCTTATTTTAAGCGATAAAAAAGGAAAAGAATATGTAATGACCCCTTTAGAAAAAGATGCTGCCTCTTTTTTTAAATCACTTGCTTATAAAAATCAAAACTTTAAAACTCAATCCGGTAATGAAGTTACAGAAGATTTTTTAAGAGATTATTTTACAACCATTCACCCTTTTGTCCCATTGGTAATCCCGGAGTTATCAAAAGCTATAGGCTTACGCACAACAGAACCCAAACTGTACTTTTTGCCAAAACAAAACAAATTAGAGGTCTACAATAAGGATTTTGGAGGTGCCTTTTACTATATTTCAGAAAAACCTCAAACCGCTTTTAAAAACAATAATGAATTTGGAGATGCAATTTCAATTATTACCACTGATGAAATGCTACACCTTATTCGTACTGATAAAAATCATGTAGTAGATCAAGAAAATTATATTCGGGCTCGCCTGTTTGATATGCTTTTAGGTGATTGGGACAGAGAGGCAAACAAATGGCAATGGGGCGTTTATGTAGAAAAAAACAAAACCATTTATCGTCCAATTTCTACACAACGTGATCAGGCATTTGCCAAATATGACGGTGCTTTTTTAAGTCTATTAAAAAGTATTCCGGCAATGGGTCAAATGCATTCATATCGTTATAATCTTAAAAACATCAAAGACTTCAATCAGCAAGCCTATGCGTTAGATTTAGCCTTATTAGCTGATGCCGATGAAAAAAGCTGGCTTAAACAAGCTGAATTCATTCAACAAAATCTTTCTAATGATTTAATCAATCAAGCATTTTTGCAACTGCCTTATGAATTGCAGGATGAAACTACTTCTAAAATAAAGCTTCATTTTAGAAATCGTTTAAAAAAGCTAAACCAGACGGCTAAGGAATATCATAAACTACTTGAGAAAAAAGCAATAGTGGTGGGCACTCAAAAAAATGATGTCATCGTAATCACCCGCTTATCAAAAGGAAGAACTGTGGTTGTGGTTTATAACGGATTAAAGACCCCCGCTAACATTGTATTTGAAAAGACTTTTTATAAAAAAAATACCAAGGAAATTTGGTTATTTGGATTAGAAGGAAACGACGAATTCAGTATTGAAGGAAAAGAAAACAATAACATTAAAATTCGTTTAATTGGTGGTTTAAATCAGGATTCGTATGTTGTTGAATATGGTAAAAAGATAAAAATTTATGACTTTTATGCCAATAACAAAACAATAACTGTGGACAAAAAAACAACAGTTTTGCTTTCAAATAATTATGAAACAAATACGTACAATTATAAAAAACCAAAATTCAATACTTTTTCCGGTGTTCCTTTAATGGGTTTCAACCCGGATGATGGTTTGCGATTAGGAGCCCGATTTGATTTTGTTCAACATGGTTTTTTAGGCAATCCTTATTCGCAAAAACATAGTTTATTGGCTAATTATTATTTTGCAACAAGCGGTTATGAATTTACCTATTCCGGTATCGTAAAAAAAGCATTTGGTAATTTTGACCTCGTTATTGATGCTGCAACAACCAGTTCCAATTTTTCGCAAAACTTTTTTGGTTATGGCAACGAAACTATTTCCCTGGAAGACGAATTAGGAATGGATTACAACCGAGTGAAAATGGCTTCATTTAAAGTAAATCCCGGTTTGGTATGGTTAAAAAATCTTGGATCGACTGTAATTGCCCGGTTGAATTTAGAATCGTATCAAGTTGAAAATACTCCCGAACGGTATATTTCAGAAAGTGGACTAGATTCCCGCATTTTTGATTTTCAAAATTTTGCCGGAATTGGATTTGAATATGCCTTTAAGAATTATGACAATCCTTTTTTACCTTCGCTAGGGTTAGGATTTCAGGCTATCGGAAAATGGAATGTAAATGTCTCCGATTTTTCCAGACAAGTTCCGTCCTTAGAAACGTCATTAAATTTAGTTTATAAATTGACTCCAGATGGACAATGGCTTTTTGAAACAACCTTAAAAGGGAAATCAATTTTCAATAATTCGTACGAGTTTTATCAAGCGGCTTCATTGGGTGGAGATACTGATTTGAGAGGATTTAGAGGTAACCGTTTTACAGGGAAATCAGCCTATTATCAAGGTTCAGATTTACGTTATTTTATTGGTCAAATCAAAAATCCTTTTGCTCCTATGAATTACGGTGCATTTATAGGTTTTGATTATGGACGTGTTTGGTTTCCGTCTGAAAGTTCTACAAAATGGCATCAATCCACCGGATTTGGCTTTTGGATTAACAGCAGTAATGTAATTTCGTCAACGGTTTCCTATTTTCATTCGAGTGATGGCGGTAGATTATCATTTGGGATGAAGTTTAATTTTTGATCTGTAAATAATCCTGCTCCACGAAAATAGAATTAAGTTTTTTCATCCCATTTTACAAGCCTATTTATTTTCTATATTTGTGATAAGCATCAATACAATGATTTACCTAAAAACAGCTCAACATGAAAAACATATTCCAATTCCGTTTTCTATTCATCTTCTTCTTACTTTCTTTCGGTTCGATACAGGCTCAAACGGCTACAAAAGCAGTTCCTGTTTTTGAAAATGGAGAAGCTCAAATTGTACCTGCTTTTAAAGAGGCTGACAAATGGATTAGGGAAGACCTTTGGGTAGAAACAACTTTTGACACGGATGGTGATGGAAAACCAGATAGAATGCATGTGGACGTCACGCGGCCTTCACAAACGGAAACGGAAGGTTTGAAACTTCCTGTGATTTATGAATCGAGTCCCTACTATGCCGGAGTGGCACCTGATGTAGAAGGTTTGTTTTGGGATGTGAAGCATGAATTAGGTGAAACGGCGAAAGAACGTGTTCATGCCGAAGTGGTCCGAACCGGTAAACGCCCGATTATTTCAAATACACTCATTGGAGCTTGGGTTCCTAGAGGATTTATTGTAGTGCATTCTTGTTCACCAGGAACAGGTTTGTCACAAGGCTCGCCTACCGTTGGTGGCAAAAATGAATCATTAGCTCCAAAAGCAGTAATTGATTGGCTAAACGGGCGAGCGAATGGATTTACTTCTCCAGATGGTGATGAAAAAGTAACCGCCTATTGGAGTACCGGTAAAGTTGGCATGACAGGAACATCTTATAACGGAACGATTCCACTTGCTGCTGCAACAACTGGTGTAGAAGGATTAGAGGTAATTATTCCTGTTGCACCGAATACTTCTTATTATCATTATTATCGTTCAAACGGATTAGTTCGTTCGCCTGGTGGTTATTTGGGTGAAGACATTGATGTGTTGTATGATTTTATTCATAGTGGTGATGAATCGAAAAGGCCTTATAACAATAAGACCATTCGAGATACGGAAATGAAAAATGGCATGGATAGAATTACGGGTGATTATAACGATTTTTGGGCGGGACGCGATTACCTCAACCAAATGGCTCCGATGAAAGCCGCCATGTTGATGTCACACGGTTTTAATGATTGGAATGTTATGCCTGAGCATAGCTATCGAATTTATAAGAAAGCCAAAGAAATGGGGCTGGAAACAAGTATTTTTTATCATCAAGATGGACATGGTGGGCCGCCACCGTTTAGCATGTTAAACAAATGGTTTACACATTATTTATTTGGTGTGGACAATGGCGTTGAAAAAGAGGGAAACAAAGCCTGGATTGTTCGTGAAAACGATGCTATGAATAATCCAACTCCGTATGCAGATTATCCTAATCCAGCATCAAAACCAGTTACTCTTTATTTAACAAAAGGTGCTCCTAAAATGGGTGGCTTAACTACTTCGAAATCTAAAAAACAAGGAAAAGAAACATTGGTTGATGATTATAAACTCACAGGAGAAATCTTAGCCCGTGCAGCATCATCACCAAACCGAGTGTTATATGTTACGCCCACACTTACTGAAGATGTTCATATTTCAGGTGTGCCAAAAATCACAGTAAAATTGGCCAGTAACAAACCTGCTGCAAATTTATCAGTTTGGTTGGTTTCACTTCCGTGGAATGCAGATAGTAAAGCAAAAATAACGGATAATATTATTACTCGTGGTTGGGCTGATCCTCAAAATCATAGTTCTTTAACGGAGAGTAAACCACTAACACCAGGAAAGTTTTATGAGGTAACTTTCGATTTAATGCCAGATGATCAAATTATTAAAAAAGGACAACAAATTGGTTTGATGATTTTTTCGAGTGATAATGAATATACTTTGCATCCAAAATCGGGAACAGAATTAACGATTGATTTGGATGGGACAATTTTGACTTTGCCGATTGTGGGTGGAGCTGATAGTTTAAAGAAGTAATGAAATTTAATACAAGCATGCCAGTAGAACAAGAATTTTGTTGACTTCATTTTTACGTTCTTGAAAATAATTCCGATGAAAACACGCTTTTTGATTATACTTATTTTGCTTTTTCATGGACGGATTTCGTTTGGAATGAAGTTTAATTTTTAAGGTTTACCTCGAATTTGAGGTTATTAATTTTGAATTAAGTTGATTTTAAACTTAAGGGATTAAGTTGCATTAAGTTTTTATGTTTTAAAAGTTGATTTGAATGCTTAGCTTGTTTTATATTCCCTTATATTCTCAGATTATCAACATGTTAACAATATTAATTTTTGCTTAATATTGATACTTAGCTTAAATTAATTGAAATAATTTTTTGAGTTTTGATAAAAATTATTTCAGTGAAAACAAAATTTTATTTATTTTTTATAGTTGCCCTAGTTTTTCAAAATTGTGCTAAAGTGGAGAAAAAAGCTTTAATTATCGGTCACCGTGGTGCCATGGGGCACGAAACAGAGAACACAATTGCTTCTGTTAAAAAAGCGTTAGAGTTAGGTGTCGATATGATTGAAATTGATGTTTTTTTGATTAAAAGCGGAGAATTAGTGGTTTTTCACGATGAAATCTTAGACAGTTTAACTGATACTTCGGGAAGAATTGAAGATTTTACTTTAGAAGAGCTTCAAAAAGTGGTGGTGAAGGGCAATCATCAAATTCCAACTTTAGATGAAGTAATCGAAACGTTTGATAAATTAGTCCTTTTAAATATCGAATTAAAAGGTAAAAATACGGCTGAACCCACTTTAAAATTACTTCAAAAATACTATCAGAAAGGTTGGAAAAAAGACGATTTTGTCATTTCCAGTTTTTTGTGGGATGAATTGACAACTGTTCGAAAATTAGACAATGAAATTCCTATTGCCGTTTTGACCGAAGAAAATCCGACAGACGCCATTGCTACTGCAAAAAAATTAAAGGCGGTTGCCATTAACCCTTGGTGGAAAACGTTGACAAAAGAAAACGTAGAACTTATTCACGAAGAAGGATTTAAAATTTACACCTATACGGTCAACGAACCTGACGATATTAAAATGGTTACTGAATTGGGTGTCGATGGAATTTTTTGTAATTTCCCCGAAAGATTGAACTAATGTATGACGTCCTTATCGTTGGTGGTGGAGCTGCCGGTTTTTTTACCGCTATCAACGTTGCTGAAAAAAATCCAAACTTTAGCATTGCAATACTCGAACGTGGCAAAGAAGTACTTACAAAAGTAAGGGTTTCCGGTGGTGGTCGGTGTAATGTGACCCATGCCTGTTTTGTCCCTAATGACTTAGTAAAATTTTATCCTCGTGGCGAAAAAGAATTGCGTGGCCCGTTTCATCAATTTTGTTCCGGTGATACGATTGAATGGTTTTCCAACCACGGTGTCGAATTAAAAATTGAAGACGACGGCAGAATGTTTCCGGTATCCGATTCTTCGCAAACCATTATTGATTGTTTTTTAACTGTTGCCAAAAAACACAAAATTGAAATTCTAACCGGTCAAAGTGTCCAATCCCTTTATCAAGCGGAAGACACTTGGAAAGTGGAAACCAATCACCAAACGTTTCGTTGTAAAAACTTGGTCATGACCACAGGAAGCAATCCGAAAATTTGGGAATTATTGGAAAATTTAGGCCACACGATTGTTCCGCCGGTTCCCTCTTTATTTACATTTAACATCAAAGACCCTCGAATAAAAGAGTTAATGGGTGTTTCCGCTTTTGCCACAGTAAAAGTTCAAAACTCCAAACTTTCCGCTTCGGGACCGCTTTTAATCACCCATTGGGGAATGAGCGGACCGGGTATTTTGCGACTTTCTGCTTGGGGAGCAAGGGAATTATTTGCTAAAAACTACCAATTTGTGTTGGAAGTCAATTGGTTGAATGATGCTACTTTGGAAGAAACCGAAAACCAGTTGAAAGAATTAAAATTAGAACATGCCAAAAAAGTAGTCAGTAAAAAATCGCCATTTGAATTTCCAAACCGCTTATGGGAAAGTTTGGTTTTAGCTTCTGAAATTTCTTTAGAAACCAAATGGGCTGATTTGACAAAAAAGCAGCTTCAACATTTAGCGTTACAACTCACGAATGGAAAGTTTCAGGTAAATGGGAAAAGTACGTTTAAAGAAGAATTTGTTACCGCCGGTGGTATTGATTTAAAAGAAATCAATTTTAAAACTATGGAAAGCAAAGTTCTTCCTAAAGTATATTTTGCCGGAGAAATAGTCAACATCGATGCGATTACGGGTGGCTTTAATTTTCAAAATGCGTGGACAAGTGGGTTTATGGTGAGTGAAAGTATCACTTAATATTTCGATTTGTATTATCGTGTAGTTAATTAAAAATCAATTATATTTGGTATTTAAACCAGTATCCGATGAAAAAAGCATTACTCTTTTTCTTATTTTGTTTTTCAATTTCCTATTCACAAACTTTGCCTCCCTTAGAAACGTGTAGCAATGATTTAAATCAGTCAACTTCTTTTGATTTAACTGTAAAATATGGTGAGATTTTGGGTAGCAATAATCCTGCTGACTATGAAATATCATATCATCATACTGAATCAGATGCTACTAATGGGGTTGCTGCAATTCAAAATCCTACTTCCTATTTCATTACTTCTCCATCTGAATTAATTTTTGCTCGAAGTTTTAATACGGATGATACGACTTTTTATATTGAGAGTTTTAGCTTGATTGTTAATCAAAATCCTATTGTAAATCCAACAACTTTATTGTTTTGTGGAACTCCTGAATTGGCTGTTTTCAATCTTGACGAGAGTATTTCTGGTATCATTGGCAATAATACAGACCCGTTAACGATTACTTTTTTTATATCTGAAGTAGATGCTAATGCCAATATAAACCAAATTTCAAATGGCCCATTTATTCCGACAGCATTTCCTTCTCAAGATGTTTATGCTCGTGCTGAGAATAATGAAACTGGTTGTTTTTCTATTAAAACGGTAACATTAGTTGTTTCTTTAGATTGTGCTCCCATAACATGTCCAACTGCTAACCAATTAACACTTTCCAATATAACTGGCACTTCAGCCGATTTAAATTGGTCCTACCAAGCTGAACCAAATATTTATATTGGAGTTTGGAATATTTCAATTGTTCCTTTAGGTCAGCAACCAGATTCAAGCACTATTATTAATTCACATGAAAGTGCTCCATTTAGTATTACAGGATTAACTCCAAACGTTTGTTATTCAGTTTATATCAGAACTGGATGCTATTGGAATGGTATTACAGTTTTCAGTGATTGGACAGCACCTTTTGACTTTTGTACAATGGATTGCACGAATAACGGACAATGCCCAGAACAATTAACCTGTATAGCTTTTATTGATGAAAACAATAACGGCGTGATGGATTCGGGTGAACTAAATTTTAATAGGGGTTCCTATGTTTATGAAATGAATGGCAGTGGCGAACTAATTTATGGAAGTACAAATAATGGTTCATTAACTATTTTTGAACCTAACCCGACGAATAGTTATGACATCCATTTTGAAGTAAATGAGGAATTCTCCACGTATTATTCAACACCAACTTCTTATACTGATATTACTGTGCCGACTGGAAGCGGAAGTACTATTTATTATTTCCCTATCACGATTTTACAAGAATATGTTGATGCTGAAGTGAGTTTAATTGCATTTGGAATTTCGCCTCGACCAGGTTTTACGTATACAAATAAATTAATTTACAAAAATAATGGTTATACCAACATTGCCTCCGGCATCATTCATTTTATCAAAGATGATGCTGTTTCGATTGTTTCTGTTTCACAAGCTGGAACTACGGCAACGTCTTCTGGTTTTGATTATACCTTTACGGATTTAGCTCCGTTTGAATCAAGGACTATAACCATCACGATGGAAGTTCCAACGATACCAACGGTTAATTTAGGAGTAATTTTAACGAATGTTGCCTCAATTGAACCTTTAGAAAATGAAGAGAATATAGCAAATAATACTTCTTCTCTTTCACAAGTGGTCATTGGTTCCTATGATCCAAATGATAAAAATGAATCACATGGTGGAAAAATTGTATTCGAGGATTTTACTGCTAATGATTATCTTTATTATACTATTCGATTTAAAAATACAGGAACATTTCCAGCAGAATTTATCCGTATTGAAGATACGCTTGAAAACCAATTTGACGAATCTAGTTTTGAAATGCTTAATGCCAGTCACTCATTTAATGTGAGAAGAACCGGAAATCAAATAGTTTGGCATTTTTTAAACATCAACCTTCCTCCATCTGTGGAAGATACGGAAATAGGAAAAGGTTTTGTACATTTCAAAATCAAGCCTAAACCCGGTTATGCTATTGGTGATGTGATTGAAAATACCGCTGATATTTACTTTGATTATAATCCAGCTATAATTACGAATACTGTTGAAACACAATTTGTCGAAAATTTATCGGTTGTTGATTTTTCGAGTTCATCGGTTGTTTTATATCCAAATCCAACGAAAGATGCTTTTCAAATTCAACTTAATGGAACGGATTTAATTCAAAATATTTCAATCCATGATGTATTAGGAAAACAGATTTTTCAAAAAGAGAACATAAACCTCAATACAATTTCGGTTGATATTTCTGGTTTTAATCAAGGGATTTATTTTGTAGAAATTATATCCAATTCAAGTGTAAAAGCAATAAAAAAATTAGTTATTCGATAAAAAAAAGGATTGTATTTATTCTAATTCTAAGTGAAAAACTAATAAATTCTAAATCAAGACTATATAATTTACTAAAAATCAATTACATTTGATTTACCAAAACCAAAATCAATGAAAACAAAATTACTCACTACTATTTTCTTTTTATGCTTTGTGAATTTTTTCAGTTATTCACAAACTCAATTATCCGCTTGTGATACTGATTATAATGGAACTGAAACTTTTGACTTGACATCGATTATTCCAACATTATTAAATGGTCAAAACCCAAATGATTTTGATATTTCTTTTCATACTAGTTTAATTGATGCAGAAGAAAACAGTAATGCAATCACAAACCCTACAAGTTATAATAGTATGATAGGATTTGTAACGCTATTTGCTCGTTTACAAAACATCATTACATCTGATTATGAAATAGTTACTTTCACAATTGTTGTTAATTCGGTTCCAAATATAGGCACAGAAGTGGCTGTTGCCTGTGATGATAACAATGACGGGATTGCCTTTTTTGATTTGAATCAAGCCGTTCAAACTATCTATGCGGCGAACAATGCCTCACCCAATACGATGTCGGTCACGTTTTATTTAACCTATGCTGATATGTTAAATCAAGTGAATCCGATAGGATATAATTACACCAATACATCACCTAATCAAATTATTTTTGTGAGAATTGAAGATTTTATCACGGGCTGCTTTTGGGGTGGTGAATTCTTTTTACTTGTTCAAAATTGTTCCACCAGCTGCGAAACACCAAACAATCTAAATGCAACTAATAGCACCGAAAATGGAGCAACTTTAGGTTGGTACAATCCTTCAGGTTCAAACACAAACGAAATTTATATTGTTCCAAGTGGCTCTCCGGAACCAAATCCAAATTCACAAGGTTTTATTGCCTCAGTAAATCCGTTTGTCATTACGGCATTAACTTGTGACACCTCTTATACCTTCTATGTCCGAGCAATTTGTAATGACCAAATAACCTCTGATTGGTCTGCCGGGTTTAACTTTTCAACTACAAGTTGTGGTACTACTACCATTCCATTTGTAACGGTCAATACCACTTCATTTACACCCGAGCAAATCTTGAATAATGTTATTTTAAATTCAGAATGTGCTACCATCTCCAATGTAATTACCCAAGGACCATGTGGTGTTGGCTATTTTAATGCCAATGACAGTAGTTTCCCTTTTGAACAGGGATTGATTATCAGAAGTGGAGATGCAAATTTGACACAAGGACCCTATACTGATGCTAATTATACGTCAAATTGTTCACAAATTGGTGACCCACAACTAAATGCTATTATGCAAGCAGCAGGTCAAACCGGCACCATCAATGATGTTTCCTTTGTGAAGTTTGATATTGTACCTACTACAAATATTTTGAGCTTTAATTTTATTTTTGCTTCAAATGAATATGGTACTTATCAATGTCAGTTTTCCGATGTTTTCGGATTTATTTTAACCGATTTAACCACCAATCAAACTCAAAATATTGCTGTTGTTCCCGGAACCAACGTGCCGATTTCGACAACTACTATTAGAGATAACCTGTATAATACATCATGTGCTTCTGTAAATCCACAGTTTTTCAGCACTTATAATGTCAATAATCCAACCAGCAGTTTGAATATGCGTGGTTATACAGTGCCAATGACGGCGATAGCTTCTGTAATTCCAAACCATGAATATTCTTTAAAATTAGCGGTTGGAGATTACCAAGATTCTGCTTTTGACTCCGCTGTTTTTATTCAAGGTGGAAGTTTAGCTCTTGGCAATCAATGTCAGGATAATATTCAATTAATTGCTTTTCTGGATTCCAATAACAATGGAATTAAAGATTCTGGTGAGCAAAATTTTGTAAATGGTAATTTTAATTATCAGGTTAATAATGCCGGTGCAATTGTTTCAAACATATCTTCCAATGGGGTGTTTTATATTTTTCCTGAAAATACCTCAAACACCTATGATTTAAGTTATGCAGTTTATTCTGAATATGCCGGTTATTATGCACAACCCATTTCCTATGATGATATTGTTTTTTCTGAAACCGAATCGAATGTATACTATTTCCCAATTGTTAACACCACCACTTACAATGATGTAGCTGTTTCAATAGTTGCTGTTAACCAACCGGCAGCAGGATTTACCTATCAAAATAAACTAATTTATACTAATAATGGAATTGCTCCGGCTTCCGGAACCTTAACATTTGATAAAGCTCCTGTTTTAACCATCACAGGTATCTCTCAAACAGGCACAACTCCTTCTGCTAACGGGTTTACTTTTGATTATACAGATCTTTTACCGCTGGAAACCCGAACTATTAGTGTTTCAATGAGTGTTCCAACGATTCCAACCGTTGCCATTGGTGATTTAGTAACCAATTCTGTTTCCATTACCAGTACAACTTTAGATGCCAATTCAACAAATAATTCGGCTTCTTTAACCCGACCAATTGTAGCAGCTTATGACCCGAATGACAAAAATGAAGCCCACGGAAAAGAAATTGTGTTAGCTCAATTTACACAAGATGATTATTTGTATTACACCATTCGTTTTCAAAATACCGGAACAACTAATGCTACATTTGTTAGAGTGGAAGATATTTTAGACGCACAATTAAATCCGGAAAGTTTACGAATGATTGCCTCCAGTCATAATTATGTATTGGAAAGAATAAATAATCAGTTGGTTTGGAAGTTTGATAACATTCATTTGGTTCCAAAAGTGGTCAATGAAAATGCCAGTATCGGGTTTATTCATTTTAAAATTAAAACGAATCCCGGAATTTCAATTGGTGACATTATACCTAATACGGCTGAAATTTATTTTGATTTTAATCCGGCAATCATTACCAATACATTTGAAACCGAATTTGTCGCCAGTTTAAGCACGGCTGATTTCACTTATTCTGATTTAGTTTTATTCCCGAATCCTGCTAAAGATTTAATTCAAATTCAATTGAAAAATGGTTCTGATGCTATTAAAGGAATAATTATTTATGACGTTTTAGGCAAGGAAGTTTATAGCAAACAAAACATGAACATGGAACAAACAGCTATAGATATTTCTCGTTATACAAAAGGAGTTTATATAGTAGAAATAAGCACCGTCAATAATCAAAAAGTACTTCAGAAATTTGTAAAACAATAAACGAAAGTTACATTACTTTAAAAAGACCGGAAGATAATTTTCGGTCTTTTTTTATTTAAAACCAAGCATTTCGATATTCCCAAACTTTCACTAAAAACAAACCAAGAAAAATCATAGAAACCAAAAACTTCATAAATGTGGAAGCTAAAAAACCAATAAATGATCCTGTAGCGGCTTTAAATGCTTTTTTAGAATCTGTAGAATCGTTAATTAGTTCGCCCACAAATGCTCCCACAAATGGACCAATAATGAATCCGAGTGGAATGGGTGCTAAAATGCCAACCACTAACCCGATGTTGGTTCCCCAAATACCATATTTGCTTCCGCCAAATCGCTTGGTTCCTTTTGCAGGGATGATGTAATCAAGAATTCCAACCACAATGGCAATTACCAACGTAATTCCCAAAACTGTATAGCTTACAGGAACGGCTTTTGTTAAATATAACAACAGCAAACCCACCCAACTTATGGGCGGTCCAGGCAAAACAGGAAGGAAACTTCCAAGGACACCAACAATCATTAATACAAAACCTAATAAAAGAAGTATGTGTTCCATAAATTATTTTCTTACTTTTGGAATATCAAAAATACCTTTTGTTTGATTATAAACGAAAAATGAATAAATTTCTTTCTTTATTTTCTTTTTTATTTTTATTGACTTCCTGTCAATACTTCGAAAAGCGTGTGCCTTCTGAAGAAGAATTGCTGCAACAACGATTGAAAGGAATTGATTGGAAGGAAGTGACTGTTTATCCCTCAGTGGCTGAATGTGACAGTCTTTTAGACAAAGAACAAAAAAAAGAATGTTTTTTTAATTTTATGACTGTTCTTATTCAACAAAAAATTGCTCCGGATTCCATCAATCTAAAGGCAAAAATAATTGATACCATTCAAGTTAAAGTATCCGTTTATCCAAATGCTACCATTTCTTTTGAACCGCTTTTTCCTTCGGATAGTTTGAATTATGACAAAATAAAAATTGATAGTCTTATTAAATCCCGTTTGACCGATTTTCCAAAAATAGAACCTGCTCAAAAAGAAGGAATTCCCGTAAAAACACAATTTATTCTGCCGGTAATCCTAAAAATGGAATAGCTTATTTTAATTTGTGTAAATACATATTTACAACATTTTCAATCCCTAAATAAAGTGATTCACAAATCAAGGCATGACCGATGGAAACCTCTAATAATCCGGGTATATTTTGTTTGAAAAAAGCAATATTATCCAAACTTAAATCGTGTCCGGCATTGATTCCTAACCCTAATTGATTGGCTAAAACAGCTGCTTCTACATAAGGCTGAATTCCGTTTTTATTTCCCAAACCGTATTGATGTGCAAAATGTTCAGTATATAATTCAATTCGGTCAGTTCCGGTAATTTTTGCTGCTTCAACCATCGTTAAATCCGGATCAACAAAAAGCGATGTTCGTATGTTATTTCTTTTGAATTCCTGAATTACTTCCGTTAATAAATCTTTGTTTTTAATCGTATCCCAACCGGCATTAGAAGTTAAAGCATCATCGGCATCAGGCACCAAGGTTACTTGTGTTGGATTTACTTCCAACACCAAATCAATGAACTTTTGAACAGGATTTCCTTCAATATTAAATTCGGTATAAACCACTGTTTTTAAATCCCTCGCATCTTGGTATCGAATATGTCGTTCATCCGGACGTGGGTGAATGGTTACTCCATGGGCTCCAAATTTTTGAACATCTTTAGCCACTTGCACCACATTTGGCATATTTCCACCTCTTGAATTTCTTAATGTAGCAATTTTATTAATATTTACGCTTAACTTTGTCATACTCTTTTGAAACAATTTTATTAGAAACAGCATACAAAAATACAAAGTTAAACAGGCTCAATAATCGTATTTTTTGATTATTTTGCAACGAAATTAAATCGCTATGTTAGAAATAACAAATTATATCAATAACGACTTCAAACCTTTTGACAGTGGAGAGAAAATAAACTATGTTCAGGATTTTTTTGCTGACTTGACTTTTTCTCATTTCCCTGTTGTAGAGGAAAGTATTTATATTGGAAGTATTGCTGCCGATGATGTGGTTACTTTTGAAACACAAAAATCGATTAAAGATTATCGATTCACTTTAGAAGGTTTTTTTGCACGAACTAATATGATATGGTTAGACGTGTTAGAAGTTTTTGCTCAAAATAACACTAATTTAATTCCGGTTTTAGACGATCAAAATAAATATGTTGGTTATTATGAACTCAATGACATTGTTCAGTTTTTTGCTGAAACTCCTTTTTTAAGAGAACAAGGAGGTATTATTATCGTAAAAAAACCATTGAATGATTTTTCCATGAGTCAGATAACTCAAATTGTAGAAACAAACAACGGAAAAATATTAGGCCTTTTTATTTCTGAAGCTACTACCGAATTTGTTCAGGTGACTATCAAAATCACTTTGGGCGGAATGAATGAAATCATTCAAACTTTTCGAAGGTATAATTATGAAATCATTTCTGAGCATCAGGAAGATACCTATTTGAGTAATTTAAAAGAACGTTCAGAATATTTAGACAAATATCTTAATATCTAAACTATGAAGATTGCTATTTTTGGACAATATTATCAAAACGATACCCGCCCAATTATTAAAGACATTTTCGTTTTTTTTAATAGTAACAATGTTGAATTAGTCATAGAAGAATCTTTTCTGAAAATATTGTATGAAGAAGAAATAGTTAAAAAAGAGTATAAAACTTTTGCCACTTATAAAGATTTAAACAGCAGTTTTGACCTTTTAATCAGTATTGGTGGTGATGGTACAATTTTGAGAGCTATTACCTACGTTCGGAATTCAGGTATTCCCATAATAGGCGTTAATGCGGGAAGGTTAGGGTTTTTAGCTAAAGTTCAAAAAGAAAATATCGAAACTTTTTTACAATTAATTTTAGATAAAAATTATACGGTCTCTAAAAGAACCCTTTTAAGCATAGAAAGCAACCCTAAAAATGATGAAATTAAAGAAATAAATTTCGCTCTTAATGAAATTTCCGTCAGTAGAAAAGATACGACATCGATGATTACGGTGGAAACTTATTTAAACGGCGAATACTTGACTTCATATTGGGCTGATGGATTAATTATCTCCACTCCAACAGGCTCCACCGGATATTCATTAAGCTGTGGCGGACCGGTTTTAACGCCTGATGTGAAAAGTTTTGTTATTACTCCAATAGCTCCTCATAATCTTAATGCTCGTCCATTAGTAATACCCGATAAAACTGAAATAGTACTAAAAGTATCCGGAAGAGAAGCACACTATTTAGTTTCATTAGACAGCAGAATCGCCACTATGAATAACGAAACCATTTTAACCATAAAAAAAACACCTTTTAAAATTAACATGGTTGAAATTCAGGATGAAACCTTTTTAAAAACGCTCAGAAACAAACTTTTGTGGGGTATGGACAAGCGAAATTAACGGTTAATTGTCAAAATATATCTTCTCTTCTATACTACTACCCTTTTATTTCCGTTTTTTTTGAAATTAATTTGTGATAAATAAGCAAATAGTTGACTTTTACCTAGTCATATTTGTTATATTTGCACGCTATTTCAAAACGGATGAATAGATTAGTGTTTTTATTGTTTTTTATGATATCAAGTACTGTACTTAAAGCCCAAATTAATGAAATTGGTGTTTTTTTAGGTGGCAGTAATTACATTGGTGATGTTGGTCCCACAAATTATATTGCTCCTAACGACATTGCAATAGGATTTATGTATAAATGGAACAGAAGTACCCGCCATACTTATCGTTTTTCTTATACTTATGGCCAATTATCGTCAAACGATGCCGATTCAGATGTTCCGGATAGAAATTTGAGAGGGTTAAGTTTTGAAAATAAAGTAAATGAGTTTTCTGCCGGATTGGAATTTAATTTTTTTGATTTTGATTTGCATAAATTAAGCTCTCAATTTACGCCCTATGTTTACACCGGTATTAGTTATTTTTCATATAAAGAATTATTTTATATCGATAACGAAGTGAAAGAAGATTATACAGAAGGTGCATTAGCAATTCCTATCGTTTTAGGTGTAAAAGCAAAATTAAACAGAAGATTTATAATTGGTTTAGAAGCCGGTGCCCGATATACCTTTACAGATAATTTAGACGGGAGCAATCCGAAAAATGAAAATTTGAACACATTGAAATTTGGAAATATAAACAGCAATGATTGGTATGTATTTACCGGATTTACATTAACCTATACTTTTGGGGAAAACCCTTGTTTTTGTCCGCAATAAAATGACCTTAGAAGACCAAATAAATAAAAACAACTTACCAAAACATCTAGCCATCATCATGGATGGTAATGGTCGTTGGGCTAAACAAAAGGGCTTGCTTCGGGCTTTAGGTCATGAAAGTGGTACAAAAGCAGTTCGCGAAACAGTAGAATCTTGTGCTAAATTAGGTATCCAAAATTTGACTTTATATGCTTTTTCAACAGAAAACTGGAATCGCCCTAAATTAGAAGTGGACACTTTAATGAATTTATTGATCAAATCATTGAAAGATGAATTGAAAACACTTCAAAAAAATGAAATTAAGCTGAACTCTATTGGCAATTTATCGCTCTTACCGAAGTCAGCACAAAAAGAACTTTTAGAAGTCATTAACAAAACCAAAGAAAATAACCGCATGACTTTAACTTTAGCTTTAAGCTATGGATCCAGAGAGGAATTGGTTTCAGCTATAAAAGTGATCAGTGATAAAGTTAAAAATAATATAATTTCGTCAGAAACTATTGATGAAACGATTATTAATCAACATCTTTACACACACAATTTACCGGATGTTGATTTATTGATTAGAACCAGTGGAGAACATCGAATAAGTAATTTTTTACTATGGCAGATTGCCTATGCCGAATTATATTTTACAGATGTTTTATGGCCTGATTTTAGAGAAGAAAATTTATATGAAGCTATTATTAGTTATCAAAAAAGAGAACGTAGGTTTGGAAAAACAAGTGAACAGATTAAATAAAACAGTAGTATTGAGAAATATTACTTCCTTTTTTGCAATACTTCTATTAGGAAGTATTTTTCAGGTAAATGCACAAAACACTACTCCTTATGAAAGGGGGTCCCAGTATATTCTAGGAGATGTTCAAGTAACCGGTAAATTAAGCTTTAATCAGCAAACCGTTATCACTTTTGCCGGATTGGAAAAAGGACAAAAAGTTATTGTTCCCGGTGAAGAAATCAGTTCAGCCATTAAAAAACTTGGTAAATTAGGGCTTTTCAGCGATATTGATGTTTACATTAATGAAATTAGAGGCGACAGTATTTTTTTAGAACTAAGCTTGGTTGAACTTCCCAAATTAAGTGAAGTAAAAATTGTTGGTTTAAAAAAGAATAAAAATGAGGAGCTTTTAAAAGAGCTGGCTTTAACCAAAGGCAAAGTTGTAAATGAAAATTTACTGACTACTTCTAAAAACTTTATTGAGAAAAAATTCCAAAAAGACGGTTTTTACAATACAAAAGTTTTCGCCACTATTACTCCAGATACAACCAATGGAAATGAGGTAAAAATGCTCATTAATGTGGACAAAGGCACCAAAGTTAAAATTTCCAGTATCACCATTGAAGGCAATGTAACTCAGACCGAAAAAAACGTAAAGAGTGCGATGAAAAACACTAAAGAGCAGTCTTTTTTTCGTTTTTGGAAATCATCTAAATTTATTCAACAGGAATACAACGAAGATTTAGTAAACATTGTTAACAAGTACAAAACTGTTGGTTATCGGGATGCCCGTATTGTTTACGACAGTGTTAAATACAAAAAAGAAGACAATACTATTGCCATCAAATTAAAAATAGAAGAAGGTAGGAAATATTACTTTGGAAATATTAAGTTTTTAGGAAACACCATTTACACCGACCAAGGCTTAAACCGTGTTTTAGGAATTAAAAAAGGTGAAACATATAATGGCGTATTGCTTCAGGATCGCATTGCAAACAAAAAGAATCCTGATGCAGAAGACATTACAAACTTATACCAAAACAATGGTTATCTTTTTTCCACCATAAATCCGGTAGAAGTTCGCACAGCAAATGACACTATTGATTTTGAAATCAGAATTATGGAAGGCCCTCTAGCCTATTTTAATAAAATTACCGTTGTTGGAAACGACAAAACGAATGACCATGTAATTTATCGAGAATTACGCACAAAACCAGGTCAGAAATATAGTAAAGATGCTTTAATTAGAACCATTCGGGAAATTGGACAGTTGGGCTTTTTTGACCCTGAGGCTATTGATCCCAAGTTTAAAAATGTAGATGCCTCAGCAGGAACGGTTGATATTGAATATAACTTAGTTGAAAAAGGCTCCAGTCAAATTGAGCTTCAAGGAGGTTATGGTGGAGGCGGCTTCATTGGAACTTTAGGTCTTTCCTTTAACAACTTTTCTATTCGAAATGTTTTTAACAAAGAAGCCTATAAACCTTTACCAATGGGTGACGGGCAAAAAATGTCATTACGATTACAAGGAAGTACCTATTTTCAAACCTACAGTTTAACTTTTTCTGAACCCTGGTTTGGCGGCAGAAAACCAATGCAGTTTTCTACTTCCTTATCCTACAGTAAACAGTTTTTAAATAATTATCAAACAAATGATGTAGATAAAAGTAGAAGTTTTAATATCACCTCTATTGCTGTTGGGACTGCAAAAAGATTGAAAGTGCCGGATGATTTCTTTTTACTTTCACAAGGATTAAGTTTACAATATTATGATTTGAATAATTATTCTACTTCATTGTTTACTTTTCCTAACGGTTCTTCCCGAAATCTATCCTATTTTATTTCCTTAAGCAGAAACAATAAAGGAGTGAATCCAATTTTCCCTGTTTATGGTTCTGAGTTTTCAATATCGGCTAAATTCTCTCCACCTTATTCATTATTCAATAATGTAGATTACAAAGATTTACCCAACCAGGAAGAATATAAAGTAAAAACGACAGAAGTAATTCCAGACCCAAATACAGGGGATGATATGCCGATTGGAACCTATCTTGATGATTCTGGCAATCCGGTGGAAAATTACCAAGATGCTGCTGTTGACCAAGGAAAAGTGGATCAAAAAGCTTTCTATTGGTTAGAATTTTATAAAATTAAATTAAAAGGAGACTGGTATACTAAACTTGCCGGGAAAAATCAAAATGCTCTAGTATTAAGAACATTAGGAGAATTTGGTTATTTGGGAGCTTACAACCAAGACAGAGGTGTGATTCCATTTGAGCGTTTCTTTTTAGGAGGTGATGGTTTAGCGAATTATTCATTAGATGGTAGAGATGTTATTCAATTAAGAGGCTATCCGAATTTATCGCTTTCAGGAACAGATGGTGGAGTAATTTACAATAAATTTTCAATGGAATTACGATATCCATTAACACTAAAATCCGCAGCCTCCATCTATATGCTTACTTTTGCAGAAGCAGGAGCTTCATTTAATTCATTACAGGAATACAATCCATTTGTGATGCAACGCTCAGCCGGTTTTGGTTTAAGAGTCTTCATGCCAGCCTTTGGATTATTAGGAATTGATTTCGGCTATGGTTTTGATGCTGTGCCAGGACAAACACAAAAAAATGGCTGGGAAACACATTTTATCATTGGACAACAATTTTAATTGTTAATTTCTGTTATATTTACATTATAATTTATAAAATATGAAGAAATTAATTTTTTTACTGTTTTTAACTCTTACAAGTGCCTCTATCGAAGCACAGTCAAGAGGTATTAGAATTGGTTATATTGATATGGAATACATACTTCAAAATGTTCCTGACTATACTGAAGCTAAAAATCAATTAGAACAAAAAGCTCAAAAGTGGAAATTAGATATTGAGACCAAAAAAAATGAAATCAATACCTTAAAAGAGGCTTTAAATAACGAAAAAGTACTTTTAACCAAAGAATTAATCGAAGAAAGAGAAGAAGAAATTACCTTTCTTGAAAATGAACTTTTAGCTTATCAACAAAAAAGATTTGGACCAACCGGCGATTTGGTTGTTCAAAAAGCTGTTCTAGTAAAACCCATACAAGATCAGGTTTTTACTGCTGTACAAGACATTGCTGAAGTAAAAAAATATGATTTTATATTAGACAAATCTTCTGATTTAACTATCCTTTTTGCTGCTAAAAGACATGATATCAGTGACCAGGTTATTCGATCTTTAACCAGAGCTTCTAAAAGAGAGCAAATGAGTAAAAAAGAACTCAAAGCATTAGAAGAAAAAGAACGCATTCAAGATTATGCCGAAGATGTTAATCCTGATAAAGAAGCTCGAAAAAAGATTCTTGAAGACAGACAAAAACAACGTGATAGTATCATCGAATCCCGAAAATCACTCGCAGAACAAAAGAAAAAAGATTTTGAGGATAAACGGAAAAAACTAATTGAAGAACGGGCAGCAAAAAAGAATGGCACAGTTTCTGATAAAGACAAACAAGTAAACGCTGAAGAAGGTTCTGAAACAACTGATAAATCTGCGGAAGCCGTTGAAGAAAAAAGCAAATCTGACGAGCCAAAAACAGATGCCGCTGAGACAAAGAAAAAAGCGGAAGAAGAAAGACAAAAAAAATTAGACGAACGCAAAAAACAGCTTGAAGAAAGAAAACAAAAAATATTAGCCGACCGTGAAGCTGCTAAAAAAGCAAAAGAAGAAAAACAAAACGAAAACAAAGAAGAAAACAAAAACAATAATTAATTATAATAACTAGAAATGATGAAACAAATTAAGACTTTATTAATTGCTACTTTTTTATTTATTGGTGCCAGCCAATCTATTTCAGCTCAATCAAAAATAGCTCACGTTGATACTAATGAATTGATAAGCAAAATGCCTGCAATGATTGAAGCTCAAAAACAATTAGAAAATTTGAGTAAACAATATGATGCTGAATTTAAAACAATGGCAGATGAATATTATGCTAAATTGAAAAAATATGACGAGGAATCATCTACTGTTACAGCAAAAGTAAATGAAGACAGAGCAAAAGAAGTACAAGACATGGAAAAAAGAATCCGTGACTACAGAGAAACTGCTCAAAAAGAATTACAAAAAAAGGAATCTGATTTGGCTAAACCATTAATGGATAAAATCAAAGCTTCGATAGCAAAAGTTGGTAAAGCAAAAGGTTTCAACTATGTAATAGATGTGAACTCAGCTATTTTTGCTGATGGAACAGACTTAACTTCTGATGTAAAAAAAGATTTAGGTTTTTAATTCTTAAACTTAAAATACATAATTAAAAACTGCTCACCCAAAATAACGGGATATGAGCAGTTTTTTATTTATTTTTGATACATGGTTAATAATAATCCCATAGGCCTTTTTGATTCAGGAGTTGGAGGAACCTCTATTTGGAAAGAGATTCACGCACTGCTTCCTCATGAAAACACAATCTATCTCGCGGATAGTAAAAATGCACCTTATGGTCAGAAATCAAAAGAAGAAATTATTGCGTTAAGTAAAAAAAACACTGAATTTCTTTTGAACAAAAATGCTAAAATTATTGTAGTCGCTTGCAATACTGCAACTACGAATGCTATTAAAGAACTTAGAGCCTGTTATAAAGTGCCTTTTATAGGAATTGAACCGGCAATTAAACCCGCAGCAAATAATTCTGAAACACATACCATTGGTGTCTTGGCAACAAAAGGCACGTTGAGTAGCGAATTATTTAATCAAACGGTGCTCAATTATCCCAATACAAAAATAATAGAACAAATTGGTTATGGATTGGTTTCGTTGATAGAAGAGGGTAATATTGAATCTAAAGAAATGACTCAATTACTCCATGATTATTTGAATCCTATGGTAAAAGAAAATATTGATTATCTTGTGTTAGGCTGCAGTCATTATCCTTATTTAATACCACAAATAAAAAAAATATTGCCCAATCATATCAAAATAATTGATTCCGGAGAAGCTGTAGCCCGTCAAACCAAAAACATTCTTTCAGAAAAAGTAGGTTTAAGCGATACAAAAAAAAGTAAACAACTATTTTACACGAATTCAAACCCAATAGTACTAAAAAATATAATTGGTGGAAAACACACAATTATTGAAGAAAACTTTTAATTTTCTTCTTTGAACCAACTTGAATACATGATATAATTATTTGATATGCGTTCAATTTCACCTGCAAAATCAGACTGATTGATATCCTTCACTTTTTTTGCCGGTACTCCCGCATAAATTGAACCTGATTCTACTTTAGTATTTTGAGTAACAACAGCACCCGCAGCTATAATGGAATTACTTTCAATCACACAATTATCCATTACTATAGCTCCCATTCCAATTAACACATTATCATGAATAGTGCAGCCATGAACAATTGCATTGTGACCAATTGAAACATTATTGCCAATAATTGTAGGATGCTTTTTATATGTGCAATGAATGATTGCTCCATCTTGAATGTTTACTTTATTGCCAATTTTTATAAAATGTACATCGCCACGAACAACTGCGTTAAACCATACACTACAAGACTGTCCAAATTGAACATCGCCCACAATAGTAGCATTTTCAGCGACGTAACAATCTTCGGGAATTAAGGGTGATTTACCGTTTACTGTTTTTATTATCATAATACTTTAGTTAAAAAAAATCCCCAAACTTTTTTACAGTAAAGGGATTTTCATTTATAATTCGTTTTTTATTTAGTTTATAGCAGGGCAATTACACTGATATTTCGCTGGTTTACAGAATAAATTTATCCCTAATGTAATTTGATGAAAACCGGCAGTATCAAATCGCACATTTCCAGTTAAATAGGAATAGGTGTAGGCAAACATAAATTGATTATAATTTACCCCTACAATTGGTGTAAAATATTGTAATCGTTGATCAGAAACAGTGTTTCCATCTTGATATTGAGCTCCATCAAAACTTCTTCTATAAGATAGCCCGCCCCACATTTTACCAAAATCTAAATCTTTATATACTTTTAAATTCAAGTCAATAGATTTTTCTTTGGTATCTTCAACTAATTGAAATAAAACAGATGGCTCCCACTGTAATCGTTCGCTGTCTCCAAAAACATAACCTGCACTTATTAAATATTTTCTAAGATTATCGGATTCAAATTCAGTATAAATTTCTCTTCTAACATTAGCTATAGCATTCTTTACCGTAAAATGAGAATAAAATTCTAAGTAATTATAAGATGCTCCTAAATCAATGTTGAAATACGAATCCTTTTGATAAATACCACCAATAATTGGATCAAATGGTTGGTTATCCAAAAAGGTAGTTTCATCCAACTGACTTTGTATTAAAGCACCGCTTATACCAAATGACAGTTGATTTAAATCAAGTTCGCTTCTTGAAAACATGATGTGGTGAGCATAAGTAAGCTTTACCCCTTTTTGTGAATGGTATCCGTTTTTATCTGAAAATAAAATAGCTCCAACTCCTGATCGTTCTCCGACACTTGTATTAAAACTTAGCGTGCTTAATTGAGGGGCATCTTCTTGTCCAAACCATTGTCCTCTTGCCGTTAATCTGACTTTTCCACAATTTGCTGCACCAGCCATTGATGGATGAATTAAATAATAATTATCGGTTAGATAATCAGAATAAACTGCTATTCCTTCTTGCGAATAAGCAAATTGTGTTAATACTAAAACGAGTAATAAATACTTTTTTTTGAGTTTAAGATTCATGGGCTTTTATCTTTTTAATGAAAAATGT